>CAMRBQ010000004.1 GCA_947040495.1 uncultured Spirochaetia bacterium
GTAATATGCCTCTTTAACATGAATATACTTTATAATATATACATTAACTTAGAAAAGTCAATTTATATTTGGTATATAAAACAATAGTAAATATATTATGTTAAATATTTAATTATTATTTTAATTACAAAACAGATATTCTAAATATTGATAAGTTATTATTATTTTATACAAGTTATTAACAATTAAGACACTAATCAAATATTGAATTTATACAAACAAATTTAATATTTGATAGTCTATTACAGACTACTTAAAGGTATATATAGTTATTAACATGTTATAAATATAAATAATTATTTCCTTCTATATAATAAAATTAATTATTAATATTATTAAAGTTATTAACACTGTAATAATATTAATAATTAATTAATTTAAATATAATAGATTATATAAAAGTTGACATTAGTGAAGAACTTAAAGTAAGATAATATATATCATATATTGAATTTATAAATTAAATTTATATTTTTAATATATCTATAAGTACATAAATTAAATTTATAATTGTTAATAACTTGTTTATATTGTTAATAAAATTCAAAAATTAAATTTAATACATAGAAATTGGCATTTATGAATTTAAAAAATGAATTTATAAATTAAATTTTATATATGAATTTATAAAATAAATTTATATTTTAATATAGTTATATAAATTACATCATAATGGAATATAGTCATCTTGTCTTTTTATTACTTTAAATATATTATATTGTTATATAAATAATGAAGAAAGTAATTTTATGGTAAAAATTTTTTATAAGATTAAAGAAAATATATTTGCTTTTTCTTTATCAATAATAATACATCTTATGATAGTATCATTTTTTATTTATAATATTAATTATTTACAAAGTATGGTGGATAATAGTATAGAAGATAATAAAAATAATGAAGATGATAATTATGTTATATTAATTGATCCAATAGAAGAAGATATAGAAGAAGAACTTGAAGAAAAAACAAGATTTGTTTCTGATAAAAATATACAGTCATCTGGTGAAATGACAGCAATACCAAATTTTTTCCCTTCAAAATGGGCAACACTTCAAAAAGAAAATCTAGTTAAAGAACAAGAACAAAAACAAAAAAATACTCAAGAAAACCCAATAAGTTTACCTAATGATGATATAGCTGATGTAGAAATATATAGGCCTGAAACAGAGAGCCAAAGCAGTACAGATAAAAAAATACCTTCTAGTTTTGATGAGGGTGCTGAAAGAGCTATTGTATTTTCTAGTAAAACAGGTCAAATGAGAGTAGGTACTAAGGCATTACCATATTATTGGTATTTTAGAACATTAGTTAATTCTATATCGAAGATGTGGAATTATACAATACCAAATCAAGCACATTTTTTAGGGCTGATACGTAGTGATGAAGTTGAAATACTTTTATCTATAGATAAAGATGGTACAGTTGAATTTGTAGATTTCCTTAGAAAATCAACTTCAGGTCAGAATAGTTTAAATAATTCATGTCAAAAGGCTATTGAATATACAGGAAATATAGGAGAGCCACCTACAGAATTATATGAAGACTATCAAGAAAATGGTAAAATATATATACCATTTCGATTTATATATCAAAATCACCTCTATGATGAATAAGTAAATATTGTTTCACGTGGAACATTTTGCTTGATTTTTTAAATATTTGTAATTATATAAAGGTTTCACGTGAAACTTATACTTAATTGTAAATATAATTTATGTACTATATATTGTTGAAAAATTATATGTTTTTAACTAAAATGTATTTAATGCCGTTATGGTATTTACGTATAGTGGGGTTCCAAAAGTGCTTGTAAGATAGTATTATTATTGTGAACAGTGTATAAAATTATGAAGAGGGTTTCGTATCTTAAAATGTTGCTAATTTTAGGTATCAACCTCATTATACGTAATTCTTTATTAATTCTTTTTTATCTTCTATTAAATCTAATCTATTATAATTTTCCCTTATATTTGCCATAGCATATTCATAAGCATTTTTATTTATTTCAAAACTAATAGTGCGTCTATTTAATCTTAATGCTGCTTCCATTGTAGAAAAACTACCGGCAAATAAATCAAGTATTAAATCATCTTCATTACTACTATAGTTAATTATTTTTTCTAAAAGTGCCTTAGGTAATTGATTTTTATTTTTTATGGTAGACTTTTTATATTCTCTATTTATAATCCAAACATCTTCCATGTCATTATATCGTAAACTTCTACCAATATTATTTCTATCTTCAAGTGTATATCTACAATCAGTATTAAAAGTTATATTTTTATCACCTTTTGTATAATATAAAATATGATAATGTGAACTGACATATTTTCTTGTTGTATAAACACCAAAATTGTATTTCCAAATAATATGATTACGTTCTATCATATTATTATTATATTTTAAAGCATTTAATAAATAAACAAGATTTGTATAGCCAGAAACTATATATAATGAGCCACCAGGTCTCAATACTCTTATAGCTTCTTTTATCCAATTATTTGTAAAAAATTCATATTCATTTTGTGGTATTTCTACATAGCCATCAATAACAAAACTTTCATTTCGATTATAATGTTTATCTAACTTATCACCTTCTATACCATATGGGGGGTCAGTTATAATAAGGTCGACAGAGTTATCTTCAATTTTTTTCATGCCACTTATTGCATCTTCATTATAACAGGCGTATCTAGTATAATTTGTAAATAGTTTATTCATAATTTATTAAAACAATATCAATTTTATATACTTTAATATTCGGTTTGCTTTAAATTTGCTTTAAAGATTTTATACATATTTATATAGGGATTTATATATATTTATATAGTATAAAAATGAGATTATTATAATATTTATTGTTAAATCTAAATTTTTAATGATTTATAAATACTAATTTATAAAATTGCATTGAAATATATTGACTTGATTGCCGATATGTACTACAATTAAAGTAGATAAAATATAGATTAATTATAAGTATATTAGGAGATTTTTAATGGGTATTAAAGTTACAGAATTTGGGGATGTAAAAGTAATTCATTTTGAAGGAAAACTCGATGTGAATTTATCTTTAGCTGTTGAAGTAGAACTTGAAAAAATGATTACTTTAGGCGTAAAGAAAATAATTATTGATTTAAAAAATGTTGAGTATTTAAGTTCAAGTGGACTTAGGATATTTATTTCTGCTATGCGTAAACTAAATGAACAAGGTGGACACCTTCTTTTATGTTCTATTACACCTATGGTCAAGAAAATATTTAAAATTGTTGAACTTGAAGATTTATTTCAAGTATATGATACTTTAGAGGAAGCTATAAAGTCTTGCGAAGATATGTAAATATCTTATAAAACTAATAAAGCATTATACATAGAATATAATGCTTTATTAGTTTTAATTTAAGACCTGTTGACAATCTTATAGATTATAACAACCGCTGATAAACCTATTGCTCCACCAATTAATAAAGCCTTTGTCATACTTTTACCGTCTATATTTTCAATTATATTTGTTATTTTTTCATTGATGGCATCTTTTGTAGATTCATCAATCATCTCTTTTGCAAAGTTTATTGCTGTTTCTATAATTTCTTTAGGTTTGTCTTCGTTAATATCATTATACATAAAATACTCCTCAATATATAATTTTCTTATAAATTAAAATACAATTATAAAGGTAAATTGTCAATATTATTTAAATAAATGTTAGTTTTACCTAACATATTATTTTGACAAAAAATTATAATTATATATAATTCTAAAAAATCATTAATAGAGGATAATTTTATGAAAAAAATAGTACTTATAAGGCATGGAGAAAGTGTTTGGAATAAAGAAAATTTATTTACAGGCTGGACAGATGTTACTCTTTCTGAAAAAGGGATGGAAGAGGCAAAAAAAGGTGGTCAGGCTTTAAAAAATAATGGTTATAGTTTTGACAAAGCTTATACCTCAGTATTGGTTCGAGCAATAAAAACATTAAATATCGTACTTGAAGAAATGGGTGAATCATGGATACCTGTTGAAAAAGCATGGCAATTAAATGAAAGACATTATGGTGCATTACAAGGATTAAATAAATCTCAAACTGCTGAAAAATATGGTGAAGAGCAAGTAAAAATCTGGAGACGTAGTTATGATACACCACCACCACCATTAGAAAAAACAGATGATAGATATCCAGGTAAAGATAAAAGATATGCAAATATGAATGAAAAAGATTTACCTCTTACAGAATGTTTAAAAGATACAGTTGCAAGGGTTATTCCTTATTGGGAAAATGAAATACTTAAAGATGTCAAAGAGGGTAAAAATATTGTTGTAGCAGCACATGGGAATAGCTTACGTACCCTTGTTAAATATTTAGATGATATATCTGATGAAGATATTATAGAAGTAAATATACCTACTGGTATGCCACTTGTTTATGAGCTTGATGATAATTATAAAGCTATCAATAAATATTATCTTGGTGACCCAGAAGATGTAAAAAAGGCTATGGAAGCCGTTGCTAATCAGGGTAAAAAAAAATAAATCTTTCATATTATGGAATTATGGAATTATGGAGTTAAAATGCAAAATTTATTACAACAAATTGATGGCTTAGATGAACAAAAAGAGTACCAAAAGATTATAGATTTAATAGAAATATTAGATGAAAATGACCAAACATATGATATTAAATCTGAACTTGGCCGTGCTTATAATAATTTAGCAAATAACTCAGAGAATATTGAGGAACAGACAGAATACCTTAATGCAGCAGTAAATATTTTTCATGCTCTTGAAGAAGAAGAAAAGAGAGATAAAAAATTACATTATAGATTAGCATATTCATATTGGGGTCTTGGTAAATATTTTGATGCACTTGAGTCATTAAATAAAAGTTTGAGTATTGACCATGAATATGATAATGCTAAAGAAATATATAATGATGTTATAGATTCTCTAAGCTCCCCATATCATAGATATAATACTAATGAACGTATAGAAGATTTTTGGAAAACATTTGAACAAGAAGAACAAAAAATACGAGAGGCTGTAGATAATAGCAATAATGAAAATGCAATAGATTTATCTAATTTAACTGATGATATTTTAAAAATTATTTTTGAAGATCCTATTTTTGAAATTGGTTTTTATACTGAAAAAAATAAATATGAAATTATTTTTCCAATTGATGGTAATAAATTTAGAATATATGTAAGACAATATCTCATATCAAAAATGCCTGAAAGTCTGAAAGAAAATTGGATATTTACTCTTGGTAGAAGAAGGATGGATAATATAGATAAGCTTGCTATGAAAAGATATGAAACAACTATTACAGCAGGCGATATTAAAATTGTTCCAATATTAACAGATGATAATAAAATTGATATTGAAATATATCATAATGAACTTGCAGAAATATCTAAAAAAGATCAAGACCAATGTTTTGGTATATTTTTTCCACTTTTAGATATGGCTATTGGTGAAATTATTACTATAGGATATATTGGTACTATAGATTTTTTGGAAGAAGAACCAGAAGAAGAGACTATTACATTAGGTCAATTATATGATTATATATTAAAAAACCTAAAAAATGTTACAGAAAATATTACTTCATATACAGTTTATAATGTAAAGGCAAGGGAAGAGACCGATGAAGATGGCTATATTAACTATAGAGAAGATATCTTTATAGGTACTACATCTTGTATGGACATCATTTCAGCCTATTATGATAATGATACATATATTATTAAAGAGCTTTATCAAGATACAGGAGCAATTTTAGGTTATTTTTATTTTGCCAATGATAAATTAAATAAAGATGAAATGCTAGATATAAGAACAAATATTGAAGATTCTATAATAGAAAAAGCTTCTGATTTTGGTGTTGTTATTGGTGGTGCTACGGGACAGAGTTATTGCTACATTGATTTTATTACATATGATTTTGCAAATTTTATTGAAATAAGTCAAACAATATTAAAAACATTAGATAGTGAAGATATAGGGCTTAGTGTCTTTTATCAACAAGCAATAAAATATACATTGTAAAAAATTATACTATATTATAAAGTAATATTTGAATGAATCATTTTAAATGTTACTTTATAGTTCTAGACAAAAAAACATTACTGATTTAATATTATTTATATATGGCAAGCATTAATAATAGACTACAAATTTCTACAAAGCAGAATCTTGTATTAAACAATAAAATGCTTATGTCTTTAGAAATCCTCTATATGTCTACAGCTGATTTAAATGAACATATTAAGCAACAATTAATAGAAAATCCATTTTTAGAATCTAATTCAAGCTATGACAGTTATGATTATAAAAACCAAGTAAAGAATAAATCTACAACAGACATACTAGAACAAACCATAGATTCTAAAAATGAAAGTTTATTTGAATATTTAATAGAACAGGTAAATATAACTAATATGAATGAGAATCAAAAATATATAGCTCAAATACTTATAGGTTATATTGACAATGATGGGTATATAAAAACAACAACAACAAAAATATCTGAAGAAAATAATATCGACTTAGCAAATACTGAATATGTATTATCTATCATACAAACATTTGAACCTTTAGGTATTGCTTCAAACAATTTAGAGCAAGCACTGATCACACAGCTCAAAAGAAATAATAGTAAATATAAAGATATAGCTATAAATATAATAGAAAAATATTTTAATGAGCTTATTGACTATCATTATAATATAATTATAGATAAACTTAGTATAACTATAGATGATATAGAAAAAGCAAGGGAGCTTATATCAAAACTTGAACCATATCCAGCTCGTGCTTTTGATAATAGCCATATCGAATATGTAGTGCCAGAACTTTTTATATTTAAGGAAAATGGGAAATGGACTGTAAAAACTAATGATAAAGCTATTCCCCACTTGCAAATTAATAAAAAATATACTAGACTCAAAGAAGGGACTAAGGATAAAGACACTCTTCTTTATTTAAAAGAACAAGAAGAGAAAGCAAGTAATTTAATTAGATTTTTGTCAGACAGAGGTAAAACTTTATATAAGGTTGGACAAGCTTTAGTTGATTTACAAATAGAGTTCTTTGAGAATGGTAAAGAAAGCATTGTGCCGCTTAGATTAAAAGATATTGCTTTATATGAAAAAGTAAATGTTAGTGAATCTACAATAAGCCGCCTTGTAAATAGAAAATATTTAGAGACAGTTTGGGGTATATTTCCATTAAAGTATTTTTTTTCTAGCGTAATAGGAAGTTCAATGTCATCAAGGTCTGTAAAAGAGATGATAAAACGTATTATATCTAATTCGACACAAAGCCTTAGCGATGAAAAAATAAAAAATATATTAATGGCAGAAGGTGTTAGTATTGCAAGACGCACTGTTTCAAAATATCGTAGTCAGTTAAAGATTCCCTCATCAAGAAATAAATAGATTTAATAACAAAAAGGAGTAATATTTATGCATCAACACATATTAGGAAGAAATGTCCGTGTAACAGAAAATGTTAAAAAACATATTTCAGATAAAATGTTTAAGATAAAACATTATTCTGATAAGATTATTGATGCCAGTATAATTTGTGAACATATACATAATGACTATATTGTTGAAATCACATTAATTTTTGGTAAAAAGATTTTTTATATTAAGCATATTGACAATGATTTATATATTGCAATAGATGCTCTTTTTGCAAAAGTAGAAAGAGAAGTTATAAAATTAAAAGAAAAAACACAAGAGCATAGAGTTAAAGAAGCACATACGAAGTCTGAATCAGCGCATGAGTATGATGTAGATGTCGAAACTATATTTCATAAACCT
Source organism: uncultured Spirochaetia bacterium (assembly GCA_947040495.1). Lineage (GTDB taxonomy): Bacteria > Spirochaetota > Brachyspiria > Brachyspirales > Brachyspiraceae > CAMRBQ01. Next base: position 7,833 of record CAMRBQ010000004.1, read on the forward strand.
ATTGTAGATATTGTTGAAGGTGTTATGCAATGTAAATTACTTGGAAAACATTATTTTGTTTATTATCCAATAAAAAAGACAGATGATATGTATAAAGTAAAAGTAGGAAGTACACCTATATTTTTATTTAAATCTGGAGATGACGATAGTTATATAGAGATAGCAAGAGACGATGAAGAATATTATGATGATACATGGAGTGAAATAGAAATAAAATTAGTTGCTAATCATATAGTAGAAAAAAAGAAATCTGAATATGAATTAGTAGAACATAATGCAAGTAAAGCAATAGAGCACCTTATTTTAGACAAAAGTAGGAATTATATTGTTTACATAAATAGTATTACCAATTATCCTGAATGTATATATAAAGAATCAGAGACTAAGTTTAAAATTATTAAAGTATTAGATTTTTAAAAAATATTGCTACAGAGGTACTTATGAGATTGATTGATTTTATTGATGAAAGAGCTGTAATGCTTGATTTGGATGGAACAGATAAGGATAAATTATTATGTTCTATGGTAGAGCGTTTATATAAATCAGGCATTATAGAAGACCAACAAGAAGCAGAAAAAGCTATACTTGCTAGAGAACAACTTATGAGTACAGGTGTTGGCAATGGTATAGCAATACCACATGCTAAGACGAGTTCTATAAAATCAATAACTATTGCTATAGCTACTTTACCAAAGGGTATAAATTATAAAGCATTTGACAAAAAAAAAGTTCATATATTATTTATGCTTTTATCGCCAAAAGAGGCTGCAAGTGAAAACCTCAAAGTGCTTACAACTATTGCTAAAATCCTTAGAGGGAATCAAAACTTTGTTGATAAGCTCATAAAGTCTGAGAGTGCTAAAGAACTTATAGAGTCTATAGCAAAAGAGGAAATGAAAGTTTAATGGCAAAAATTTCTATACAAAGATTATTAGAAATAAATGATGAGAAGTCAAATCCTTTAAAACTTCGTTTGGTTAATAATGTAGGTTTGTCTAATAGAATCTCAACCTATGATGTCAATCGACCGGGCATGGTTTTATTTGATTATTTTGAACATTTCTCATTTGATAGAATACAACTTTTTGGTATGGGTGAGGCAAGCTACGTTTGTGAAATGTATCAAAATAATAACAGTAGCACTATTGACAAAATATTTGAATATAATATCCCAGTTTTTTTATTTTCAAATGATATCACCCCTCCTAATGGTTTTATAGATAAATCGACAGAACATGAAGTCCCTATAATTATAAGCGAACTTAATACTAGTAGGATTGTCCATGCACTTATAAATTTACTTGAAGATGAATTTGCAACAAGTACAACTATGCATGGTGTATTTATTGAGGTATTTGGTGTAGGTGTATTTTTAAAAGGGAAAAGTGGTGTTGGCAAAAGTGAGGCTACACTAGAGCTCATTGAGCGAGGTCATCGACTTGTAGCAGACGATTCTGTTGAATTTAAGAGGCTCAATGATAACGTTATAGTTGGGAAAACTAATAAGGTATTAAAGCATAATATAGAAGTTCGTGGTATTGGTATCGTTGATGTAGCTAGACTTTCTGGCATGAGTGCTATTCGAGATAGGAAAAAACTTGAGCTTGTTATTTTACTTGAGGATTGGATTGAGGCTAAGCAATATGATAGAACTGGTCTTGATGATCATTATGAAAATGTGCTTGGTATAAATGTGCCTTATCTTTGTATCCCTGTTAGACCGGGTCGTAATGTATATATACTAATAGAAACTGCCGCAAAAAATCAAAGATTGAAAGAGCTTGGTTATCATAGTGCCAAAGAGCTAAACAATAAAATGATACAAATGATGCAAGATGGCATTAAATAATAATATTAAGTAAAATTTTATATCAAAATAAGTACAAAAAACACCAGTCCCAGCACAAAAAATATAGTGCCAAGTAATCTAAATATCACACTCGCAATAGCATAGTTTTTAATTATTGTATCGCTATTAATAATTGCTTTTTCTGGGTTATGATTATAAATTCTGACCGATATTCTATCCCCTATGGCAAACTTATTACCTTCGGGTACCCCAAATTCATACTCTGATCTAAAATTTAAATTATCTCCTGCCACAAAATGTTTGTTGCCATTGGGTTTTCTAAGTTTTACTGCCATTTCTGATTTTACTGTATGTTCTGTACCATTGTAGCTAAATTTTAAAATCGGATAATAGCTAACTGATGAGCCCTTATTCCTTCTACGAACTTTTCGTATTATGTCTATTATATCGGCGTTTGCAATTTCATAAGGGTCATTTTTAATTATTCGATATTTTTTTGTAAATACTATACCAACAAGTATATTTATACCACCGACAAACGAAAAGACCAAAGCTAAAAAAACGAAAGTATCCAAAATTTTACCACCTTTTATATATTATCATAATGCTACCCAAATAATTTTCGCACATGCTCCTCACCACGAGGATATGTCGACGAGCTATTCAGAAATTATACGTTTTTCTATGCGGAATAAGAAATCAAGTGCGACGTAATTATTGAAACAATCTATACTTTATACTATAACAACAGATATTTCAATAAATAAATCTAGGTACTGGGTTCAATGACGAAGTGCTTATTATATATTTATGCTATCACAATATATTTTTTAATTTATAACGTAATTGGGAATTATACCGACAAGAGTAGGAAGTGTTTATTTTATTAAATAAATAATACTTAAAAAATACTGAGGGGCTTCTTATAATTTATGGTAAATAAAAAATTGATGATAAATGGAGAGAAGGCTGTACTTGCCGATATAAAATCTGCTGTATCCATTGCTTTTTTTGATGAAGAGCTTAGTAGATTTGAAGGAAGTATTGATGAGCATGTAAAGCGTGCTGTTATATATAATAAAGTTGTTGTTGAAAATCTTATAAAAAGAATATTTTCAGCACATATGCATATTGAAAATAATGATGAAGATATAAAGCAAAAACAAATCCAACTACGCGGCATGTTTTATCATGATTCTGAATATAAGGGCTATAGCAAAATATATTATGCTGATTTAGAAAAAGAATTATTTTCATTTGTAAAAGATATTTGTGATGAAAATAAACAAGTTAGAAGCTATAGCGAATATATTATTTACTCTTTAATAAATCATTATTTTGATTATATCAAAAATTGACAACTTTATATTTAAGTAGTTTTATACTTATAAATATCAATTGGAATTAATTTTATAAAGTATATGGGTAAAAAATGAAAAAGTATCTTTCTCTCACTGTTATATTTATTATATTAAAAACAGCAGTTTATTCACAAGAAACATTAACTAATACAAATACTATAGATAATACAGAAGCAGTGACTAATAATACATCTATAACAAATGCTCTAGAAGCACAAAGCCAAACAAACACATCTATATCAAATAGTCTATTAAATTCAGATACTAATTATTATGTTAGACCTATTTTGGATAAAGATTTTCTTGATGCTGAAAAATTATTTTTTGACAAAAAGTATTATATTTCAAGGCGAGCATTTTTAAAATATCTTGAGAAGAATCCATTATCTAAAAATGATATGCTTTATTTTTATTTGGGGACAACATATTTTATAGATAAGGATTATAAAAATGCCATTGATTATTATAAGATAGCATTAGACCTCAAAGATAGCACTTCATATTATAATAATATAGCTAATTCTTATTATCAGCTAAAAAATTATAAAGATGCATTAGATTGGTATAAAAAAGCTGCCAATAAAACATATTCACCATATTCATTTGAAATTATAGAAATAATGACGAACTCTATGGTTATTGAAACAAATTATATAACAAATATAGTTTTAAATGATACATCTGCTTATGATAAATTTACAGATAAATATTTTAATAATGCAAATACTTCTATAGAAAATAGCGATGATACTTCTATAGATACCAATGCAATATTTAATACAAATAATAATATAACAAATTCAATGTCTAATACAAATATAGATAATGCTATCACAAATGAAACAGAGCTAACTAATAATCAAAAAACATTTGAAGAAAAAAGTGATAGTATAAAAAATATAACTGATAGACAAAATAAAATAGAAAGCCAAATGCTTTTTCATCAAACAAATATATTCACTTCACTTATATCTACAAATATAGTAACAAATTATAAACCGTCTACAAATATTTCATTATTATTTTCAGAAGATACAAATAGTAATACTAATGCCTCTAATGAGGGTATAAATCCATCTATATATTATAGTCCATATTTACATCTAGGGCATACTTATTTAGCGTTAAAAGAATATACAAATGCTTCTATTTATTATGAAATATATTTGACAAATGTTGGTAGCAATTATTATCAATTTACTCAAATAGAAGATGTTATAAATATGATACGTAATCAAAATATTGAAGATATATTAAATCCAAAAGAAGCCAAAATATCAACTACAACAACTACTAATAGTGATGGTTCTATAACTATCAAAGATTATAGTGAAAATATATTTGATGGTATGGGTGGTATAAAAGAGAGTGTGGTTACAACATATATAGACGGTAATGTTTCAACTTTTAAAAAATATAATGATGGCTCTACTGTCAATATCATGCAAAAAAATGATGGCTCTCTATTGAAAGAAACTATATTTTCAAATGGTAAAAAAGATATAGAAAGTATTTTGAGAGATGGCTCACTAGTACGCACAAGTTTCATAACTGATGGTACAAAGCATATATATTCTACAAATGCAAATAATGAACAATATATATATACAGAATATCTTGACGGTAGTGCTATAACAAAATTATCTAATGCTATAGAAAGTTCAACATTAATAGAAAGGATTGACGGTAGCCTAACAAAATATACAGTTGATAAAGATGGTACTATAGAAATATATACATTAAATACAGATAATAGTGAGCTTCAAAGGATAGAGTATCCAGATCAAAAAATATCTACAATTACTAGCAAACCAGATGGAACAACTGTAAATAGAACTGATAATGCAGACGGGACCGTACTAAGCATAAGTAAGAATCCTGATGGTTCTATTGTGACTATGATAATAGATAATGAAGGGATGGCTACAACAGAAACGGTATATGTTGATGGCAGTATGGTATCACGTATATCAAAAGTAAGTGATATGGATAAAATAATATTACTAACAAGCAAAACTCGCGATACTGATGGCAGTATAATAATTAGGACAATCGATGAAAGTGGTACTATAAAAACAGTGACAAGGAAGCCTGATGCAAGAATTATAACAGAAGAGGCATTTCCTGATGGTACGATTATAATAAAAACGGAAAAAGCAGATGGTTCTATCGATACAAAAACCAATTCGACATCTGGAAATATTATAAATATTATAAATAATAAAGATGGCTCGACTACCAAAGAAGAAATATTCCCTGATGGTACAAATAAAACAGAGACTACTGATAAAGATGGGAATATCAATACAACTATAAAAAATATAGACGGAAGTATCGATATAAATATTCAAAATATAGATGGGACATATGAAAAAAATGTTACTAATAAAGATGGGAGTAGTCAACTAGAAACCCTTGATAAAAATGGTAGTAAAATAAAAATATTGACAAATAGTGATTCCTCAAGTGAAACAACTATAGATAAAAAAGAAGGCTCTATTATAAATATTAAAAAAAACAATGAGAATACGACTACTCTAATAAATTTTTATGATGGCAGTATATATACATTAATAGAACAAGGCGGCAAAAATCCAAAATTGATAGTCAAAAATACTGATATATTAGACCAATCATCTATAATGCAGAAATTAAAAGAAATATTAGATTATAGAATTATTGATGAAAGTATTATTGATTTAGAAATTAATAATACAACAGATGCGGCAAATGTAGAAGCAGGGACTATAGAAGAAGATAATTTAATAGAAAGTGGTACTATTAATAATAATGAAGTAGAACAACAAATGTAACATAAACAGAATATTAAAAAGTATTATAAAAGATATAGATTAATAATTTAAATATGATATATTAAAAAACCAAAAATGGAGTACAGTAGATTAATTAATTACTGAGAAAATTATGAGTACATTTATAAATATAAGAAACTTTTTTGTATATTTTTCTATAATATTCTTTGCGTCATTTTTATTTTATTTATTAAAAATGATGGATATTTATAGTAATGTTTTTAGTATTGAAAATATGAATTATATTTATTTATTTTTTGTTTTTTTTATAAACTATTTTTTCCCATTATCTATATTTGCAAGTATATTTACTATTCTTTTAATATCCACAGGAAAGAAACTGCGTGGGAATATGTCAATAATTATATCTTTACTTGTTATAGCATTTCTTGGTGTGATATATCCAGTTTATATAAAATATATAAATTATAATTCTATATCATCATTTCTCTTTCCTCAAAGCATAGAATTGGATGCCACTAGTTTTAAAAAACAGATGATTTATAATAATGGTGGAAATTTTATATATGTAGATAATTTAGATGCCAATGCTTATCAGTATGAAAATATATTAATTTTAGATAATTATAATTTAATAGATGCAAAGTATGCTAATGAAAATAAAGGAAATTTGGAGCTAGTAGATGTAAGTATTATTGATATAGAAAATAATACAAAAAAGCATTATGATAAATATGATTTTCAGATAAATGATAATAAGCAATATAATACTATATTGGATACATTTTTTGCTTTCCCATTTTTGAAATATTTTAGTATTATATTTATTTTCTTTACTGATGTAAATACACCATTTTATATATACATAATATTATATATATCTTTATTCCTTTTGCTGATGGGTTTTTATATTCTTGGTGGAACTTTATCAGTTGAGGGGCTTGAATTTCATAATATTATGGTTTCTTTTGGTGTATATTCTCTTTTTGTATTTATATTGAATATTATACTTACATTAATTAATAAGCGTATCCCTATTTATAATTTACTGTATGGATTGGGTGTAGTGCAATCTTCTCTTGTAATTTTGTTTTTAGCTACAGCATTAAATATATTTGCTTTTTTATTACATTATACTCTAAGGTTTGATAAATATTATAAAAATTGACATGGATACTACAACTATAAACTTTGATAAATTATCACACATAGAAAATTCTATTGTAACAATAGGTAAATTTAATGGTGTACATCTAGGACATCAAAAACTTATAAAATATGTAGTAGATAAAGCATTACTACTTGATACAACTTCTGTTGTCATCACATTTAAGATGGAATCGAAGACTATATATAATTTTGATGATAATATAAAGTTATTAAAAAAACTTGGTGTAAATTATATAGTTGTTATTGACTTTTCTAGCGAATTCTATAAAATGAATTACAGAGAGTTCTTTTATAAAATTATTGAGTATTATAATGCAAAAGAGATAGTTGTTGGCAATGATTTTGCTTTTGGATACAATAGAGAAGGAACGATTTCTATTTTGAGATCGCTATGTGAAAAATCCGGTATTGATGCAACTATTTTTCCTTTTATTCTATATGAGAATAACAAAATATCATCGACAACCATAAAAAAGTGTATAGAAGATGGCGATGTTGAACTTGCTTCTAATCTTTTGGGTAGAACATATAGTTATTCTTCTATTGTTGAAAAAGGTAGATTTCTTGGCAATACTATAGATTTCCCAACGGCAAATTCAGCTGTAAATGCTAATATTGTTTTACCAAAAGAAGGTGTTTACTTTTCTACATCTACTGTAGAGGATGAAAATAAAGAGCATATTTCGATGACTTGTATTGGGAAGACATCACTCAATAGTGGTGTAAAATTTGAAACTTATATTTTTGATTATGATAGAGCAATATACGGTAAAAACATAGATGTTAAATTATTTCATTATCATCGAAGTAATATAAAACTGGATTCATTAGAACAACTTAAAATTATATTAAACAAAGATAAGCTAAGTACTTATCAATACTTTAAGAGGAGAGATTTATAATGGCTATAACGGTAGAAGACAAAAAAGTTATAATGCAAGAATATGGTAAAACTGGAAAAGACACAGGCTCACCCGAGGTACAGATTGCCTTACTGACAAATCGTATAATTTATCTGACAGGTCATTTCAAAACACATAAAAAAGATAATCATTCAAGACTTGGGTTATTAAAATTAGTCGCAAGAAGAAGACGTCTTTTAAATTACCTTAAAAGAAAAAATTTAGAGACTTATAAATCTTTGATACAAAGATTAAAAATTCGTAAATAATAAATACAGGAAAAGATATTTTTATATCTTAAAAAATATAATGGCAGATAATTAGAGTTTTGCCTAAGAGGATAGTACAATATGATTTCAGTAAAAGCTGGGTTTTGTGGAAAAGAGCTTATATTAGAGACAGGGCTACTTGCAAAGCAAGCTCATGGATCAGTAACACTTAGAGTAGGCGATACGACTATACTTTCAACTGTGGTTGCAGATAAAAATCCAAAATTAGAATCTGATTTTTTCCCATTGATGGTAAACTATAATGAGAGATATTATGCTGGTGGAAAAATACCTGGTGGATTTCTAAAAAGAGAAGGAAGACCTAAGGATAAGGAAATATTAATATCAAGAATTATTGATAGACCAATACGACCGCTTTTTCCTGAAGGATTTAGAAATGAGGTTCAAGTTGTACCTACTGTACTTTCTGTTGATACAGAACTTCAAACAGATGCTCTTGCTATAATCGCTAGTAGTGCTTCTCTAATGATTTCATGGGTACCATTTTCTGGTCCTGTTGCCGCTGTTAGAGTTGGTTATGTAGATGGAACTCTTGTTGTAAATCCTACAAATGAAGAGCTAAAAAAAAGTGATCTAGATATCATTGTTGCTGGTACTGCTGATGCTATACTTATGATAGAAGGTGAGGCAAAAGAAGTATCTGAAGCAATATTTATTGAAGCAGTTGAACTTGCCCATAAAGAAATGCAGCCATATATTGAAATGCAAATAGAATTACAGCGTCTTTGTAAGACTGAAAAACTTGAAATGCCTCTATTTAAGTTTGATGAAATATTAAAAAAAGAAGTAGAAGAGTATGCAACTGAAAAAATAAGAAATGCAAATGAAAATGCTGACAAAATGAAGCGTAATGAAAATATGAAACTTGCTTATAATGAAACAGTTGAAGCCCTTAAAGATAAATATACAGAAGATAAAATAAAACAAATACCAGCTATCTGCCATGCTATCGAAGAAGTAGTGGTTAGAGATGCTATTGTCATGCATGAAAAAAGACCTGATGGACGTGCTCTTGATGAGATACGTGCTCTTGATGTACAGGTTGGTATCTTGCCTCGTGTACATGGGTGTGGATTATTTACTCGTGGACAGACACAATGTCTATCTGCTATAACACTAGGTAGTGAAAAAGATTCACAGCTGCTTGATGATATGTATGGTAAAGAAAATAAAAATTTTATGCTACATTATAATTTCCCACCATTTTCTGTTGGTGAAGTTGGTAGATATGGTTCTCCCGGACGTCGTGAAATCGGACATGGAAATTTGGCAGAGCGTTCATTTAATGCAGTGCTTCCAACAAAAGACGCTTTCCCATATACAATACGTATAGTTGCTGAAGTACTCGAAAGTAATGGTTCTTCATCAATGGCTACAATATGTGCCTCAACACTTGGTATGCTTAATGCTGGTGTGCCATTAAAAGATTCTGTTGCTGGAATTGCGATGGGTCTTGTTACATGTGAAGATAAATATAAAGTATTAACAGATATACAGGGTGTAGAAGACCATCTTGGCGATATGGATTTTAAAGTTGCTGGTACTAAAAATGGTATAACAGCATTTCAGCTTGATATAAAACTTCTCGGTATATCTTCATCTATTTTGAAAGAAGCATTAGAGCAGGCAAAAAAAGCTAGGCTTGAAATACTTACTGCAATGGATAAAGTTATCACAAATGCAGGAAATGAAGTTTCAGACAATGCTCCAAAATTTAAAACTATACATGTTAATACTGACAAAATTAGAATTTTAATTGGTCCTGGTGGAAAAAATATCAAGGCTATTATTGAAGAAACAGGTAGTGATGTAGATATACAAGATACTGGCATTGTAACAATATTTTCTTCGTCTACAGATATTATGGATAAAACTATTGCTCTTATTGAAAGATATACAAAAGAACCTGAGATTGATGATATATATCAAGGTACTGTAAAGAATATAACTGACTTTGGTGCTTTTGTAGAGATATCTCCTGGTGTTGAAGGTTTATGCCATATATCTGAATTGGCTTATGAACGTGTTGAATCTGTAGACCAAATATTAAATACTGGCGATGTTATTGAAGTAAAAGTCATATCACTTTCTTCTGGAAAGATTGGTTTAAGTAGAAAAGCATTGCTTGAAAAACCTGAAGGTTATGTTGAGCCTCCAAAGAGAAGCAATTTTAATAATGATTCAGGTAGAAGAAATGACAACAACAATAGAGATAGAGGTTATAACAGAGATAGAGATGGAAGAAGATAATTTTTCTATTTTCTCAGCATAGATATATTGCATAATAGTTATTGAAAAAAATGTTATAAATGCTATAATGTTTTGGTGATATAGTGGTTTGGCTATTTTATAAATATGCTTTTCTCTAATAAAAAATCGAGGAATTAATAAATTATGGGTGGTTTACTTACTTTTTTTATAATTTTATATGGTATAGTTTGTGTACTTTTGGTCCTACTTGTTATAATACAAGGTGGCAAGGCTGAAGGACTATTCGCTAGTGCACAGGCTAATGTGCTTGGTAGTAGAGGTACTGATGTTTTGACTAAAATGACTAGAATCCTTTCGGCTATATTTATAGTTGGAGCTTTATTAATATCTATATTTATTAGCTCACAAAGAACAGTGTTTGATACAGTTGATACAGTTGATACAACACAACCAAATACATCTCTTGTTGCTCCATTAGATACTACTAATATGGCGAGTACTAATGATATTAAAGTATTGCCTTTAGAGCCATTTATAAATCAAGATGCTACAGAAAATACAACGGCTGCTGGTACAGAAACAGAATAAAGTATATTTATTCATAACTTATTGTTCATAGGAAAATATGAAATTATTTTATCTTATCTTGCTATTTGTGGCTATTTTATTTTCTTCATGTACTAAGAGTAAAAGTGATTCTGAAATAGTAGAAGAGATTGAACTCCTAAAAGAAGTTAGTTTTATCTTTGTAGGGGATTTGATGACACATCCATTCCTAGTTAATTCGGTACAAGAAGATAATAGCACATTAATGCATCTAAGCAATAGCCTTAATCAAGATATTTCATTTGCAAATCTCGAGTTCACAGTTAATACAAATAAAGAAGCATTACCATATCCTCAATTTAATGGAACATATGATTATTTAAAATATTTTTCTACATTTTTTAATACTTTTAGTGTAGCTAATAATCATGCTTATGACCAAGGCCCTAAAAGTCAAACAGAAACTATGGGTTTTCTTAGCTCATTTGGCGATATAGCAATCGGTGGGTCTACAAATGAAAAAAAGATAAAGCCTGTTATTACAAATATAAATGGTGTAGATATATTTATGACGGCATTTTCAACCCTCGATAATGGATTAGCCAAAAGATATACAACCAATAAAGAAGGCTATTCATATTATATGAACTTCTATACAAATAATAATATGCTTATCAAAAAGGTGCAAAGCGATTTATCAAATATAGCTCCCCATGTATTAAAAATAGTGTCTATACATTATGGTGCAGAATGGGTTACTAATGCTAGAAAAAGTGATAAAAAACTCATGAGAGATATGATTGAAAGTGGTGTTGATATAGTTGTAGGGCATCATCCCCATGTTCCACGTGAGGTTGAATGGTATGATGGAACGAATCATAGTGGTGTAATAATTTATTCTTTGGGTAATTTTTTAGCAAATCACAAATCAAAATATCCATATATAGATATAGGGGCCACAGTTTTATTGAAAGTTAATGAAAAGAAAGAGTATCAGTTCGATTACTATGCGACATATATCTACTATTTTAATACAGATAAAGGTAGGCGTGCGAGGGTTATTCCAATATACGAAGACCCCAATATAGAATTGCCATTTACAAATCTTTATAAGTATAGAGATATAGATATAAACAAAATGAAAGATGGATATAAAGTTATAAATAGTTTTTTTGGAGATATTACTAATTATAAAAAAGGTTTGACGAGTTCTAATTAAATATAGAAATTAACATAAAATTGATTTTTTTATATTTTTATCATATACTTTGCTAAAATTATTACACTTACTATAATATAGGGAAAAATACAAATGAGATTTAAAACAATAGATAATGGAATATTAACAAAAAATGATGTTGATAAAAAAGTAAAAGTTTGTGGATGGATAAAACATCGCAGAGACCATGGTGGTGTTATATTTATTGATTTAAGAGATAGAACTGGATTTGTTCAGGTTGTATTTAATCCCGAGACCAATAAAGAGGCACATGAACAAGCCGAGAGCCTAAGGGTTGAATTTGTTATATCTGTTGAAGGTGTTATAAGGAAGAGAACTGATGACATGATAAATCCAAAAATACCCACAGGTGAAATAGAGATAATGGTAGAAAAGCTTGAAATATTAAATACATCTTCTACCCCACCATTTTCACTTGAAGATGAAATAGACACAAATGAAGACACACGATTAAAGTATCGGTATTTAGATATTAGACGCAAGCCTATGTATGATAATTTATATAAGCGTCATTTGATAATTAAATCAATACGTGAGCATATGAATAAAAATGGATTTTTGGATATTGAAACTCCAATTTTAAATAAGAGTACACCAGAGGGAGCACGAGATTTTTTAGTACCTTCAAGATTGAGCAAGGGCGAGTTTTATGCTCTACCACAATCACCACAGATATTCAAACAAATTCTTATGATAGGTGGTATTGAAAAATACTACCAAATAGCTAGATGTTTTAGAGATGAAGATTTAAGGGCAGATAGACAACCTGAGTTTACACAAGTTGATATAGAATCTAGCTTTTTATCTACAGATGAATTTTTGACTATTATGGAAGACCTTCTCTCCTCTACAATTAAAGATGTTTATAATATCGATGTTCCAAAGCCATTCCCACGTATGGATTATTTTGAGGCTATGGAAAAATATGGTAGCGATAAACCAGATACAAGATTTGATTTGCATATTATAAATGTTGAGGATGCTGTTAAGGGATGTGATTTTCAGGTATTCAAAAGTGCTATTGAAAATAAAGGCATCATTCGTTGTATCAATGCCAAAGGTGGTGAGAAGCTTAGCCGTAAAGATATTGATGATTTCACAAAATTTGTTGGTATCTATGGAGCAAAGGGGCTTGCTTGGATGCGTGTAACTGAGAATGGGTTAGAATCTAATATTGTAAAGTTTTTCACAGATGATATGCAGAAAAATATTATTGCAACTACAAATGCAGAAAAAGGTGATTTACTATTCTTCGTTGCTGATATTAAGAAAGTGGCCTATGATGCACTTGGAAATCTGAGATTAAAAATTGGGGAGAAATTATCCCTCATAGGTGAAAATAAAATGAATTTACTTTGGGTTATCAATTTCCCTTTATTTGAATATGATGCTAAGGATAAACGCTATTATTCAACTCATCATCCATTTACTGCGACTGTAGCAGAGGATGTAGATAAGCTCGATAATGATGTAGAAAATATTAGAAGTGATAGCTATGACTGTGTTTTAAATGGTGTTGAAATTGGTGGGGGAAGTCAGCGTATTTATAATAGTGAAATACAAGCAAAAGTATTTAGAATACTTGGCATAGATGATGAAACGGCAAAAGAAAGATTTGGCTTTTTACTTGATGCATTAAAATATGGAGCACCACCTATGTGTGGGGTTGCATTTGGTATAGACAGAATGGTTATGTTATTACAAAAGCAAAGTAGTATACGTGATGTAATAGCTTTTCCAAAAACGCAAAAAGGTCAATGTAATATGAGTGAAAGTCCTTCTACTGTAGACGATTCACAATTAGAAGAGCTAGGTATAGATTTGTCAAAAGAGTAGCCAATAATATTATAAAATGTTAGATAAAAAACTTGTATATCAAAAAAATATTTCTATAGATGAAATTGATAATCTATCTTCTACAATTATAGATATTGCTAAAAATAAAGATATATTTATATTAAATGGCGATTTAGGCTATGGCAAAACCACACTTGTACGATCTATTGCAAATAAGATGCAAACTAATACAATTGTAAGTAGCCCAACATTTACTATTATTAATGAATATGATGTGATTTTTAAAAATAATGAGACCATACTTAGACATGTCGACTTATATAGACTAGATGATATTGCTGAGGCATATACTATTGGATTATTAGATATAATTTATGAAGATGGCATAACATTTGTCGAATGGGGCTCAAAGTTTATAGATTTATTTAATAATTACTATTTTATAGATATAAAAATGCTTGATGAAAATAACAGAGCATATAAAATTTTAAAATAATTTTTTAGATATGCATAATTATCAAAAAGCCAATTTAACAACTAGACTGGCTTTATATATGTTATTTTGATTGGTGGAAGCTTCTTTGAGTAAAAAAATAATCTCTTTAATATTTGGAGGCATTGTTCTTTCATAAAAATATGGAATCTTTTTTAGAATAATATAAAGCAGTATTATTAAATAGATTCATAGCATGAACATCGACACCAGAATCTAAGAGCATTCTTACAATCTCTACAATTCTGGAACTAGCGGCACTTATTAAAGAGGTATACCCACCTACAGTAGAAACATTAACATCAGCACCTATAAGTATTTTTATTATTTCTATGTCTTCATTATAAGTTGCATTAAGTAAAGATGTAGAACGAGAATATATAGCATTGACAGAAATAGCTTTACTTATTAATTTTTTAACAAGATTTACATTTTTAGAACTCACTGCTTCTATCAGAGTATTATGTGATATAATATTTTTTTCATAAACAAATTCCATTATTCATTAGCACATATATAAGAATAAACAAATTAAATATTTTGTATATTAAATGCTTTCCATAATTATACTGAATAGTATTTTATTTATATATTTTTGCGAGTATTTTAGTAATAAGAAAAAGTAAATATGATACAGAATTGTAAATTTTATATACTTTTTGTATAGTTTATGAGATTAAATTCGAGTTTAAAAAAATATAAAAGTTCTTTCTAAAAGAGTAGACTTTTATTATAAAAAATATATATTAGATAAAAATTACAGATATATTTATAGAGAAAATAATTATGTATAGTAGTGATAATAATCAAAAAAATAAGCGAATGTGTAATAAAGCTCTATCCATATGGAATATAGAGATACTCGTTTCAAACTTTACATTACAATTTTCTGGTGTACTTGTAAATGGATTTGTAATATCTGTTTACCTTGTTGATGTACTTAAAGCGAGCCCTGCTTTTATAGGTCTTATTTCAGGTATTGCAATGTTTCAAGGTTTATTGCAGCCTTTTTCTGCTATGGTGGTTAGAAAAATAAAAAGAAGAAAGCTTTTTACTATAACTGCTTTGTTCATTTCAAGGATTATATATTTTTCTTCTCTTATATATGGATATTTTGCTTCTATTAACGGTGATATAATATTCCCATTAATAGCTATATTATGTTTTATAGCCACAATTGTACAGAGCCTATCACTAGAACTCAATAGTTGGTTTGTAGATTTAACAAATATAGAAAATCGTGGAAAACATCTTATTATAAGAAGTACATTAACAAATATAGGTGCAATGGCAGGGATTTTATTATCAGGTCTTGTATTAAGGTATACAGATAATATTCATGCATTTGCTATTATATTTATAATATCATTTGTTTTTTTTATAGCTGCTTTTATTATATTTTTTCAAGCATATGACCCACCAAAACAAACGAAGATGAATGTACCAATTAAGGAAATGTTTAAGCCTATATTAAAAGATAAAAACTATATCGCCTTTTTATTTACGGTTGCATTATCTAATATAGGTGTTTATATAACGATGCCTTTTTTTAATACATTTTATCTAGAATATTTGCATATGCCATATGATATTTTGGGTTTTGCGAATGCTGCCTCGACACTTGTACTTGCATTTGGTTTTTTCTTTTGGGGAAGAATGATGGGTTTATTTGGGGCGAGGCTACTTTCAAAAATTACTATACTTCTACTTGCATTTATACCACTTCTTTGGCTATTTGTAAGTCCAACAAAAAATACACTTCCTCATATGGTACTTATAATGCTATTATATAGTTTTGCACAAGGTGGCTGGGGTATAGCACAATCTACAGTAGCGTATAACATAGGCAAAGAAGAGCATAGCACAGCATATACAAGCTTATATTTTGCGACAGTGGCATTTTGTGCTTTTACAGCTCCAAATATTGGTGGACTTTTTATAGAATTTTATGGTGAACATAGACCATTTTCTACAGATATAAGTATAAAAAATCCTATTATGATTACATTTATACTAAGCTTTATAATAAATATGATTTGTGTCATTGTTTATCCGACATATAAAATACATAGAGATAGAAGTAATCTAAGATTAAGAGATGTTTTAATAAGAGTAGATGCCGTATCTGTATTATATCGATTAACAGCCGCAACATTTATACCTAACCTTATAGGTAGTAGAAAAAAACTTGCTGCAGAAATGGGTGAAACAAAAACAGTTGTAGCTTTGCCCAAGCTTGTTTCAATGCTTGATGATTTAGAACAGAGTGTAAGGCTTTCTGCTATAGAGGCAATTGGTCAAATACCAGATATAGATGCTAAAGATATTTTAATTAATTTTTCAAAAGAAGCTAATATTTTGGAACAACAAGCCATCATACAGTCTCTTGGTAATTTTCATGATAAAGATACAATAGAATTTTTGACAAATATATATACGAGTAAATTTCCTTTGTTAAGAATGAGTGCAGCAAATGCATTATCAAAACATCCAAATGATGGTGTCAAGGAGATTGCATTATGGTGGATAAGTACAAAAAAATATAAAGAGCATGATTTTATAGCACATCTTGCTGTACTGGCTGCAAATAAAGCATATGAAGCCATACCAGATATTATAAAACATTATAATAAAATGAAAGATTGTAAGCATAAAGAACAGGTATTATATTATTTATCTATTATATTTAATATAGAAAAATCCTATTATAAATCTTACTATCAAGATTCATTGAAATCATGTAAAAAAAATATAAATAAAATGATTGATACTATTTGTAGCTTAGATAATATTAAAAAAAATAAGAATAAAAAGTTGGATATTGAGCGAGAATTCGAAAAATTATTATTTTTGATATCTTCAGAAGAAGGAGATGTGTCATTTATTAAATATAGTAATATACTCACACCTATTATTTTAAATAAAACTGAAAAAGAAAAATTTTATGCTATAGAATACTTTATGAAACAAAAAAAATTAACAGCAAATGAGATCAATTTTTTATCTCTTAGTATAAATGAAATATTAAAACAATTAATTAAAATTAAATTAAAGTAAAAACTGTAGTATCAATATTAATAATTTTTTATATGCAAAATAAATAAAACTATAAAAACTACAAGCACTAAAAACATAGCTGCAAAACCAATCAGTAAAAATCTAGTAACAGCCATAATACTATTTATATCTTTTGTATTAGCCCTTTTTATATCTTCATACATTTTTTCAAGAGATTCATCGATATATTCATGTGAATCTTTTTTTATTTGACGCATTTCATTTTTATTTTTATATGACATAACAACCTTGCTTACTTCACTTGCTATAGTGGGGATTCCAACTCCTAGTAAAATTTTTAACATACTCATTAAATAATCCTTTTATATTTTAAAATACTATTATATACCTTTTTGTAAAACATTATAAAGTTCATCAGGGAGCTTAGAAAGTTTACCATCTGAATTTACAAATGGATGTAGAGTATAGCCTTTTGTTAAAAGTTTTTCACTACCTTTTATATATATTTCATACATTATTTTCATAGATACATGTTTTAATGTAGCAACCCATGTTTTTACAATAATTATATCATCACTTTTAGCAGATGCTTTATAGTCTATAAAAACTTCTTTTACAGGGAGCATAAAACCATATTCTTCAAATTCTTTATAAGACATACCAAAAGTACGAAACAGTTCAACCCTTGCCGCTTCAAAATATCTTAGATAATTGCCATGCCAAACAATTTTCATTTGATCTGTATCAGCATACATCACCCTTATCTCATGGTTTATATATTTATGATTCATAATATATGCTCCTTACTTTTATATAATATTTTAAGTTTAATAAATATCAATAAAAAATATCACTAAAATATTATAGCAAATAATTTTATTAATAGTGGTATAAAAATAATACTTATAATTCCTGATATAGTTAAAGCTAGACTAGACATTGCTCCCTCTGTTGTGCCTAATGTCATAGCTTTTGCTGTTCCTACTGCATGAGAAGAATTGCCAAGTCCAAGGCCCTGTGCTAGTGGTGATTTTATTCTAAATAATTTATAAATAAACAAAGGTAATGATGCTCCTATTATACCAGATATAAAAACAGCTAATATAGTAACAGATTGTATGCCTCCAAGTTTATCTGTAAGTTCTATTGCAATTGGTGTTGTAATGGATTTTGATAATAATGATATTAGTAATTTATAATCAAGATTAAAAGCATATCTAGCAAACAAAAATGTGGATATAAAACCAAATAAAATACCTATAGATATACTGATAAATATTATAACATAATTTTCTTTGAGTATTTTTTTCCTTCTATAAACTTGTAATGCCAATGTTAATGTTGCGGGTACTGCTAAATATGTTATAAACTTAGCCCCTTCATTATAAGTTGCATAACTTACATCAAATATTTTTAGAAATAAACATAAAAAAATCATAGAAATTACAATAGGTGAGAAAATGGATAATTTTATCTTGGATAAAAATGTAGAGATATAGCATGATAATACATAGATTATAATAGTTAATGTTATTGGTATCATTGGGTTTGCTATAAATAATTGTTCCATAATTATTTTATCTCTCATGTTCTTTTATTTCTGTGCATATTTGTGCTGTGATAGAAGTAGAAACCATTATAATAATTGTACAAAAAACACATATAATAATGAATGGTATTATATCTTTTTTTATATAATGATACTCTTCTATTATTGCAACAGCTGCTGGTATATAAAAAAAGATTAGGTTATGAGATAAAAAATCAGCTGTATCTTTTATATCATCTTCTTTTATAATTTTAGTCATTAATAGTATAAACAATATTATTATACCTGTAACACTTGCAGATATGGGGAATCTAAAAGTGAAAACCAGTATTTGAGAAACGACACTGATAGATAGTATTATGCTAATTTCTTTAAATATTTTCACACTTAAATAATATCCCTTATATTAACAGTAATAATAAAATAAAAACACTTTATAAATTTCTTTTATGCATTTTGTAGGCTTATCTTTAAAAGAGATCGAATTCCTTCATGCGTGCTATTAATAAAATTACTATTAGCATTCACACAATATTTATTGCCCAAAGATAAAGCTACAGCCCCATTATCATCAACAAGATTTACAACAACAGGACAAAGACCAGGGTGCTTTTCTATTGTATCTTGCAGACAATGTAAGTCCATATCATCGAATGTTTTCTTTAATAAATGTATTAAAATATATTTAGCATTATTATCAAGGCTGATATTTTGCATATTTGAGTTCATGGCACTATCATATAAATTATTATCTATATTAGAGTTTGTATTATTGGAAATATTTTCTTTGTTATCATGTTTATTAGAATTATTATTTTTTGGAATTTTTATTTTTACTTTTTTATTTAGTATATCATTAAGCGTGTATATATTTAGAACGCTAGTAAATATTCTATCATTATATCTTGATTGTTCACGCCTGCCATGTATAAGTACAGCAATAGTTGGCATGCATATATATCTAAATTTAGTAATATTTTCGCCCATAATAAAAAATGCTTTTGTGCTAAACATATCCTCAGTATCGACAACAAACATAGGAGCACCTTTTTTTGTACTAGAATCTCGAGAGTTTGTTATGACACAAGGGACATAAAATTCCCCTTTATCGGCTATATTATCGATATCGGCAAGCTTGTTATATTTTGATAAATCTAAGTTTGGATAATCGCTAAATATACTATATTTTAAATTAAAACCAACAGTTTCTAATTCATGTTCTCTTAATGTTGTATTATCATACTCCTCTTTTTTTGTTATAAATAATGATGAACTATCAATATTAGCAACACTATCAAAGAGCATATTTTGCCCAGCTTTTGCTTCTGCTTGGAAACTAGAACCATATGCAATCATAGGCTCTATACTGTCTAATAAAGATTGGTTTGTATATCCAAGGCTAGAAAATGCCCCAGATTTTATAAGTGCCTCATAGACTTTTTTATTAACAGTATGAGTATTAACCCTCTTCGCAAAATCCTCTATAGATTTGAATATACCATTCTTTTCTCTCTCTTGTTCTATGCTAAGAGCAGCCTGATATCCAACACCTTTTATTGCATGGAGAGCATATACAATATTACCATCTCTTTGAGAGAACATAGCAGCCCCTTCTGTAACAGATGGATTTATAACTTCAATATTTTTTTCATGTATTTCGTTTAAATAAATTCTTATTTTATCTGTATCATCTATTACAGTATTTAATAAAGCTATATAATATTCGAGCGGATAATGTGCTTTTAGATATGCTTGATGATAGGCAATTATAGCATAACATACAGAGTGAGATTTATTAAAACCATATTCACCAAATCCACGCATCATATTATATATTTCTGAAAGCATTTTTTTATCATAGCCAGATGCAAGCCCACCAGAGATAAAATCTGCTTCAAGTTTATCCATCATATCAATTTTCTTTTTACCCATAGCTTTACGTAGCTCATCTGCCTTTCCCGGGGTAAATCCTCCAAGTACACGGCTTATACCCATGATTTGCTCTTGATATATTAATACACCTTGTGTCTCTTCTAATACGGGCTTTAAATTAGCATGTGGATATGTGATAGGTTCTCTTTTATTTTTTCTATCAGCATATGATTTACCCATTCCGCAGCTTAATGGACCTGGGCGATATAATGCAACAGCAGATACCAAATCACTAAACTCTGTAGGTGCTATATCAGTAAGTAGATTCCTCATTCCATCGCTTTCAAATTGGAATATCCCCATAGTATTTGCTTCTCTAAATAATTCAAATACCTTATTATCATTCATAGATACTTCATCCATGTTGATTTCTATATTATGATATTCTTTGATATTTTTTATAGAATCTTTTATTAATCTTAGATTCTTGATACCCAAAAAATCAATCTTTATAAGACCAACACTTTCAATATGTTCCATCTCATATTGGCATGCTCTATTGCCTGTTTTAGAATCTTGATATATAGGGGCACATTCTATAATAGGTCTATCAGCAATAACAACACCAGCGGCATGTAGTCCAACACTTCTAACAAGCCCTTCTAGTTTTAATGCAGTACTATACATATCTTTTAATAGGCTGCTTTCATTTATAGCATCTCTAAATTCTTTTATATCCTCATAGGCATCACCTAGGCTTGATGAGTTTGGTAGCATTTTTGCAATTCTATCTGCTATAGCAAGTTCTATTTCCATTGCACGGCAGACATCACGTATAACAGAGCGACCATGTAATGTACTAAACGTAGTTATTTGAGAGACATTATTTTCACCATATTTATCTTTAACATATTGTATAATTTCATCACGTCTATCATCTTGAAAATCGATGTCTATATCGGGCATACTTAATCTGTCTGGATTTAAGAATCTTTCAAATAGTAAATTATATTGAAGTGGGTTTACATCTGTAATACCAGTAGCATATGAAACAATAGAGCCTGCTGCACTACCACGACCGGGGCCTACGCTTATATCAATACTTTTAGCATAGTTAATAAAATCTTGAACGATTAAAAAATATCCCTCAAAGCCCATCTTACCAATCACAGATAATTCCATATCAAGTCTATCTAACATTTCTTGGCTTATATTATTATCAAATCTTTTATTAAGCCCATCAATACATAATTTTCTTAATGTTGTAGCCTCTGTTTCGCCATCATGCATAGGATATTTTGGCATGAAATATTTTTTTGTTAGTATATCTAAGTCGCGGCATTTTTCAGCAATATTAACAGTATTTAGAAATGCATTATTCATCTTTGGAAATTTTTCTCTCATTTCCTCTTCGCTTTTTAGATAAAATTCATCACTTCCAAATCGCATTCTATTTTTATTTGATATTGTCGATTTTGTTTGCACAGCTAAAAGGATATCATGTGAATGGCTATCACTACGCTCTACATAATGCACATCATTTGTTACAACAGTTTGTATACCATTTTCTTTTGCCAATTTGAATAATGATGCATTAATTTGCCTTTGATTTAATATATTTTGGTCTTGTAGTTCTATATAAAAATCATCACCAAATATAGATTGATAATATTTGGCTAATTTATCAGCACCACTATAGTCATTCATCCTTATACAAGTAGGGATTTCGCCACCAATACAAGCACTTAAAGCAATTATTCCTTTGTTATATTTTTCTATAAGTTCATGGTCTATACGTGGTTTATAATAGAAGCCCTCAGTATAACCAAATGATACAAGTTTTTTTAAATTATCATAACCTTCTTTATCTTTTGCAAGTAGCACTAAATGTAAGGCACTTTTACCTTCTCGACTATCTGCTTTTTTATCAAATCTACTTTTTGGAGCAACGTATACTTCACAACCAATAATAGGTGTAATATTTTTTGCTTTTGCTTCCATATAAAATTCTATAGCACCAAA
The DNA here is from genome assembly GCA_947040495.1 of uncultured Spirochaetia bacterium. Taxonomy (GTDB): domain Bacteria; phylum Spirochaetota; class Brachyspiria; order Brachyspirales; family Brachyspiraceae; genus CAMRBQ01. The sequence goes on from CAMRBQ010000004.1 coordinate 30,888, forward strand.
CATATTGCCATGATCTGTTATTGCAATAGCTGGCATTTGTAGCTCTATAGCTTTATCGATGAGACCAATAGAAAGTAATTTCTTTTCTCTTTTTTTATCTTTATTTGCTTTACTATAGCATGATTTTATACGTGAAGCACCATCTAATATTGAATATTGAGTATGAACATGCAAGTGAACAAAAGCCATATATTAACTCCACTCTATTTAGATTATAATGTTATATCATACATATAAAAAATCAAATTTATATATATAAATATACGGTAATAATATCTTAAAAATACATTAAAATACATCAAAAATATATCAACATAATTATATGTAAAATATTAAATATAAAAACTACATATAATTTTTATTTATGCTACATTTTGTATATAATAGAATAAATCTAATATTTTATATAAATTTGATTAAATATATAAATGAGTCTCTTTATACTACAGTTTAAATTTATATAAAATTAGTGTATATTGGATATTAGATAATGCAAAATAGGGATTATTTTATGAATGAAAAAATAGTGATTGGAATAATAGGTTGTGGCAAGATGGGTCAATATCATATTAATGTTGTAAATCAAAGCCCATTTATAGAACTTTCTGGCATATATGATTTAGATAAAGAGAAAGTAGAAGAATTATCAAAAAAACATGGCATAAATGCATTTCAAAGCATTGATAGTTTAATTGCAAATTCAGATGCAATTATAATCGCCGCTCCAACCAAGTATCATTTTGAACTTTCTATGAAATGTTTGAGTGAAAATAAGCATGTCCTTGTAGAAAAGCCAATGGCGACATCTACAGATGAAGCTAAGCAAATGGTTGCCCTTGCAAATGAAAAAAATCTAATATTTCAAGTTGGTCATGTTGAAAGGTTTAATGGTGCGGTACAAGAAATAAAAAATATTATTAAATCTCCTCGAATTATCGAAGCAAGGAGATTAGCCCCATTCAATCCAAGGATAAGTGATGCGGGTGTTGTCTTTGATTTAATGATACATGATATAGATATTGTGCTTTCTCTTGTAAAAAGTAAACTTAAAAAAATTCATGCTATTGGTAAAAAAGTTAAAACAGATTTTGAAGATTCTGCTACATGTATACTTGAATTTGAGAGCAATACAATAGCTATTATTACATCAAGTAGAGTAACAGAGGAAAAAATACGTACACTTTCTATAAGTGATGAAGATGCATATTTAATCTTAGATTATGCAACTCAAGATATAACAATACATAGGCAATATGCTTCCCATACTACATTACATGGAAAAGAGGGGCTTAATTATAGCCAAGAGAGTGTTATAGAACGTGTTATGATACATCGAGATAATCCGCTTAAACTTGAGATAGAACATTTTTCTAACTGTATATTAGGTAAAGATAGTCCGATAAGAAAGTTAGAAGAAGAGTTAGAAACACTTACTATAGCTCAGAATATTGTAGAGCAGATACATAGTGTATAAAAAGTTATAATAAAATAAATTATAAAAATAATATATTTTGGAGAAATATTTATGAAAGAGCCTCATGATAAACGCATGCAAAAAACAGTCGATAGTCTAATTCATGATTTACAGGGTATAAGAACAGGCAGAGCTAATGCTGGTATACTCGATGGTGTACGTGTTGAAGCATATGGTACACTTTCACCTATTAAGCAAGTTGCTAGTATATCAACAAGTGATTCTAAGACTATAGTTGTACAGCCATTTGATAAGGCATTAATTGGAGAGATAGAAAAAGCTATATTAAAAGCAGATTTAGGTTTTAATCCATATAATGATAATGGAATCATAAAAGTACCTGTACCAGAGATAACACATGATAGAAGGGAAGACCTTAAAAAAGGGGTTCGTCATAGAGCAGAGGAGGCACGTGTATCTATCAGAAATATTAGGCGTGATGAAAATACACATACAAAACAAGAATTAAAAGATAAAAACATAAGTGAAGATGATGGTAAAAAATTAGATAAAAAAATACAGGAAGATACTGATAAATTCATAAAAAAAATTGATGATTTAGCAAGTAATAAAGAAAAAGAATTAGATACAATATAGGTTAAAATTATAAAAAATCTATGTTAAATAAAACTGAAGATAAGATAAAACATGTTGCTATAATAATGGATGGCAATGGTCGCTGGGCAAAAGAGCATGGTAAAGATAGAAAATATGGCCATAGAGCGGGGGCACAAAATCTTATAGATATATCTGAAACATGTATTAAAAATAATATAGATTATCTTACAGTATATGCTTTTTCTACAGAGAATTGGAACAGACCAGAGGATGAAAAAAAATCTTTATTTACTTTGCTAGAAGAATTTTATAAAAAAGAAATAAAACGTCTTATAAAAAATAATATAAAAATATGTCATATAGGGGATATTTCAAAATTTCCAGAGAGGACATATAATATTATAAAAAAAACAGAGGAAGAAACAAGGCAATACTTAGAGGGCAAAGATATAAAATTAACGATAACTATTGCTTTAAATTATGGTTCTCGTGATGAATTATCTAGGTCGATAAAAAATATATGTTTAGATTTTGATAAGGGGATAATAACTACTGATGATATAGATGAAAATCTTATATTGAGATACTTAGATACAAATGATATACCAGAGCCTGATTTATTAATTAGAACATCTGGTGAGTATAGGCTGAGTAATTTTTTGCTTTATCAAATAGCTTATACAGAATTATATTTCACCGATATATACTGGCCTGATTTTTCTGAAGAAGAATTTATAAAGGCTATTGAAAATTATAAAAAACGTAAAAGAAGGTTTGGGGGATAACAAATGAAAAAGCGTGTAATACAGGCAATTTTTTTTATACCATTTTACTCATGTATTTTGTTTATAGATGTTTTAATACCAGTATTTAATTTATTTATACTTGCTGTATCGCTAGTAATAGTATGGGAAATATTACATATGGCTGATATAGATAGATATGGTGATAGAAGAACTATTATAACAACTATGATATTTATGGTTTTTGCATATATTGTTACAGTTTGTGGCAAAAATCTTTTTACAAATTTGGATTTTTCGCCATTATATACAATTACAAAATATGAATATCGATATATGCAATTTGCGATGTGGCTTTCGATATTATTAATAACATTATTATTTATTGTTAATATCTTTGAAAAAAATACTAATTTTCAAAATCATAGTAGAGCAATATTTACAGCATTATTTGCCTTCACATATGCGGGTATTTGTTTTTGGCATTTCCCTCTATTGAGAACAGCTCCTATGGGAAAATATAATATTTTAATTATACATTTATGTGCATGGCTTGCTGACACAGGCGGTTATATAATAGGTTCAAAATTTGGTAAACATAAACTTCTTCATACACCATCACCAAATAAAAGTGTTGAAGGATTTTTTGGGATGTTTATTTTTTCAATACCAGCTGTTTTAGGTATACATTATCTTGCTACAACAGGAAAACTTACATTTATGTTGGGGGAGCAAATTCCTAACTATTCATTAACAACTATGATTATACTTACTATAATATTTACAATGACAGGATTTTTGGGAGATATGGCTGAAAGTTTGATTAAACGTGCTTATAACAAAAAAGATTCTGGCTCTTTATTTCCAGGGCATGGTGGGGTATTCGATATATTTGATAGTGTCATTCTTACAATGCCGATAGCATATTATATTTTTATATTACTAACATATTAGGCTAGCAATATAAAAATATAATTTATTTTAAAGAGCTATTATTTTTGCTCTAATCCATTATCTTTTAATGTTGCTTTATACGAAGAGATATTTGTATAAAGATCATTTGCAAATGAATTTTTAATACTTTGTTTTTTCATTTGTATAATTTGGAATATAAGAACTCCAATATTTACAGATAATGATGCTATACTCAATACAAGCATGGCATTTGGATTATTTGTTGATTTAACTGCAAATTGTGAAGAGCTTGCAAAAGCTGGAATAGTCAATGTGAACATAGCATATAATGCTAAAGTTTGTGCACGATGTTGTAGCCAGACACCCTTCTTAATAAAAAATGAAGCAATCATTGCTGTTATTACAAGCAAGGTTCCCGCATAAAAAGAACGGTCTGAAATTGAATTATAACAATATGATGCATTCCATAGACTATAAGCAATTATCCAAAACCAAAGCATATCAGGCCATACAAGGTCACGGCTCTTTGTGTTTGCAATTTTTATACCTAGCCAACCTGTAATAGTAATTATACTAATAATACCAGCTATGGCATTAATAATATTCCATGAACCACCCATCATTGTAAGACCATTTTCAACAACTTTTAGACCATTAAAATTTGCATATACTTCATAATCACGATAGACAGCTTCTAAAATATTAAATGAAAGTATTGCGGCAGGAAATATAAACATAAATTTTGAGCCTTCAAGTCTTTTAATATGTCTAATAGCCATAAATCCAATAATACCTAAAAGTGCTGAGTATGTCTTTACCCATGCAAACCAATAACCAGAAGTTGAGCCCTCGCCCGCTGTTTTTGGCCATACAAAAATAGTAAGTATAATTGGCAAGAGAATATATATACCTATTGATAAATATTTTGATCTACGGGTAATCTCATTTAGGAGTAGTAATACTCCAATGACAAGAGCCGCCATAAGTAATGTTGTAACTGGGATTTTTTCATAAAAGAACATGGGAACCTCGCTTTATAATCTTATTTCTACATTTGAAATTGGATAGGCTTTACAAGAATGTATATATCCAAATTTAGTATCCGTAAGCCTCAATGCAACTCCACGAGGCATGAACACTTTACCGCTTATAAGCTTGATACGACATAGACTACATTCGCCACTTCTACAACATACATTTATACGAATATTTTCTCGTTCCAGTGAAGTAAGTATAGATTCGTTTGCTTTTGCATTAATTACTTTATCACCGATAGTTATTTTGAATGTTTCATTGCCAATGAGTTCTTTTGGCCAGCCTTCCTCATTTTGTATATCTTGACGAGAGCCAAATACTTCTCTTCGAATATGATTATGTGGTGTGTTTAATAATTGCAATGCTTTCATACAGAAGTCAGTCATTATCTGTGGTCCGCATAAATAAAAAGTATAATCGTTTACATTTCCGATTAATTCTTTGATACATTTGTCATCAATAAAGCCTGTCTTACATTTACAATCTTTGTTAGGCTCTGATAATACTAAATGATAGTTGAAATTAGAATGAGTTTTTCCTAACTTAGTTAGTTCATCATTAAAAATAGCTATGTCTTCGCTACGACTACCATAAATTAAATGTATTTCACGGTCAGCACCGCTTTCAACAATCTCTTTTGTCATACTCATAAATGGAGTAATTCCACTACCACCAGCAAGAAATACAGATTTTCTCTTATGAAAAATAGGGTTATAATGAAATGTCCCAGCAGGCCCGTTAGCTTTAAAAACATCACCGATTTTTACTTTATCTAGGAAATAGTCGGATATAAACCCCGCAGGAATTTTTGCAACTGTGATTTCATAATATGCACGTTGTTTAGGACTACTTGAAATACTATATGGACGACTTGTACGAATACCATCAATTTCAATAAATATATTAATATATTGCCCCGCTTGAAAAACAGGCAAATATCCATTTGTAGATATAAGACGAATTGTTTTTGCAATGTTTGTTTCATTAGTAATTTCTAAGACTTTCAAATAGAGTCTTTGAGGATGTATTTTATTTATAATGTCCCTTGTTTGAAAACGATCGGCAGCATAATCACGACCATTGCGTGTGCCTACCATACGGTCAAGTAAAACATCGGGACCATTTACCATTGAGCTTATAATTGTGTCTTTTAAACTTGGCATTATTCTGTCTCCTTAATAACTCTTTTAGCAATTCTATCACCATAAATGTAGTTGGGGCCAAAGCCGCATGTGTTTACCCAACCGCTTGTAAATGTAAGTCCTTTAATAAATTCATCTTGTGGGAAAAAGAATACAGATGATTTAAGGTCTTGCTCAAACCCATATACTGAACCACCAGGATGACCTAAATAACGCATATGTGTTAGAGGTGTTGCAACTTCAATTTCTTCAATATGACTACGGAAACCTGGGAATTTGACTTCAAGTCTATCAATAATTTGATTGGCTAGTCTATACTTTGTTTCATTATATTGCTCAGGTGAAAGCTCTTCCCAAGGTGCCGAATATTTTAAAACACCAGCTGTTATAATGCTCGTACCTTCGGGAGAAACGGTCGGGTCATCAACAGTATAATTAGTTGCAATAATAGGGTCAACAGTGGCATTAAGATTATATGCATTCATAAAATCTTTATTTGCATCTAAGCTATCATAATTTAGATTAAATGAATCTGTAAAGCCAATCGTTTCAGGTGGACAATCAAGTCCAATAAAACAGGTTAATGCAGAAATACCAACTGTATAACCTTTCAAATATTCACGAGCCTCAGCAGGGATTTCATTTTCTTGTAATAATTTAAAATATGTATGAATTGGCGAAATATTTGAAATAATAGTTTTAGCATGATATTCATTACCAAATTCATCAACAACAGCTACTGCTTTTTTATCTTCAATTATAATATGTTCGATAGCACAATTATATTTTATCTCTCCACCAAGGTCTATAATTCTATCAGCTAGTGATTGAGATATAACTTGTGAACCACCACGAATATAAAAAGGTTTTTCTTCTGTGTATATATGAAGGACACGAGCTAAAATTGAAAATGGAAAGCGTTTTGGAGGCATGCCCATAAAGCATCAATGTGCTGACAATGCTAGTTGTAGTTCACGACTTTTAAAAAATTCGTCCAAAACATCTTGTGTGCTACGTACTGCATACTTTGCAAGAGTTGGATATTTTTTTGGAAAACCTATTTTCATAATCATTTTTTTTAGAGAAGAGGCTTCGCCTGTACTACCAGCACTGGCTGCTAGAAATGAATTTATTTCTTTATTAAAGAGATATACCATTTTATAATATTCTAAAATAGAATTTTCTTCTTCAGGAAATTCTTTTATCAATGCTTTTTCAGCAAGATCTCTATTTGCAGGTAGAGCAATACCTTTATTTCCAGGCAAATTAACTTTATATAGAGTATCAATTTCTATCCAGTCAATATTATCGACTATTCCATATTCTTAAAATAGTGTACGTAGTGGACCAGGGTTTTCTTTCGTCCCCATACTGCTTAATTGATGTAGTGCGACCTCAAATTCAAAGCGACCACGGCGAAAGCTAGTACCACAACCACCGGGTATATTATGCTTTTCAAATATTACAACTTTTTTATTTGCTATTGCAAGTCTTGTTGCGGCAGAAAGACCAGCATTCCCCGCACCAATTATAATTACATCGTAATCATTCATAGAGTTATTCCCCTTTTATTATTTTAATATCACAGAGAGTACCATTAGTACAATGTTTACTATCATAAATACAATTTGTGCTCGAGTAGTCTTTGTACAGTTTACAAATTTACTGAAAGCATCTGATTCTAAGGCAACTTCAAGTTGTTGTTTTCCATTTGTACACATCCGCCAAAGGTTAGGGAATTAGCTCTAAAGATAAGCCAGTAGCCAGGTGTCCATAATAATAGGCAGCTAACAATAGGTGCTAATAAAATTCCAACATGTAATCTTGAAATAGAATCTGAAAATTCATTAGTTACAAATATCCAATTCCAGATAGTATATGCTATAATCCAAAATATAGTTCCCCAAACGGTTAGCATATTTGCTTCATAGATATGAGCAAAAGGGGCTAAATCTGTTAAGTCAATCCATTTTGTTTGTAGGAAATATACTGAAATTGTAAGTAAAATACCGGTTATACCATTCCATATTTTCTTACGTTTAAAATCTGTAAGTGTTGCTTCTATTATATTTATATCTAAAAATATAAGTACTATTTTTAGATATAAATATATCTCGGTTTAAAATATTAAACACCGCAAGCAAAATGGCAGCACGTAGTATTATTAATGTAGAAAGTTTTAGTTTTTCAAAGAAAACCATTTTACAAGTGAGCATAATCCCTATAGGCAAAAGCACATTTATAGGTATATTAGCAAAAACTGGCAAAAATGATGAGAGCATAGATACGCTCATTATTGAAACTGTTAGAATTAGCCATAATATACGTTGTTTATTCTTATTTTTAGATTCCATAAATATACACCCCTTTTTAATATATATTATAATTAAAGTCTATGCTTAATATCTCGATTGTCAAGAAAGATCTTTGCAATTTGATAAAATAATACTATATTTAACTTTAGGGGGGTATATTTTAGATTTAAATAGGACTTAATATGGAAAATTTTAGAATTATTGAGATCAAAGAAAGTATTTATAAAAATAATAATGAGCAGGCAGATTTGCTTAGAGAAAAACTTAAAAAAGAAAAAACTTTTTTATTAAATTTGATGTCATCACCGGGCTCTGGAAAAACTACTACGGTTTTAAGAACTATCGAGGCATTAAAAGATGAAATAAAAATAGGCATTGTAGAAGCTGATATAGATTCTGATGTAGATGCAAAATCAGTTGCTAAAACTGGCACAAAAGTAATTCAATTGCATACAGGGGGCATGTGCCATCTCAATGCTGATATGACTAAACAAGGATTAAACGCATTGGGTACAGAGGAACTTGATTTTGTTATACTTGAAAATATTGGAAACCTGATTTGTCCTGCTGAATTTGATACGGGCTCATCTAAAAATGCTATGATTTTGAGTGTGCCTGAAGGAGATGATAAACCATTAAAATATCCATCAATGTTTGCGCTAGTTGATGTTCTTCTAATAAGTAAAATAGATGTGCTAGAACATTTTGACTTGATGCTAATGCTGTAATAAGTGTGGTGAAAAAATCAAATCCTAATATTAAAATATTTCAAATCTCTTCTAAAACAGGTCAAGGTATTGAAGAGTGGATTAATTGGGTACGTATTGAAGAAAAAAAATGGAATAATAAATAAATAACAATGGGAGAATGGTGATGGTAAATGAAAAAATATTAGACCTTGCTAATAAAATTAGTAGGACAAAACGTGGCTCAAAATCAGAGATTAAACCGGAATATCCTGAGTATAAAATTTTAGAGCCAGTTGTAACAGATGAAATGGCGGATGTTGCGATTTTTCTTGAATTCCATGCTCCACAAAGTGCAGAAGAGGTTGCTGCTTTATGTGGAAAATCGCTAGAAGAAACTTCTAGAATTCTTTGGGATTTAGCGATTGCTGGTGTTGCTTTAATGGGCGAAAAAGATGGTGTAGATAAGTATTGGTTTGAAGTTTGGGTACACCCGGTCATATGGAGATGATTGTTAATCATCCATTTAAGGGCAGTGTTGAAAATTATAAGCAAATAGCAAAGGCCTTTGATGATTATGGTAAAAGGCGTGGTCCTATGGGGGCTGGTATTTTTCCTGTAGGAATGGGGCCTATGCGTGTAATTCCTATTGAGCAGGCAATTCAAGGTGATACAAAAAGAGTTTCATATGAAGAGGTTTCAAAATATCTGAATGATAATACTATTTTTTCTGTATCAGACTGTTCTTGTCGTGCTTCAAGAGAGGCTTTAGGTGAAGGTTGTGGACACTTGAAAGAGGATATGTGTATTCAATTAGGGCATGGTGCGGAGTATTATATTCGTACAAAACGTGGTCGTGAGATTACACGAGAAGAGGCTTTTGATATTATTAAAAGGGCTGAAGAAAATGGCTTGATGCATGAAATGCCAAATATGGATGGCTCGGGTAAAACACATGCTATTTGTAATTGCTGTGGATGTTCATGTTATTCATTAAGAATAGCAGGTATGTTTTTAAATAATGATATGATACGTTCTAATTATGTATCAAATGTTGATAAAGAGAAATGTGTCGCTTGTGGAGAATGTGTTGCAGTATGTCCTGTTAATGCTTTGAAACTAGGTCAAAAGATATGTTCTAAAGAGCCATTGCCAGAAAATAGGAGATAGGATTTTCCAACCGATACAGAATGGGGAACTGATAAGTGGAACCATGATTATCGTACAAATAGAGAGGGTTGTAGAAACAGGTACTAGCCCTTGTAAGACAAAATGCCCTGCTCATATTTCTGTTCAAGGATATATAAAATTAGCAGCACAAGGTAAATATAAAGAAGCATTGGAACTTATAAAAAATGAGAATCCTTTTCCTGCTGTTTGTGGATGCATTTGCCCAAGTGAATGTGAGTCTGCTTGTACCAGAGGTGATATTGATTCACCTGTTGCTATAGATGAGATTAAAAAATTTATTGCTGAACAAGATTTGAATATTGAAAATAGGTATATTCCAAGAATAAGACATGAATATGATAAAATGAAGAGATGCCTGCTTTACCAGAAGAACTTGAAGAGGCTTTAACTGAAGATGTTGGAATAAATAATTCATGGGGGCCTAAGCGTATACTTGTAAAAAATGGAAAAGTTGTAGGTGTTGAATTTATAAAGTGCCTTTCTGTCTTTGATGAAAATGGAAAATTCAACCCAGTTTATGATGATGCTAATATTAAAAAAGTAGAGGCAGATAAAGTATTACTTTCTGTAGGACAAGTGATTGAATGGGGTAATCTTATAGATGGTAGCAAAGTATCTCTTAATACAAATCATACAGCGAAAGCTGATTCATTTACATTACAAACAGATGAACCTGATATATTTGTAGGTGGTGATGTTATGACAGGACCAAGATTTGCTATTGATGCCATTTCATTCGGTAAAGAAGCGGCTATTTCAATACATCGTTATGTTCAAGTAGGACAGAGTTTAACTTTAGGTAGAGATAAAAGACATTTTCATTCGCTCGATAAAGATAATTTAAATTTAGCCGGTTATGATGCAATACCTAGAGAAAAGGCAGGGCATGATAAAACGGCTGCCCCGAAGTCATCATTTAAGGATATTAGAAATACATTTACAGCTGAGCAAATTGCCAAAGAAACTGAACGTTGTCTTGGGTGTGGAGTGACTGTTGTTGATGAATATTTATGCTTAGGTTGTGGTGCTTGTACGACTAGATGTAAATTAGATGCTATCTCACTTAAGAGAGCACATGATGCAACAGGGAAGGTATTTGAAGAACTTAAACCTGTAATTGTTCGAGCAGCTATAAAGCGTAAGGGAAAAATTATTGCTAAAAAAATTAAGGGCGTATTTAAGAAAAAATAATAATAAAATAGGTGGTATAAATTGCATGAATTAAGTGTTGTTTTTGAGATTGTCAAGTCGGTAGAAAAGTTTGTACAGACGAATAATTTAGTCAAAGTTGATAAACTAGTTTTACAGATAGGGCAATTGTCCGCAATGATTCCAAAATATATAGAGGAATGTTATCCTGCTGCTGTGGATGGCGCAATATTGGAAGATACAAAATTAGAGATTGAAATATTACCCGCCAATGGACTTTGTAAGGATTGTAAAAAGGTTTTTAATTTGATAGAAAATAATAAAATTTGCCCTCATTGTGGATGCGATTCTTGGGATCTACTTGGGGGAGAGAATTTTTTATAAAAGAAATAGTTGCCTGTTAATTAGTACATATATAATGTTTATATAATTGATACTATAATTATACTTTAGATTAATATAGTCTAGGGGTATAAAATGAAAAAAATTATTTGTTTTATTAAATTTATTGCATTTAATATTGGTGGAAGGGTATATTTTTAATATACTTTAGTTTCATAATAAAAAATGTTTATATATTTTTATCGATATAATAGCTATAAATTAAACTTAATCAATATATCAAATCATTGATTTTTTTGCCTTTAACTATATACTCACTAGAATATAATAAATTTGGGGAATATAATAGATGTATGTAAAGCGTCTTAGCATTTACGGATTTAAATCATTTGCTCTAGAGACTCATGTTGATTTTAATGAGGGTGTTACTGTAGTATTGGGTCCAAATGGTATTGGTAAAAGCAATATTGTTGAGGCATTCCTTTGGGTTTTGGGCGAGCAGTCATCGTCAAAACTTAGAATAGACAGAAATCAAGGTCTTGAAAGTATAATATTTCATGGCACCGAGTCAAGAAAGCCTTCTTCGCTTGCTGACGTCACGCTTAGCTTAGATAATACAGCTAGGTGGGTTAAAGAATATGAAACAGATGAGATAACTGTAAAACGAAAATATTATCGAAAAGGTTTATCCGAATACTATATAAATGACAAGCCTGTAAGATTAAAAGATATTACTGATTTATTTCTCGATACTGGTTTTGGTAAGAGTACATATTCTGTTATAAAGCAGGGTATGGTTGATAAAATTGCACAACAAAATCCTGATGATAGACGTTTTCTTATAGAGGATGCTGCGGGTATTAGTAAATATCTTGAAAAAAGACGTGAAGCAAATAAAAAGCTTGAAGAGTCTGATAAAAATATAATCCAAGTGAATACTATGATACGAGAGGCAGAGCGTAGCTATAAAGGGCTTAAAGAACAGGCTGAACGTACTGAAAAATATTATAAACTAAATGATGAAAGAAAGAAAATTCAAATTAGTATAAGTTTATATCAAATATTGAAACTTAAAGAAAGTCAAGAAAATCTTAATAAAGAATATAAAGAACTTGAGCTAACAAGAATACAAATAACTAATGAACTGCGAGAGCTTGATGATAAAAAGAAAGCACAGACAGTTAAATTTGAACAAACAAGAGAACTCGCTACAGATTTGGATAAAAAAACATCTTTATTATTTAATGATATAACTCATACCGAGAGAATATATACTCAAATTGATGCTCAAATAGCAAATATAACACAAGATATAAATGATGCAAAAAAAAGAAAAGATAGCCTAAATGAAAGATACACTGAAGAAAATACACATATAAAAGAAATAGAAAAAAATTCAGTTAACACAATAGAAGATATATCTAAGTCAATTGTCAACCAAGAAATAGAACAAAATAAAATAAATGAATTAAATATAAATATAGAAAATCTTACAAATAAAATAAATAATCTTACAGAAATAAATATTAAATTTAATGATGAGCTTGTTATATTAAGGTCTAGGCAAAAAGAATTAATAGATAAAATTATTACTGAGATAGATGAAAAAAAACGTGATGTTGAAAAAATGAGTTTTTATCAAAATAGAGATAAACATGAACTTGATATCGATATCGGATTTACTAATTTACTCTCATCAATAAAGCAAAAACATGAAAGGATAAGTGAGTTTGGTAATCTTGGTGTGCTAACTAATTTAAATGAAGCAAATTTTAATAGGCTTACCGAGTTTGTAAATAATTTGATGGACAAACTTGAAACAGAAAAAAATGAAATACTTTTATTAAAAGATATATTTGAGGAATATAATAAAATCAAAGACCCATTTATAGATATTCTTTTTAATAAAGAAGGGACATATACACAAAAAGAAAATATTGATAATGCTATAGCAGATTATGAAAGAGATATCAAAAGAAATAGTAATGCTATAGAAATGCTATCTAATGAAATAAAAAAAGCCAATGAAAAAATTTCTCAATCCACAAATAATTTTACAGTTTTATCTGTTAATCATGCTAGGCTAGAAGAAAAGCGTATTTCTTTTGAAAAAGAAAAAGAGAGAGCATTAAAAACAAGGGCTACTATAGAAGAAGAAATTGCAAATCAAGCATTAAAAATAGAAAAGTTAGAGCTTTCATTAAATGATATGAAGCAGGACCTCAATATAAATAAAGAGAAGCTTCGAGATTTAAAAGAAAAACGTAAGAATATAGAAAGCGAAGTAAAGGCTAAAGAAAAAGAAATAAAAGAAGCGGCCAATACAATAAATAATGTTGGTGAAGATTTTAATAAAAAATCAAAAAAATTAAATGAACTGAATGAAACATATACAAGAGTAGCCGAGAGAATTGATCAATCTAAATATAAAATTGAAGATATATATAATCATTTTTATGAAAGCTTTTCTATACGACTACAAGATTTTGAAGGCAATAATGAAAAAATAGAGCCTGAAAAACTTAAAGAAAAACTTAATGTTTTAAATGATAAAATAAAAGCTATCGGTCAAATAAATGAAATGGCTCTTGATGAATATCAAAATGCAAAAGAACGTTTTGAATTTTTAACTACACAAAAAGAGGACCTTGAAAAATCAAAAATAGAAATATTAAATATTATTGATGAGGCAAATAAAAAAGCTAGCGAAGAATTTAAGATAACATTTGATGCTATAAATAAAAAATTCTTAGAGACATTTAAAGTATTATTTGGTGGCGGTAAAGCGGGTCTTGTTATTCAAGATGAAAATGATATACTAAATAGTCCAATTGATATATTTGCTCAACCGCCGGGTAAAAAAATGGAAAATATTGACGCATATTCTGGTGGGGAGCTTACTATGACAGGGCTTGCTTTGGTATTTGCGATATTTTTATATAGACCAAGCCCATTTTGTATACTTGATGAAGTTGATGCGGCATTAGATGGGGCTAATATCATACGCTATAAAAATATGGTAAAGAGTCTATCAGATAAAACGCAGTTTCTTTTAATAACACATAATGATGTTTCTGCCACAATAGCCACAACATATTATGGTATTACAGCAGAGGAAAAAGGAATATCTAAGGTTTATACTGTAAAGGTAGATGAAGATGGTAGCGTCAATGGGAGTAAAGAGATAAAAATTGAGGAAAGTAATATCTAATATAAAAAAAATATTTATTAATATTTTTGGCAAAACAAAAAATCTTAAAGATATACCATTACCATCTTTTTTATTTAGAAAAAAAACATTAATAATTATTATATCTATCTTTATTTGTTCTATTGTTATTGGATTAATTGTAGGCTTACTTAATATAAAAATTGTGGATGTTGAAAGAGAAAATAGAGAGCTACTTAAATTATATAATAAAGATAGAGACCTTGTTAAAAGAGGAGAGGCTATGTCTACAGAAAATAATACTCCAATCGATAGAATTCCAATAAAAAATAAAAAATAAATATTACTATAAACAGAGGTTTTTTATGAAAATACTATTTAATATTTTTGCTTTATTATTTTTAATTATGTTAACATTTGTAAAAAATACTTATGCAAATACTAATATAATAACACTGATGCTTGACAATAAATCTGCCACTAATTCAAATTTATCAGTGAACCAAAAAAATCCACCAAAATTACCAGATGTAAAGCGTACTGTATATATAGGTGTTTCACAAAATTTGTCAATTAATATCTCAGCGACAAATATTAATTCATATATAAGAATAATGGGTTATTCTACTAACATTGATTTTGTAACATTTACTAGAGAAAAGACAAGGGCAATTATAAGTTTTAGAACACTATCTGCTGGTGGGGCTAATATTAAATTTCAAATTGATGATAAAAATAATATTATACAAAGGCATATATATAGTATAAATATTACAAATATAGAGAGTAATTCCAAACAGCCTCCATCTATGCCATCTCCACCAATACCAAATTTTACTCCGTCAAGTAAAGAAAATGAAAATACAACTGAAGATAAAATATTAGATGATAAAGCAATGGTCGCACTTGATATTGCAAACTTATTATATGAATCAAAAAATTATGATAAATCTTTATCCGCATTTTCAAATATAGTAACAACCTATCCTGAAACTACGTATGTTATAGATAGTAAATTGGCTATGGCAAAGATATATGCATCTCAAAAAAAATATAAAAATGCTTTTGATGAATATAAAAGTGTATATGATAATCCTATGTCAAACATGACTAATAAATCTTACGCCCTATATTCGATGGGGCTTATAAATAAAGCAGAAAATAAAAATGATGAAGCGATAGCATATTTTCTTGAAGTTATAGAAATATTTCCAGAAACACAAGAGGCATTAAATAGCTCCTATGAGTATGCCCTTCAGTTAAATAAAAAACGTATGGGTAAAAACTATATAGATAAATTATCCTCTGTCGTATTCTCTGATAAAGATTTTAATAAAAAAGAGCATGCTATAATATTACTTGCAGATATATATGAAAAATCAAATGAGTATCAAAAATCATATGAAACATATACATTTTATATAAATGAGTATAAAGATTTTGGAATATTTAAAGATAAAGCTACAAAAAGAATGAAATTTTTAGAGCGTAATTTCTTAAACATAAAATAACAACTAGCCAGGTTTAATCTACTCTATTTAATGTAAGTTAAAATATAAATAAACTATTAGTTAAGATTAAGTGCGCATAATAATGCATTAAGTATATAATACCAAAGCGTACGCAGTACTTATATACAGCATACAGGAAGTTGTCTGATACTTAATATAACAGAACTACCCTCGCCAAATACATTGTCCATATATGAGATATATTCATTAACTTGAGCATTTGGTATAATCGCTTCGACTGTTCCGGCAAAGCCACCACCATGCACACGAATAGCACCGTCATTTTTTAAAAATGTTTGGCTCAACATATATGCAAGACCAACACTCATAGATTTTATATTTGTAACAGAATATACATTTTGTAAATACATATAACTTGAAAGGCCTGATTCATTTGTAAGTTTTATATATTCTTTTATATCATTATTTTTTAATGCATTAATTTGTTTTAAGACCCTTTTATTATCAGCAAAAAAATGCATGGCTCTAAGTATAGCCCTATCGCCAACAGCATTTCTCAGAGAAGTTATATTATTAAATATGTCAGCCTCATTTATACTACGGCATACATCTTTATTAAAATATTTAGCAACAGTATTCATCTCTTTTCTTATAGCACTATATTCATCTGTAAGATTGGAATGGTCACCTTTTGTATCTACAATTATAAGAGTGTAGCCGTTAGAACTGAAATCATACTCGACTTTTTCAATCTTTGGATTTTTATTGTCCTTAAAATCAATAGAAACTATACCACCAACAGCACAGGCTATTTGATCCATTAATCCACATGGTTTGTCAAAATATATATTTTCCGCATATTGACCTATCATAGCAAGTTCAAGTGGCTTTATTTTACTATCATTAAAAAAAACATTAAATATCATACCAACAAGCACTTCAAAGCTTGCTGAACTAGAAAGCCCACTACCAAAAAGTACAAGACTATCAATATAAGCTTCAAATCCACCTACTCTATAGCCATTTTCTTTAAATTTATTTGCTATCCCACGTATAAGTGCTTTTGATGAGCCTTTTTCATTTTCTATAATATTTGTGTTGGTAATATCTATTTCATCATGAGATTCTATACCATCTGTATAAATTATAATTTTATTATCATCTCTTGGGGTTGCTAGAGTAAGTTTGTCAAGATTTATTGAGCCTGCAAGTACATAACCATTATTATGATCGGTATGATTACCTGATAATTCTGTACGACCAGATGCACTAAATATAGCTGCATTATTTTTAAAAAATGTTGATTTAAATTTATTACAAAGATTATATAACCTGTCATAAGAGGCAGTTTCTGTTTTTGAACATCCATCATAAAGGGATGAAAAATTTTTATAAAAACTAGAATCATCCAATTTTTTTTGAGAGAGACTTATTATATCCTCAATACTTCTTAACATCTTTATTCTCCTAAATTAAATATAAAGATATATGATATTATCTATTACAAAATCAAACCTTTTGTGGGGTTTTATTATGATGAGAACCTTCTACTTTTTTTGTTCTAATTTTTATAAACTTTATAAGCAAGCTTGTTGCGATTAAATTACTGGCATAAGTACCAATACATACACCAATAAAGAAAGTTAAAGCAAAATCAAATAAAATATCTCCGCCCCATATTAAAATAGCACCAGCAGCAAGTAGGGTTGAAACACTAGTCATAACAGTACGTGAGAATATTTGCTTTAAGCTTATATTTACTATTTCTTTGAGTGGCTTTGCGCTTTCAATATTCATATTTTCTCTTATTCTATCATAAACAACAATAGTGTCATTTATAGAATACCCTATCAATGTAAGTAGGGCAGAGAGTGTTAAAATAGTTAATTCATTTCCTAGAAAAAGCAGTATAGCAAATGTTATAACAATATTATGTATTAGAGATAGTATGGCAGGGACAGCATAATTTATATCAAATCGAATTGTAATATAAAGTAATATAAGAGCCCATGACACAATAATAAGGATAGCAGCAAGTTTAATATTATCTGATGACACTACCCCACTTATGGCAGAATTTGAAAGCACTAAAACATTACTATATTTTTCATTAAGTTTGTCAACAGTAAGTGCAGTTTTTTCATTAATATCGGTACCAACACTACGCATACGAAGTATAAATACATTTTTATTATCAATGCCTGTACTTTCTTGTATATTAACATTTTCATCAAAGTTTTTGTATACTTCTCTTATTTCATCGATAGCGATTTCATCATCTTGTTCGACTTTGACTTTTATTTCGATACCACCTGCAAAATCAATACCAAGATTAAATGAATCTGTTGCTATTTTATAAGAGATAAATCCAACAGATAGTATAAACAATACGATTGAAATAATTGATGCAATACTCATTAATTTCAAGAATGGAATATTTATTTTATTTAAAAACTTCATCTCATTTCCTTTTTTATATGCTACTTATATGAAAAATCTGTTTTGCTTTTTAATTATTTTTCGTCTTATAATTTCTTCATAGATATATCTAGTAATAAATACAGCAGTAAATAGGTTTATAAGAATACCAAAAAATAATGTTATAGCAAATCCTTGAACTGGGCCTTTACCAAATATCCAAAGAACAAAGGCTACTATTATTGTAGTTATATTTGAATCGAAAATAGTCGCAAATGCCCTGTCATATCCTGATAGTATCGCATCTTCAAATGATTTTGTCCCTCGAAGTTCTTCTTTAATACGTTCAAAAACAATAACATTTGCATCAACTGCCATACCAATTGTAAGTATAAATCCTGCGATACCAGGGAGTGTAAGTGTAAATTGTAATGGTGAAAGAACCGCAATTATAAGTATAACATTTATAAACATAGCAATTATAGCGAGTATACCTGAAAATTTATATATAATAATCATAAATACGCTTACAAAAATAGTTGCCATTATTAAAGCCTTAGTACCAGCTCGAACAGAATCTGCCCCTATAGCTTGACCGACAATTTCTTCTTCTACAATCGTTACACCAAGAGGTAAAGCACCCTCTTTTAATATCTTAGAAAGATCTTGTGCCTCTTCTACTGTGAAGCCTCCCCTTATATTGCCGCTTCCACCAGTAATAGGTTCATCTATATTTGGTGCACTTACAACTTTATCATCTAATACTATTGCTAATGCCCTTCCACTATTTTGTCTAGTTACATCAGCAAATATATCAGTACCTTCATTATTCAGTTCAAAATCAACAGTAACATCACCAAATTGCCCACTTGAAACCCATGAATTTTTTAGCATATTACCATCTAATGAGGCTGTCTTTTCAACAAATACTGGAGTACCCCTTATACGGCGACCAAAATCATCTTTTTTATCATGCATATATAAAAGCATATCATTTTCTGGAATTTTTGCTGTATTAGTAAATATACCGAGAAGCATATCATTTGTTGTAATTGTTCTAGTAGCTATTTCATCAACCAAATGAAATGCTAATCGACCTTCACTTAGAATAACACTTTTTACTCTGTCAGGGTCTTTGGCACCGGGAAGTTCGATAACAATACTATCACTACCTTGCTTTCTTATACCAACTTCACTAACACCAAATTGATCTATACGAGAGCTTAGTCTGTCTAATAGTCTATCTAAAGCTTCAGTTTTTTCTTCATCTGTTATTTCTTGCTCTTCTTTTTGAAGTTTTTTAGCATATTCTTCAAAGTTTGCCTGTAATACAATTCTAACACCACCTTGCAAATCAAGACCAAGGTTTACAGATTCAGAACGCAGCCTTTTTAATCTATTAATTTCATCAATTTTATCTTTTGTATAATTTTTGGCTATCATTTGATCAAGCGATAGATTGGTTTCTTCTTTTTTCTCATCTGATATTAAAAAATACCAGCGTACAGTGGGGGTTATAAACCAAGCCATAATTAGAAGCCCGATTACAATAAATGCCAATCTCAGATTATGCGTCATGATAATTATCCTTATCTATTAATAGATATATTTTACTTAAATTAAGTATTCTCTATTTTTTATCTTTTTCTTCTACCTTTTTAATTTCTTCTTTGATAGAATTTTTTTCTTCTTTTTTACCTTTAGTTGGTGCTTGTACTGGAACATCTGATAATACGCTAGATATTCTAGATTTTAATACTTCTATTTTTGTATCTTCACCTATTTTTACAAGAGCAATTTTACCATTTTCTTTATCACTAACATATTCAGCAAAAATACCATCAGCTAATAAAACTTTATCCCCTTTTTTCAAAGTGCTTATAGCAGATTGAAGTTTTTTCTGTTGCATTTTTTGTGGGCGAATAAGTAAGAAATAAAATATAGCAAAAATAGCTCCCATCATAAGTAGAGAAGGCATCATTGAGGCAGCCCCCTGTGGCTTTGCACCTTGTGCATATAACATTTGAGTGAACATTTTTATTATCCTTATAGTTTGATTTTTTATATAATTTTATATACTTAAAAGCATGGGAAATACTATCATAATAGACTATAATGTCAAGAAAATAAATATTTAACTATTACTCCCTTCTAAAAAATAATCTACTAAAATTATACGATATGTTGACTACTCATATAACAGGTATAGCACCTCATAAATAAACTTTCTCTTTTAAGCATTAAATTTATATTCTCTAGAGCAACAATAAATTAAATACTTATGGAGGTATACATGAGTATAACTAAATTGACAATATTTTTTTTGTTTATTATCTCATTAAATAAAATCGAAAGTAGCACCATTGATATTCAACAAAGTATAGAGAAATCAATACAAATGAATAGACAAATAGAAAGAGAGAAATATTTAAAACAACAGAAGTATAATAATATAATCAATGAGATAGCCTCTAGATATAATACAAATGTAAATGTTATAAAATATATATATGATATTACAAAACAAAATGGTGTTGATTTTTATATTATGCTTGCACTTATAGATAAGGAAAGTAATTTTAGGTCTTGGGCTAAAAGTAAAAGTAATGCAATTGGTTATTGCCAAATAAAAAATATTGTTGTAAGAGATATTAAAAGAACGGATCTTGATATATATAATCCAGAAGACAATATATTGATTGGTACATTATTTTTGAAAGAACTACAAACAAGGTATAAATTTGATATATTAAATGCATTAATTTTTTATAATACGGGCTCAATAAAAAGCTTACGTCAAAGTGGGTATAAGTATGCTACGAGTATTTTACGAGAAAGTGATTTTACTAGAAATAAATATAGTGTAACAATAGAAGAAACACTAAATTAATAGTAGTTTATAAAGTAAAGCCTTTTGGGCATGCATTCTGTTTTCTGCTTCGTCAAAGATAACAGAATGTTGTCCATCAATGATATCTTCGGTAACCTCTTTTCCTCTATATGCAGGAAGACAATGTAAAAATATATAATCATCTTTGCATAGACTTGTTAATTTTTTATTGACTTGATAATCAGCAAAATATTTTAGTT
The DNA here is from genome assembly GCA_947040495.1 of uncultured Spirochaetia bacterium. Classification (GTDB taxonomy): domain Bacteria; phylum Spirochaetota; class Brachyspiria; order Brachyspirales; family Brachyspiraceae; genus CAMRBQ01. The sequence continues at coordinate 52,587 of CAMRBQ010000004.1, forward strand.
TTTTTTCATATTGGTCTTCCTCGCCCATAGATATCCATGTATCTGTATATACAACAGAGGCATTTTTTGCCGCTTTCTCTACATCATCGGTATAGATAACAGATTTTGTTTTATTTCTTATAAACTCATCAACCATATAATTATTTGGGCTTGCGATGGCACATTCTATGCCAAGTATATCAGCAGCTATTGCGAGAGAGGCTGCTACATTATTGCCATCACCAAAGTATGCTATTTTTAAATCAAAACTTTTTTTATGTTCATATATAGTCATCAAGTCTGCCAATATTTGACAGGGATGTTCATCATCTGTAAGTGCATTTATTACAGGGACATCAGAATGTAGAGCCAACTCTTGTACATCTTTATGTTTATATGTTCTTATCATTATAGCATCAATATATCTTGAAAGAACTTTTGCTGTATCAGAGATACCTTCACCACGACCAAGCTGTATATCATTAGTATTTAAAAATATAGCATTGCCACCGCTAGTTAGCATAGCTGTTTCAAATGAAAGCCTTGTCCTTGTGCTCGACTTTGCAAATATCATAGCGAGTATTTTATTTTTAAATGATGAGCAATATTTATCTCTATTATTTTTCATATCTATACCTAGATTTACTATCTCGATAATCTCTTCTTTGGTTAAATCGGACATAGATACCAAATCTTTTTTCATAATATTATCTCCATTTATTTTATTTATATAGCATACAATATAATTCTAAAATATATAATATTCAATAGAAATATATATAATAATATGATACAATTAATCTTATATTTTATTATGAAACATATAAAAACTATTTTTTCTATATTAATATTTTGTATTATATTTTTTAATACGAGCCTATATGCAAACCCAATTGAATATTGGAAAGGGAAGGTAGCTATAGATAAAGGCAACAAACTTTTATCTAAGGGCGACTATGACAATGCTTTAAAAGAATATGAAAAGGCTAAAAATTATATAGAAAATAGCGATGTACTTTATTATAATATAGCTAATACCTTTTTTAAAAAAGGCGACTATCTTGGTTCGACGATGGCATATGATTACGCTAAAAAATATATTGTCAAAGAAAAAATAGATGTGGATTTAAATGCAAGTATATATCATAACAGTGGAATAAATAATATAAATAAAAGAGATTATCAAGCTGCCATTGATGATTTTATAGAAGCACTTGCAATGAAACCAAAAGATAGTGATACAATATCAGCTTTAGAATATGCTAGAAAAAAACTCAAAGAAAGTCAATCTTCAGGTGGGCAAGGGGGCGGTGGTGGGGATAATAATAAAAACAATAATGGTTTAGAACCTGATAAGCCCGAAGATAATAAAGGCAATAATCAAAATAAAAGAAACAATAAAGAACAGCAAAACAAACCAAATAGTAGCGAAAGTAGCAAGGATAAAATAAGTAGAGAAGAAGCAGAGCGTATCCTTGATGCTCTAAGAAATGATAGAGATGATACAGATAATACCAAGCAAAATTATGGTGGGGGCAGCAAAATTGATAAAGATTGGTAAAGTAATTTTAATTTTTTTAATTATAAATATATTTTTATATGCCAATGATGAAAAAGTATCAGCTATCTTATCAAAATCAGATGTATACATAGATGAAACATTTACATTATCAATAATAATAGACGGTATTTCTGCATCGACAAATCCACCAGAAATAGAAAATTTAACCCATATAGGCACATCGCAAAAAAAAGAAATTAATTATATAGGTGGTATAAAAAGTACAAAAACTATTTATAACTATATGTATCAAGCAGAAGCAATAGGCTCATATTTAATTGATGCTATACCTGTTAGAATAAAAGGACAAACATATTATACAGAGCCTATGAATTTAGAGGTGAGTGATAGACCTCTCGTGCAATCACAAAATAGTAATTCTCAAAATAATTTACTAGGCAGTATTTTATCTTTTATGGATGGAGATAGTAATACAATAGAGAAATCTGTATTTTTACATTCACAATTATCAAAAACAAATGTCTATGTATATGAGCCTATATATTTTGAACAAAGTATTTATATAAAAAATCATACACAAGCTGACATTGTTGATATAGATATAGGAAATAAAAATATTTTTTGGATAAAAAATGATGACAATCAATATACCCCTAGGCATGAATTATTAAATAATGAATTATATTTTATACGCCTGTTAAATAGAGAGGTACTATTCCCAATTTTAGAGGGAAAACATAATGTAGTAGAAAATACATATGTACTTGACGTTTCAACAAAATCTATAGGTTTTAGTGATAGAATAAAAAAAGGTGGAAAAAATCTAACTATACATGTAGCACCATTACCAACAGAGAATAAACCTAAAAACTTTTCAGGCGGTGTTGGTAATTTCGATTTTGCGGTACTAGTTAATACTGATAAAGCCAATATAGGTGAGGCTTTTTTATTAAAAGTTATAGTTTGGGGAGAGGGAACTACAGATACAATAAAATTACCAGATATTAGAGAGATGCTTTTGGAAAAATATAGTAATACAAGCCTTGATATATATTCACCAAGAGAGTATTTGACAAATGAAATACGTGGTGGAAGGATATATAGTGAAAAAATAATTGAATATATGATAGTAATTAATGATAACAATAAAAATATACCAAGCGAAATAGAGATAGACCCACTATCTTTTTCATTTTTCTCTCTAATAAATAATGATTATATAACGTTAAATAGTGAAAGAATATCCTTAAATATAAAGAATGCTAATTTAGTAAATGGTAATATAATAAATGAAAATAACATGCTCAATGAACATATAGAAGAGCAAGTCTATCAAAATAAAATTATGCCTATAAAAATGGGTTCTATAAAATTAAATGATAAGTTTGTATTTCCAAATATGTTTATTTCTATTTATCTATCTATATCCATTTTTATTATACTTATAATATTTTTATCAAAGAGATTTATTGTTCCATATTTTTTAAATAAAAAAGAATGTAGCAAAAATATATCATTTGATAATGCTATTGAATATTTAAATAATAATGATATAAAAAACTATATAAAAGAAATAGAAAAAATATTTTATGAAAATATATCCAATATTTTATCGAAAGATATAATATCAAAATCTAGTATGGAAGAGGCTTTTAAAACAAATAATATTGACATTGATATACAAAATAAATCTATAAAAATTATAGATAAATGTCATTATTTTTTATATAGCCCGATAGAAGATAAAGATATAAAAGACTATTGTTATCATAATGAAATGAAAATTATTATAGATGAAATAAATAAGAATTTATAAAATAAAAGCAATCTAATAAAATATATTTATAAAAATTGTTTAAGGGTATTTATGTTAAAAAGAGTATGCTGTTTGATTTGTATTTTATCATCTATAATTTTGCCAATAGAAGTAGTAGCAAAAGATATATCTACTGGTTCTAAAAAAGCCTTGTCATCTACCACAACAATTTTTATTGCAAACTCTACAATTGATGCTGTTAAAAAAATTGCTCTAAAATATGAAAAACTTTATCCGCTACAAAAAATTAATATAGCACATTCAGGTTCAGGAACATTAGCTAGGCAAATATCAGAAGGAGCCCCGGCAGAAATATTTATATCCGCATCAAAAAAATGGGTAGACTATCTTGATGAAAAAAAAGTGCTTATTACCGATAGTATCAAACCATTGCCATTAAAAACTAGTCTTATTTTAATTGCTAAGAAAGGCATTAAAAATGTTACACTTGATAATTTTGCTGAATATTTAATTAAAAATAATGCTAAAATTTCTTTGGGTGATCCAAAATCTGTTCCTGCAGGTGCTTATACTCATGAGTTTTTAATAAAAAATAAAATATTTGAAAAAATTAAAAATAATATCGTATATGTTAATGCTGTTAGAGCATCATTAAATTATATTAAATTGGGCGAAGCAGATTTAGCAATAGTATATTCTACCGATGTACTTTCTATCCCTAATCAATATCAATATATTGCTACAATAGCTTCTAAAGATCATAGCCTAATAAAATATTATATAGCTTTGGTATCAGAGAATGCCAATGCCACTGCGGCTCAATTTTATAATTATCTATTTACTGATGATGCATTAAAAATATATAAAGAGTTTGGATTCTAAATGATAGATTTTTTTTATCTTTCTCCAAATGAAATAACCTCTATACTTTTATCTTTGAGAGTATCTATTACTGCATTGATATTTTCTCTACCTGTCGGGATATTATTTGCATATGTTTTAGCGAGATATTCATTTTTTGGCAAAACTATTCTTGATGCATTAATTCATCTGCCACTAGTTATGCCACCTGTTATTACTGGTTATATCTTACTTATTCTTTTTGGTAGAAATGGTGTCATTGGTAGTTCTTTATATAAACACTTTAATATTGTATTTGCTTTTAATTGGAAAGGGGCTGCTCTCGCATCGGCAGTAGTATCATTACCGCTTATGATTAGGACAATTCGTGTTGCAATCGAACAGATAGATGTCGGCTATGAAAATGTTGCGGCAACATTAGGTGCTGGGCGGATTAAGATATTTTTTACGATAACTATGCCTCTTGCATTTAATGGTATTATCGCAGGCATTGTTATATTTTTTGCACGCAGCTTGGGAGAGTTTGGTGCAACGATGACATTTGTAGCTAATATACCCGGAAAAACAAATACTATACCTATCGAAATATATTCTTTAATTAATAGCCCCTCTTACGATTCATCAGCTATTATAACACTCTCTGTTATATCAATTTTGGTTGCATTTATATCATTAATATTATCAGAAATATTAATCAAACGTAGCATGAGGTTGCAACGTGGCTAATAATTCTATGATAAATATTGATATATATAAAAAACTATCGGATATAGAGTTTCATTATAATTATGCAGTAGATGATTTTGAAATATTAGGTGTCTTTGGTAAATCCGGCTCGGGTAAAAGTACCCTGCTTAACATGATTGCTGGTATAATTAAACCTAATAGTGGCAAGATTATAATTAATAGTCGCACTATATATGATAGCTCTAATAAAATTAATATACCTATTAATAAACGTAATATTGGGTTTATCTTTCAAGAGAATAGGGTATTCCCTCATCTATCTGTAAAGTCCAACCTCAATTATGGAATAAAAGAAATATTAGGGCATGAAAAAAATAATATTGATATCGAAAAAAATGATTTTGATGAAGTTATATCAATACTAGGTGTTGAAAATTTATTAGATAGAAAACCATATACTCTATCAGGTGGTGAAAAAAGTAGGGTAGCTATTGGTCGAGCTATTCTTGCCAAGCCAGAATTACTTCTCATGGATGAACCTAATGCCTCATTAGATTCTGACAAAAGGCATGAACTATTAGGTCTATATAAACTTGTTACAGATAGATTTAATATTCCAATAATTTTTGTTACTCATTCTAAAGAAGAATTAAAACTTATCACTCAATATACTATTCTCATTGAAAACTATTCTGTCTCTAATATAATTAGCAGCATAGAATTATAATATCTAATAAGATAGTTGATGTTAATTTGATTAAAGATTAATTTAGTTATAAGACAGTAAAGTTAATTTTAGAGATAAGGAAATATTATGAAATTTGTAAGAACTGAAAAATATGACAAACAATTTGTAACAGAAAATCTCATGGGTCCTAATGCACTTAAAATGCTTGAAGAATTAATTTCTACATTAGACATTCATTCAGGGATGAAAATTTTAGATTTGGGTTGCGGCAAGGGGTTAACTTCTATTTTTTTAGCAAAAGAATTTGGTGCAACTGTTTATGCTACAGATTTATGGATTGCTGCAACAGATAACTATACCCGTTTTAAGGCGGCAGGTTTAGACAATCTTATTATTCCTATCCATGCAGATGCAATAGATATGCCATTTGCGGATGAATATTTTGATGCAATTATTAGCATTGATGCTTATGCATATTTTGGCACAGAAGCATCTTTCATGGATACAAAACTTGCCCCAGTTGTAAAACAAGGTGCTCCGATAGCACTGGCTTTTGCAGGATTTAAAGAAGAAATACATGATAATTTGCCCAGTGAAATTTTGGCTTTTTGGACAAAAGAAGATGTAGAATATTTTCATAGCTGTAAATGGTGGAGAAATATGCTATCAGAATCTAAGCAAATACAAATACAAAATATACAAGAAATGGCTTGCTTTGAAGAAGCTTGGCAAGATTGGCTAGATAGTTCTAATGAGTATGCTGCTCTTGCACTTAATGATAAACAAGCTATGGAATCTGGTGCTCAAAAGTATATGAATTTCATTTCAATATTGGCAAGAAAAATATAAAAACAGTAATGTAATAATTGAAGAAAAACCCATCCTAAATATAGTCTGTATTCTTTTTATCTCGTTCTATAATTCGCATTATAAATAAAATTTTCATGTATTTAGATTCTTTATATTTGACTAAATATTCTTTTTGTGATAAAATGGTACAGTATTTTTATGAACTTTTACTATTAATCTTAGCTTTTTATGAAAAAATTATCTTGTAATATTATTTGGTAAGGGTTTATCTAAATTAAAAGTAAATATAATAAAATTTTTTAAAAGGAGGCAATCGTGAAACTTCCAAAAGTAAACGATTTAGGTTTCTTTGAAATCCGTCTTGAAAGCATTGGTGGATTAGGTGCCAATGGTGCTGGAAAGATGATAGCCGAGGTTGGCGTATTAAGCCAAGGTTATAACGGAGCAACTTTTTCAAGCTATGGTTCAGAAAAAAAAGGTTCACCTATAAAATCATTTGTTCGATTTGCAGACGACAAAACACCAGTTAAGGTTAATTCAACAATTGAAGAACCGCATATAATAGCGGTATTTCATATGAATTTATTAAAAATACCTACAACACTTATGGGTGTAAAGCCAGATTCAGTTATAATTTTAAACACAAGCATGGATCCAGATGAAGCACGCAAATTTGCAAAACTGCATGCTGGTACTCTTGTTTGTATTGATGCTACTAAAATTGCAATGGAAGAAAATCTACCTGCAACAAATACTGTTATAATGGGAGCAATGCTTAATTATATGCCTTTCTTAGATAAAGATATCTTTGAAGAAATTATTAGAAAGCAATTTGCAAACAAACCACATGTTCTTGAAGAAAATATTAGAGCATTCAAACGTGGTATGGAAGAAGGTACTGAGAAAGTCTTTAAAAAAGATGGAAAATTTCCATATCTTCCATATAAAAAACCAAACCCAAAATATGGTAAAAATAGCCAAACAATTGGTGGTGTTTTAGTTGAGGCAGGTAACAGTACATTAAAAGATTTATCTGTTACTCGTACAGGAAGAATACCAGTATTTACTTCTTCAGTATGTATAAATTGTGGACAATGCGATATTGTATGCCCTGATATGGCATTAAATTTTGAGCGTGGTAGCGATGGTAAAATGTATTTGAAAGGTGTTGATTATCAGTATTGTAAGGGATGTTTAAAATGTGTTGAAATATGCCCTACAAGAAAAAAAGAGGGTGAAGATAATCATGCTCTAAAAGTAGGTTTTGAAACTGATTATGATGTAGCCTCATTGACAAAACCACATCATGCACATCAAAAGAAATAAAGGAGTATAAATATGGCTAGTAAAAAAACTACTGCCGGAAGTAAAATTGCCGAGCAGAAATATATACTTGAAAGTGGTAATGAGCTTGCTGCTATTGCTGCTTCTCAGATAAATTATCATGTAATGGGATACTATCCTATTACACCATCAACACAGATTGCTGAATATCTTGATGCAATGAAAGCAAATGGTATTCACGATGTAAAGATGGTGCCAGCTGATGGCGAACATGGAGCTGCTGGAATTTGTTATGGTGCTGCAACAGGTGGCGGACGTGTATTTAATGCTACAAGTGCTAATGGACTACTTTTTGCCCTAGAGCAACTTCCTGTTCAATCAGGTACACGTTTTCCTATGGTATTAAATGTTGTAAATCGTACAGTATCTGGTCCACTTGATATTAAATGTGACCATTCTGATATAATGATGGCATTGAATACTGGTTGGATAATACTCATGGCTCATGACCCACAAATGGTTTATGACTTAAATGTTTGTGCTTTAAAAGTAGGTGAAGCAGAGGGAGTACAACTTCCAGTAATTGTTTCATCTGATGGATTTTTTACTTCTCATCAAAAGAAAAAGATAAAGATGTTTGCAGACGGTCAAGTTGTTCGTGATTTTTTGGGTACATATAAAGCTAAGTTTACATCTTTAGAGCCAGGTAAAAATCCTGTAACAATCGGTGCCCATATGAATGAAGATGAGCTTACTGCAAATCATCAGCAGCTTGTTGAGGCAATGGAAGCAGCAAGACCTGTTATCAAAAAAGTATTTGAAGAGTATTCAAAACTTTCTGGTAGAAAATATAATCCAGTTGAAACTCATAATATGAAAGATGCAGAGATAGCATTATTTGTTTCTGGTAGTTCATATGAGACAGCATGTCTTGTTTCTGACATTCTACGTAAAGAGAAAAAAGTTAAAGTTGGTGTAGTTGCTACAACTCAAATTAGACCTTTCCCTGAAAAAGAATTACAAAAAGCACTTGAAAATGTAAAGATACTTGTTGTTGGTGATAGACAAGATTCATACTCTGGTATGGGTGGTAACTTCTCTACAGAAATTAGAAGTGCTCTAAAAAATGATACCAAAAACAAAACTATTGTTTTAAGTAGAATATATGGTCTTGGTGGTACTGAGTTTTCTCCAGATAGTGCTACAAAAATGTTTGAAGTTGGTATCAAAGCTCTTAAAGAACTTAAAGAAAAGAAAAAAGTTAATGTTAAATCATATGATTATCTTGAGCAATATCCTGGTGAGAAAGGTTTTACACCAAAGCCATTATTCAAACCACTTACTCTTGAAAGTCAAAAATCTAATATTACTGTAGAGATGAACCCTGAAACTAATAAACTTGATGTAAAGGGTGTCAACCTAAGAGAACTAACAGGAAAAGCACGTCGTCTTGCTCAAGGGCATGGGGCATGTAATGGTTGTGGTATATTTAGTGCCATAAACACATTCCTAAAAGGTCTTGAAGGTGAGGTTGTTTTATTAGTACATACAGGTTGTGCGATGGTTGTAACTACAGGCTATCCATACAGTTCATATAGAACTACATATGTACATAACCTATTCCAAAATGGGGCCGCAACATTAAGTGGTATTGTTGAAATGTATCATGAAAGAAAAAGACGTGGCGAAATAACAGGACCAGAAGATCCAACATTTGTTATGATTACAGGTGATGGTGGACATGATATCGGTATGGGGCCTTCAATTGGTGCTGCTATACGTAATCACAAAATGATTATACTTGAATATGATAATGAAGGTTATATGAACACAGGTAATCAATTATCATTCTCTACACCACTTGGTCATAGAACATCAACTTCAAATGTTGGTAAAGCTCAAGTTGGTAAACAATTCCAACATAAAGATGTTGCACAAATATTTGCTGCTTGTCATATTCCTTATATATTCACTGGTACAGAAAGTAACCCTATGGATTTAATCAAAAAGGCTGCTAAAGCACAGTGGTATTCAAAGAATGTTGGACTTGCATTTGGTAAATTATTTATTGCTTGTCCATTCAACTGGAAAACTCCTGATAATATGGGTACACGTGTTATTGAAGCCGCTGTAAACTCATGTTTCTTCCCTTTATATGAAGTAGAAAATGGAATTACAAATATTACATATAATCCTGGCGATAAAAAGATTGATGTATCAGAATGGCTTGGTATGATGGGAAAAACAAAACATCTTCTAAAAAACAATGATGATATACTTGATTCATTTAGAAAAGAAGTAGATAGACGTTGGACTAGACTAAATGCGATGAATGATTGTGATCTACTGTAACTATGATAAAATAATTTAATTATATTTTATTAAATAAAAAAAATACCCTGCTTGGTTATAATAACTAGGCGGGGTATTTTTATATCTTTTATTGATTTGATGAGTTAATATTAAAAAAGCCCTTCTGTAATGATTATAATTACAAAAAGGCTTTTTCATATTTTATAAAATATTATTTTTTTACATTGTCTTTTAAGGCATTATATACCAATTCTTTCCATGTGGCTGAAGTCTCTGCATCTACATCTATCATATTTTTCTTTACCATTTGTGTAAAAGCAAGGTCTAGCTTTCTCTTGGCAGGTGCACTTGGGGCTTTGTTTTCAAGTTTTATACTTGTTATTTTACCAGCTTTAATTACTACATTAACCTTATATATATATGATCATATTGTGCTTTTTTTTCGCCTATATAAGTACCATCAGGAATTTTGGCGATATCTAAATTATAACTAGCAGCAAAGAGTCCCGTCACAACTAAGATCATGACAGCAAAAACTAATAAATATTTTTTCATCTAATATTTCTCCTAATAAAATTTATAATTACTTATTAGTATATTCTATTTATAGAGACAGAATTGTCAATATATTTTTTATGAAAAATTATAAAAATTATACTAGACAAAAAACACATATGCATAAGACAATCCCTTTTATTACTAATATAGTTGCTATAGTTTGATGTAATATTCAAACAAAATCTCTTACCTAAAATCGTTACTCGTATGCTAGAGATTTGTATTAATATAAGTTCTAGTAAAAAATTTACTACTAAGAATAAATATAAATCTTGGAAGATATTTTGATAAAATAGAAAAGATAGATATGAACCTTTATAATTAAATATATTTTTTAATACATACTATACTCAAGTGTTAAATTGTACTTTTATATTGAATCCACCTGATTGATTTTATATTGACAAAGACAATCAAGTATGTTAGACTTAATATATTCTAAAAAGAGGTTATCATGGCTTTTAGAGATAAAAAGGCATTAAAAAGTGATGAGATGCTGAAAGGAGCTGAACGAGCGCCAAACAGATCTCTCTTTTATGCTATGGGATATACGAATGACGAACTTTCTCGTCCTATAATAGGTGTTGTTTCTGCCTATAGTGAAATAGTGCCAGGTCATATACATCTCGATAAAATTTCTAATGCAGTAATGGCTGGCATATTAATGGCTGGAGGGACTCCAATATTAATACCTTCTATAGGTGTATGCGATGGCATAGCTATGGGACATCAAGGCATGAAATATTCTTTGCCTTCAAGGGAGCTAATAGCAGATTCTGTAGAAACTATGGCGATGGCTCATTGTTTTGATGCAATGGTGATGGTTCCAAATTGTGATAAAATAGTCCCAGGCATGATAATGGGAGCAACAAGGGTTAATATACCTACTATCGTTGTAAGTGGTGGACCTATGCTTGCAGGACATACAGATAAGGGTGAAGTAAGTTTAAGCAACGTTTTTGAGGCTGTTGGTGCTAGAAAAGCAAATATGATAGATGATGATGCCCTTGAAAATTATACACAAAATGTATGCCCTACTTGTGGCTCTTGTGCTGGAATGTTTACTGCAAATAGTATGAATTGTTTATCTGAAGCATTGGGATTAGCACTCCCCGGCAATGGTACTATCCCAGCAGTATATGCTGCTAGATACCAACTTGCCAAACTCTCTGGTATAAAAATAATGGAAATACTTTCAAACGATTTAAAGCCAAGAGATATTTTAACAGAGGATACTTTTATAAATGCACTCGCTGTTGATATGGCTTTGGGTTGCTCAACTAATAGTATTTTACATATACTCGCAATAGCAAATGAAGCTCATATTAAATTAGACTTGAATATTATAAATGAAATAAGCAAAAAAGTACCTAATCTATGCCATTTAGACCCCGCTGGTATACATCACTTAGAGGATTTACATGCTTCTGGTGGGGTACATGCTGTCATGAGTGAATTAGACAAAGGTGGATATATAAATACATCTTTGAAAACGGTTACTCTAAAAACTGTAAAAGAAAATATACAACATGTATCTAATAAAAATACAGATGTAATACGCAAGATAGATAATCCATATAGTAAAACTGGTGGGATAGCTGTTTTATGGGGAAATATTGCTAGAGATGGATGTGTTGTAAAACGATCTGCTGTCGACCCATCAATGTTACATCATAAAGGACCTGCTAGAGTATTCGATAGTGAAGAGGCTGCTATAGCTGCTATATATGATGAAAAAATAAACAAAGGTGATATTGTTGTAATTCGCTATGAAGGACCTAAGGGTGGCCCGGGCATGAGAGAAATGCTTAATCCAACTTCGGCTTTAGCGGGAATGAAATTAGATAAAGATGTCGCTTTAATAACTGATGGGAGATTCTCTGGTGCAAGTAGGGGGGCTTCTATTGGACATATTTCTCCCGAGGCCGCAAGTGGTGGAGAAATTGCTTATATAAAAGAAAATGATCTAATTGATATAGATATAGTAAATTATTCTATAAATCTTCTAATATCTGAAGATGAAATGAATAAAAGAAAATCTGAAATGAAATTAAAAGAGCCAGAAGAATTGAACGGCTGGCTTGCTCGATATTCCAAGTTTGTACAATCAGCCAATACTGGCGCTATTATTAACCTGCTGTAATATACACTTTTGTATATAAAATTATTATTTTGGTTTAAGTATTAATTTAAACTAAACAAGGAGATTACTATGTTGTTCAAAATTAAAAAAAATGTTTCGTTAAAAAAGGAAATTATAAATATTATTTTAGATATTATTCTAAAAATAATATTACAAAGTAAAATAATACAAAGGAGTATAAAATGTTACTTAATGGCTCAGAAATATTCGCAGAAGTTTTATTAGAAGAAAATGTTGATTTAATATTTGGATATCCGGGTGGATCCGTTTTAAACCTATACGATACTTTATACAAATACGAAGATAAAATAAAACATATATTAACAGTAGATGAATGTTCTGCCGGGCATGCCGCCGATGGTTATGCTAGATCTAGTGGCAAAACTGGTGTTGTATTATCTACAAGTGGACCGGGTGCTACAAATTTGGTTACAGCTATAACAACAGCCCAAATGGATAGTATCCCTATGGTTGCTATTACTGGCAATGTCCCAAATAGTTTAATAGGTAAAGATAGCTTTCAAGAAGTATTTATAACTGGTGTTACAATGCCTGTTACGAAGCATAATTTTTTTGTTAGAAGTGTGGAAGATTTAGCTGATATACTTAGGCGTGCATTTTATATTGCTCAAAGCGGAAGAAAAGGTGTAGTACTAGTTGATATACCTAAAGATATAACATATGCCCAAACAGAATATACGAAAAAAACAGCATATAAAAGCGACTATAAATTAAGTGTAGATAATGAAGATATTATAGAAGCCTGTACACTTATAAATAATGCCAAGAGACCTGTAATATATTTTGGAGGGGGAACTAACACAATAGATAATAGTAATGTAATGAGAAATTTTATAAATAAAACAAATATTTTTGCAACACATACTATTATGGCTTGTGGCGTTTTAGAGTATAATGACAAATATAATTTGGGTATGATAGGCATGCATGGGAAATCTAGTGCCAATTATGTTATCAATGAGGCTGATGTTGTTGTTGCTATTGGGACTCGATTTAGTGATAGAGTTGCACTAAATACAGATAAATTTGCAAAGCAAGCAAAAATAATACATATTGAAATTGACCCTAGTGAAGTTCATAAAAATGTTAATGTTGATTATAGTTTAATAGGCGATTTAAAAGATATATTAGCAGCTATGGTGACTAATATAAAAAAATTAGAAGATAGAGATAATCTTGATTGGATAAATGATATTGAAAAGGCCAAAAAAAGTGATTATAAACCATCTGATGATGGCTCTTATTTAAAACCACATAGAATTATTGAAGCTATATGTAATAAGACTAACAATAATGGTGTATATGTTACTGATGTTGGTCAGCATCAAATGTGGTCGGCTCAATTTATAAATCATAAAAATGCTCGAAGTTTTATAACGAGTGGTGGGCTTGGCACGATGGGTTTTGGTTATGGTGCAGCTATTGGTGCAAAGCTTTGCATGCCAAATAAAACTTTAGTACATATTACAGGAGATGGTTCATTTGCTATGAATCTCAATCAGGTTGTAACTGCTGTTAATCATAATCTACAAATTATCACTGTCATTATGAATAATAAAACATTAGGCATGGTGCGTCAATGGCAAACTATATTTTATGATAAGCGTTACTCTAATACTGATATAGTAAATAAAACAAATTATGTAGCTGTAGCAGAAGGCTTTGGAGCAAAAGGGTTTCATTGTGAATCGATAGAAAGTCTTAATAATGCCTTAGATATTGCATTAAAATATAATGGTCCGACATGGATAGAGTGTTTTATAGACAAAGATGAAAAAGTATTACCTATGATCCCATCTGGTGGTAGTTTTGAAAATATAATAATGAATTAAGGATAAAAGTATATGGATAGAATAATAATAAGTATATTTGTAGAAAACAATCCGGGTGTTCTTGCAAGGGTTGTATTACTATTTAGTCAACGTGTATATAACATAGAAAGTTTGACAGTTTCGGCTACTGATAAAGATGATATTTCACGTATAACTATTTGTACTAAGCCAAGTAAAACTAGAGCAACTATAGATCAGATAATTAAGCAAATAAAAAAATTGATAGAGGTAAAAGAAATTTTACTAATTGAAGGTGATAATGCATTATCTAGGGATTTGGCTTTGATTAGATTTAGTCTAGAAAAATCTAACTTAGACGACATTAATAATATTATAAATAAATTTGATGCAAAAATTATACATTTATCAAAAGAATCTATAATGCTTGAAATAGCAGGCAACCCTAGTCATATCGATGAATGTTTGGAAGAGGCAAAAAAATATAATATTTCTGAAGTATGCAGGACAGGTATTGCAGCAATAGAGAAAAGTGCTACAATATTTATTAAATAATTACATAGAAAAAATAAAAAAAATGGAGATATAAAAATGGTAAAAAAATATTATGATAAAGATTGTAATTTATCTATATTGGATAAAAAAACTATAGCTATAATAGGCTATGGTAGTCAAGGACATGCCCATGCACAAAATTTAAAAGACAGTGGATTAACTGTAGTCGTAGGATTAAAGGAAAATAGTCCGAGTGTAGAAAAGGCTAAGAGTGATGGATTAAATGTTATGGCAGTGAGTGATGCTGCTAAATCTGCTGATATAATTATGATGCTTGTACCAGATGAGGTATCTGCTGATATATACAACCAAGAAGTAGCTCCCCAAATGAAAGAAGGTAATGTTCTAATGTTTGCCCATGGATTTAATATACATTTTAATTTAATACAACCTGAAAAAAATATAGATGTTATAATGGTTGCTCCAAAGGGCCCCGGTCATACTGTACGAAGCCAATATGTTGAGGGCAAGGGTGTTCCCAGTTTAATTGCTATATTCCAAGACTATTCACAAAAAGCTAGAGATTATGCTTTGGCATATGCAAGTGGAATAGGAGCAGGTCGTGCTGGTATACTTGAAACTACTTTTAAAGAAGAAACTGAAACTGATTTATTTGGAGAACAAGCTGTATTATGCGGAGGTGTAACTGAATTGATGAAGGCTGGTTTTGATACTTTAGTAGAGGCAGGCTATGAACCTGAGATGGCTTATTTTGAATGCGTACATGAAATGAAACTTATAATAGATTTAATAAATTCTGGTGGCTTTGAAATGATGCGTTATTCTGTGTCTAATACAGCAGAATATGGTGATTATAGAACTGGCAAAAGAATTATCACTGAAGAAACAAGAACCGAAATGAAACGTATTTTATCTGAAATACAGAGGGGAGAATTTGCCTCTGAGTTTATGCAAGAGTTTAGTGCTGGGCGTAAAGCAAGATTCCTTGCTACAAGAAGGGTAGAGAAAGAACATTTACTTGTAAAAGTTGGTTCTGAACTAAGAAAAATGATGAGTTGGTTGAAAAAATAAGTACATTGATATTTGCTATCATAATACTATAAAATGGTTATGCAGTTAATTATAAAGATATATTTAATGTATAACCATTTTTTATTTAGGATGATACATAGTTTTGTTTTCGCTAAAATTAGTTTTATTTTCACTTCTTTTTTTTATAACTTTTACCTTAGAGCCATTGTCATAATATTCTATGTTATCTACTGTTTTTAATACTAGAAATATACCCCTGCCACCATTGTCTAGGTTATCTGTTATATTTAATTTATCCTTATCGATAAATTTTTGCATGATTAATTTATAGTCAAATCCATAACCAAAATCCTCTATTTCAAAAGATATACTTTGTGTATTTATTTTATATTTCATTTTCTTTTTAGATATTTGATTTCCACTATAAAGAATAGCATTACTAGAGAGTTCATATAAAGACAGGCTGATAGAATTAATATCCCATTCTAAATAATTATATAAAATCATATTTTTATGTATATGCTCTTCTATATCATCTATATCGTATAATGTAGAAAATGTGAATGGAAACTCTTTTTCATCAAGATATTGTAGAAGTATAAAACTTGCATCATCATTCATGAAACTCATATTTTTTAAACATAAATCATTTAATTCTTTTTCAATTTTTTGCATATCACGACCAACTCCATCTCCCATAGATGCAATCATATTATTGTAATATTCTCTAGTTTCTTCAAAGCTTTTTGCATTACTATTTAATAGTAGCGAATCAATAACATCTGAGTATAAAAATATTATATCATTTTTCTCTAATTTAAAAATTCCTCTCTCATAGAGAGCATCTTTATCATAACCTAAAAGCCTACCTTTTATACTATTAAGCATTACAATTTCTTTATTTCTATTTACATATGGTAAATGCATACCAGCATTAGAATAGTAACATATCCCTTTTTCCATATCAATAGCCATAGCAAACATAGATGGAAATTTTGAGCGTGAATATGTAATTAAATCATAGTTTACTCGGCGTAGAAACTCATCTGTAGATTTATTTTTTAATATATTAAGATATCTGTCACTTATAGATTTTAATAATGTAGCATCCATACATGCTTCGATACCACTACCAACAGAATCTGCAACTATTATAATTAATACTTCATTCTCTTTTTGAATATTAAAAAAATCACCACCGAGCTCTTCTATAGGCATATAAAAAGATGTTATTGCAAAATTATTTACTATTGGTAATATATCTGTTGTCAGTATTTTTTGCATATTTACTATACGATTATGTAATCTCATATGTCTACGCAAAGAGTTAGAAAGTATATTCGTATGTATTGGAAGTAATTTATTATTAGTACCTCTATTGATTATAGCTTCTATTATTTTTGAAACGATGCTTATATATAATTTATAGCAAAAATTAATCTTAATATTATTTTTATATAAAAATAGTGTATATCCTATTATTATATCTTTTTCTTTGAATGGTAATGATATAAAATTACTTGCTTTAGTTGCATCTAAAAATGCTTGTTCACTTTCATTTGATGGGGCATACAATTTTTTGCCATTGCTAAAAGTCATATAAAATGGCGCTTCTTTTGTTAGAAGCATTTCTTCTACATAAAAATATTTTAGATTACTATATATAAGGTTAGCTTTATTTATATTTTTTAAATAAACGCATATATTATTATAATCTAAAAAACGTCTGAGTAAT
Source organism: uncultured Spirochaetia bacterium (assembly GCA_947040495.1). Taxonomy (GTDB): domain Bacteria; phylum Spirochaetota; class Brachyspiria; order Brachyspirales; family Brachyspiraceae; genus CAMRBQ01. Next base: position 70,303 of record CAMRBQ010000004.1, read on the forward strand.
GGCTCTATATATTGATCAAATTCATCGATAGTTATTTTTTTGTTTTTTGTAAAAAATAAAAGATGTAAGTAGTAGAGAAAGCTTATTATCATAGTAGTACCACATTTTTTGTTAATTATTCAATTCAATTAAGACACAAACATCTAATAAAACTATATATAATCATACAAAAATAGTTAACCGTATATATAGTACATAAGAAGTATCATTTAATATAATTTATGTACTATAATTAGGACAACCTATCATAGAATATAGATTTATTTCTACCACTTTCCTTTGCCATATAAAGTGCTTTATCTGCTTCATCTATAGCTTGATAAGGATCTTTATCCTCTCTTCCAACAGAAGCACCTATAGATACTGTGACTTTTAGAGAATATTCATCTGTAGAAAAATTTGATTTTGAAACTGTATTTCTTATATTTTCCATAGTTTTTATTATTATATTTTTTTTGTCTGTTGGCAATACAATCATAAACTCTTCACCTCCATATCTTGCAAACTTATATGATTTTTCTAACATTATCTTTACTTTATAAGTTAATTTTTTTAATATATAGTCGCCTACAGTATGACCATATCTATCATTATAATGTTTAAATTTATCTACATCAAATATTATTATAGAATATGCTTTGTTTTTTATATAGAGGCTATTTATATAATTAAAAATATATCCTCTATTATATATTTTTGTAAGCCTATCTGTATTTGCCTGAAATGATAGTTTTTCACTATATAAAAGTAGGGAAAAATAATCTACTAAAATATTTAATCCATCTTTGCTTTCATTTATTTTATTAGTATTTGATAATTGTTTTTTATTACAAATCATCAAAGATCCAAAATAGTTACCCCTTGCATGGAGTGGTATAGAGTATTTATCTTCCACCATAATATTAGATTTTGTTTTTATCGTGCTTTTAGATATAGACAATATAAACTCATCATCTATAGTACTATTTTTATACCATATATTTATATTCTTTTTATTTAATGATAGAAATACTATTGCTTCTATATTTAATTTATATACAGAATTAGTAATATCTTTCATAATGGATATAATGCCATCAATTGAATGTGGTTCTTCAATAGATTTTAAATAGTCTAATGCTTTACTTAGATTTTTCATAATAATTTTAAAAAACACCCTATATTATTATAATTATAAAATTGAAAATATATAATCTGCTATTTCTTCAAATCGGTTATGTACTATTGCTTTTTTATTATATAAAATACTATCTTGACTTTCTACATAAGGCATAAAAAATACTGGTATAGGTTTTAATAATTTTTTTATATATAATATTATTTCTTTTAAAATATTTAAATCATAGGTTGAATATTGTGCTTGATTAATTATTACCATCTTTATAGATTTAGACCTAGCATAAATAGCCTCAACCATAGAGAGTGTACTGTCGACAACATTTTCATCCAATGGGCTGATCATTATAATATCATTTTGTATTGAAAAAGTATTTGATATTATATCAAAAAATGTAGTCTCCTCTGATATAGGCTCATATATTCCAATCCCTTCCATTAATAGAACATCATATTTATCTTTACTATCGAGTAAAAAATCCCTTATTTCTCTAATATCAATTTGCCTCTCAGACAAAAATATAGGGGATAGAGAGCCAATAAATCCAAAACTTGAATAAATATCTCCACTTAATAGTGGTGTAGTATGTTTTATATAATCTATATCTGGCAAATGATTATCTACTATATTCATTTGAAAAGGTTTATAATACGCCACATTATATTTTTTATAGCATAAACTTGATATAGCTCTCGACGAAAAAAAAGTTTTACCCGCACACTTTTTACTCGACACTACAGACAATATTTTCATACAGAGCCTTTATATTTATTTGTTTCCCGTAGATACATCTATAGATATAGATAATGTTTTACTTGACTTACTTGGTATGGATAGATGTGTCAAACATACAATAGTTGAACCTTGATATAGTTTTTCAAGGCTACCAACAGAATCTGAAATTGTATATATAGGCATGTACAAATATTTTATATCATAAGTTGACGTGAATTTTATCTCTACATTTGTATAACCATCATCTCTTAGACCAAATATTTTTGATTCAATTTTTCCAGATGATGAAAGTTTTTCTATTTTATTTATATTATTACTTTTGTCATTAAAGAAATAATATCTATCTTCTGCATCTGCTGCAAGAAGTGTCATATTATTTTCCATAGCATAATATGATTCAATATTTTCGTTGGATGTATTTTCAAATGTTATATTGATATTTACTTTATTATTATTGTATACATGATATTCTTTTTTTATGTTCATACTTTTGCCATATACATTGCCATGGCTTATAAACTCAATAATATATTTGTCACTACTAGTTATAGTTTTAGAGTTATATAAACTATCTGCAAAACTTCCAGTCTCTTGATAATTTAAAAATTGAAAATCTTTAGTAGTAGGCTCATCAAGTAGAAAATGGTCGATACCAATAACTTTTTCATTTTTATCAAATACAAGATGCTTCATGCTATCTTCATCAAATGTTTTTTTCATATCATGTATAGAGACATGTCCACCATTATCATTTGCGTTATCATTATTACTATTTTGAGTAATATCTCTATGATATGCCTCTTCTCTACGTTTGAGAGAATCTACTATATTAATATCATTTTCTGCCTTTATATCCCATGTTATAATACTCGCACTTTTTCTGTCTAGTACAATAAACTCATTCTCACTTGAAACGATATGCTCATTTATTCCATCAAAATCAAAATCACATTCTTCGATTCTAAAATAATTTTTTCCATATAAAGATGCTTCAGCAATCTTTGTTGCACTTATAATATTTTTATATGTAGCATGCCTTAGATGATTTAAATAAAGCCCACCAAATGTACCATGCCAATATGGACAGTTGCACTGCGATTTAAATAGATAATTTTTAGCAGTATCTTTATCATTAGAATTACTCATTGAATGGACTAACTTTGAGGTATACATCATATGTTTTTGCATACGATTGCTCTCGCTATATTTACGCATGTAGTTTCGCCAAAACCCACCACGTATATATGGAATAAGGTCATTATTGTCTTTTATACTTTGGCTATAGTCATGAAAAATATTTTGCTCTTTAGCAGGTAGTACCCAAGTAAGCATTTCCTCATATGAAGCAGATGGAATATATACCCTATCAATTGGAGGATATTTATCAATATATTCACTATATGTTGTAAGATGTATCCAATCACTTTCTCTTTCAAGTGCCTCAAAAAACTTTACAAGCCATTTATCTTCATATACCCATTGATATGTGCCAGGCCATTCGCCATATTTTTCGCCATCATCATGGAGTACAAGTAGTCTATCTCCCTCTTCTGTAGCAACGGTTCTAAGATAATCGATTACCATATCAACTTCTTTGAATGGAATATAATATCTTAATGCTTGTGATATTGGAAAAATATTTAACCTATTATTTCCGTCATCTGTAGTATAATAGCCAAACATATTATTTTTATCAACAGCCGCAGGTAAAAATTGCGTATCATCTAATATAACATATTCAAGGTCTGCCTCTGCAATTGTACTTGTAAGTCGCTGTTCCCATACTCGTTCAGCTAGCCACATACCACGAGGGGATACATTGAATCTATTTTTTATATAATTGTTTAATTTTTTTATCTGTTGATGCTTATCTTTATCTGAAATCATGGCAAGTATAGGCTCATAAAAAGCACCACTACATATTTCAATACGCTTCTCATTCACAAGATTAGCAAGTTCATCGATATGCTCGGGATGATTTTTTTCAAGCCATTCCAGCAAACATCCTGTATAATGGAAGACAAACTTTAAAGATGGATGAGTTTTAAATATATCCAAAAATGGTTTATATGAACGTTCATAAACATTTTCAATACAAAAATCAAAATTGCCTACGGGTTGATGATTATGGTTTCCTAAAATAATATTAATATGTTTCATAAACTATATTATACTAAACTAAAATGTATTTGTCAAAGTATTTTTAGGTAGGAATATATCGAAAGCGGCACATAAGAAACTTGTAAAGATTGCAATAGAT
>CAMRBQ010000005.1 GCA_947040495.1 uncultured Spirochaetia bacterium
ATTGACTATCAAATATCGCCTGTAGATGCTTGAATAATATTATCCATAGGTATTCGTGTGTTTTTATCTATATGTTTTACAGTTGTATTTTTTTCATCTAATTTTTTATAGTCGCCCTTACTAACATAAGATACTATTGTTAGGGCAAATATTGTAAATATCAAAGCAGCAGCCAATCTTGGAGAAATCATAAGTTTTTTGATAAACAGCCCACCCCTATCCCATAAGACTATATTTGATTTGCTTGCATCTCTTGCCTTTGTAAGCATGAGCTCAAATTCAACATCTGGAAAATCGGGGACTTCAAATAAATCTTTATTACTATGAATATCATCTCTAAAATCTAGGAAGCTGTCTTTTTTCATAACATACCTCTTTCTTTTTCCATAAGTAGTTGCATCTTTTTAAGGGCATAAAAATAATTACTTTTTGCCGAGTCACTTGATATTTTAAGTATTTTACCTATTTCAGTATATGAATGGTCTTCATAATAACGCAGTAAAAAGACATCCCTCTGCTTGCCTTTAAGCTTAGCAGAAGCCTCATATATTTTCTCTTTTAAATATGTCCGCTCATAGCCATTCTCAGAATTATACCTATTATCATCGAGCATCTCAAGTTTTTCCATATATGGAGATTCTCGATTTGATGCACGTTTATACATATTTATTGCCGTATTATTTATTATTCTATATACCCAGCCTTTAAAATAATTTCTCTCTTCATAATTTTTGAGCCCACGATATATACGTATAAGTGACTCTTGCATAAGATCCATCGCATCCTCATGATTATGCATAAAGCGATATGAAAGATTAAATATGTAGCTTTTATAACGTGTTAGGAGTATATCTATAGCAGACTCAACGCCATCTTTATGTGCCAATATCAATTCTAAGTCTGTTATATCAGGATTGCTTAAATCTATCTTTTTTTTATCTAAATTTTCTATATTTATATTCATTTATTTACCTTTAATTTTAATATATTAAATAATCAACAAAAGTCAATTTCTATAACATATTATAAGCAAAAAATACTAGTTTACGAACAAACTTTATATTACATATTAGCCATTATTGTTATGAATATAAAGCCTTCACTAAATAAAACAAGATATAATTAAAAAAGTAAAAGTACTACATACATTTAAGTAGAACATTATAGAATTTATCTAACATTTATATACATAAGGGCATAAAAAAAGCAGCTTGGCTTATAAAAACCAAACTGCTTTATATCAAAAAATCTATAGTTTTATATTATATATTACTATATCTTATAGAGCTGATAGATCAAATGAATAACTCAAACCAGCCTGAAGAACAACTTCATGCATAATACCTGCCTTCGTTGTAAGTCCTTCTACTCCATCAGGAGTCGCAGCACTGTACCATTTTCCTTTTACCTCACCAGCAGCTAGGTTATTTAAGTTATAACGTACACGTGCCCAAAGACCAAGTCCACCAGCATTAACGCTAAGTGTATTTTCCCAACGTATTTGTAGGCGACTAGCAAAATTAGCTTCCCATAGTTTAACTTGATTAAAAGCCATCATATTATCAGCAGTATCCAATCCAGCCGGTCTATCTGTACCAGCTCCTTGGAAACGGAAACCAACCTGAGTAGTGAAACCCCAGATTTCAGCAAATGGTAAAGAATATGCTATTCTTAGTTCAAATACATCAAGAACATTATAAGCATATTTTTTCTCTCCACCAGTAAGATCTATTGAATAAGGCATAGGATTTGCCCAAAACTCTACTATAGCACCAAAAGTAAGCCCACCAGCATTACCCAAGCCTAATGTGTAGAATAGCTCAAATGCAGCAAGTGTTCTTGTATCAAAGAATAGACCCATATATAGCCCGTCAAAACCAAGCGCTTCACTATTAAGCATCAAACCAATCTGTGCTCTAGGTGTATCTGTATTAAGTCCAAACTCTCCTAGACCTTTGTATTTGTTAGGCTTAATAATATTTGCATCAGTAGAAGGCTGTGCTTCATAAACACCTGTTTGTGTAGCGATAACCAATGCTTTCATTTGGAAAGTCAACCACTGTACTGATTCAAAATTTTGTCTATACCAAATACCAAATTCAAATTCATTACCTGCAAATAAGTCTTGTGCAGTTGTATGTTTTGAAATATCACCATCTGATGCATTAACATTACCAGCTGTTGCATCAAAGTAGACACCAGCCGAACGAGTTTTTTGTGCGAAAGCCGCACTACTTGCTATAAGCATTACTGCTACAAGCGAAAAAATTAGTTTACGCATTTTCATTTCCTCCGTAAATTTTGTTAAAATTAAGATTGTATATATATAAATTATAAATACTATCCTTACTATATATAGTCTATAATTTTTTTTAGTAAATTCAAGTCCTTTTTGTAAAAAATTTTACTTAATTATTTTATCATTGTTATTATTTTTTAATGATTTTTATATTAACAAAATGCCTAATAATACTTGAAATTCTAGGTTAATAGTATAGTATAGTATAGTATTATGCTCGGTTAATTTTTTAAAATATTTTATAAGGATATATCGATGAAGTTTAGATGTCTAAAAAAAGATATTATGAAATCTATTTCTGTTACTGAAAATGTTGTCGAAGGTAAAGTTATATATAACATGGAAAGTAATATATTAATAAATCTAGAAAATAATATACTAACATTAACAGCTACAGACGGCAATGTTTGGGCAAGAAGTAAGGCTCATCTCGAAAATGCAGAAGGCAATGGTACTGTTGCTGTATACGCCAAAAAAATAGGCTCGATATTAAAAGAAATGCCCGAAGGCTTTTTATCCATACATATAGAAGATAATGAAAAAATATATATAGATTCAGACAATGATAAAGTAAAGCATCTTATAATAGGTGTAAAGGCAGATGACTATCCAAGTTATCCCGATAGCATAGAAAATACAAAAATGATATCTTTACCAACAAAAGAATTTATAACAATGATATCAAAGACGATTAATGCTGTCGCCAAAGAGCCATTTAAGCCTGCCCTGCGTGGTATACTCTTTGAAAAGACTGGCTCATCTCTCTATGCCGTTTCTACAGATGGACGTAGACTTGCATATATTGAGCGTGATTTTGGCTTAGAAGGTGTGGATGATTTCAGTATTATAATAGAACCAAAAGTACTTTTAGAGATACAAAAAAATATAAGCTATGAAGATGTTGAAGAAATACAAATGGGTGTTGATAATTATCAAGTATGTTTTAAGGTCGGTCAATATGATTTTGTATCTACGTTAATAGAAGGGAAATACCCAGACTATAGAAAAGTTATCCCAAAAGAATTTGATTATACATTCAGAGTGAATAAAAATGACCTTGTCGATGCGATGAGGCGTGTTGTCCCAATGATTAGCGATATACGTTCAAAAAAAATTATATTTGAAATAACAGAGGATTTGCTAAAAATTAAGGCTATCAATCAAGAGATGGGTGAGAGTCTTGGCAAGGTTGAAATTAAATATAGCGGAGAACAAGAGGTCTCTGCATTTAATTATGCATATGTACAAGATGTCTTAAAAACTCTTGATTCTGAAATAGTAACATTTTGCATGAATCATGACCATAAACCTACTATGGTAAAAGAAATAGAAAGAGAAGATTATTTCTATATAATTATGCCCATGAATGCCAATGAAGATTAAATAATAAATTAGAATAATATAATATTAATTTTTTATAAAAGATTAATAATAATGACTAGGAGTCAGTTTATGCCAAAAATAAAAAAAATTGCTGTGCTTACAAGTGGTGGCGATGCTTCAGGAATGAATCCAACAATACGTAGCGTTGTAAGATGTGCTATATACAATGGTATTGAGGTTATGGGTGTTTATAATGGATATCAAGGCTTGATGGATGATGAAATTTTACCAATGGATGTTAGTACCGTTGGTGGAATTATAAGTAGAGGTGGAACAATGCTTTATAGTGCAAGAGCCCCAGAATTTATACATGCTGAAGGTATTAAAAAAGCAGCCGATAATTTCCGCAAACATAATTTAGATGCCCTAATAACAATTGGTGGTGATGGAACATTTAAAGGGGCATTAGATTTTTCTGTAATATGTGATTTCCCTGTAATAGGAATACCAGCTACTATTGACAATGACATAAATGGAACAGACTATACAATAGGCTATGATACTGCTGTCAATGTTGCCATGGACGCTATAGATAAACTAAGAGATACAGCCACTAGTCATGGTAGATGTTTTGTTGTCGAGGTTATGGGTCGCCATGCGGGTTATATTGCTATGGAAGTTGGCGTTGCATCTGGTGCAGAAGAGGTATTAATTCCTGAAACTCCAACTAAAATTAATGAAGTTATCGATAAAATTGAACAAGGGCGAAGCCGTGGAAAAAAATCTTCCATAATAATTGTGGCAGAAGGTGATGATACTGGTGGTGGTGCTAAAACATGTGAAATGATTGAAGGTAAAACGGGCTATCCTACTAGACTTACAATACTCGGTCATATGCAGCGTGGTGGTGTCCCTACAGCACAAGAAAGACTTATGGCTAGTCGATTTGGATATATGGCTATAAAGGCTTTACTCGAAGGCAAATATAATATCGCTGTTGGAACATATCAAGGAAAAAATACATTTACAGAATTAAAAGAAGCTGTTCGAAAAAAGCAAGAAATACCTTTTGAAGATATTGAAATGCTTAAACAGTTATCCATTTAATTTGCATATTATAAAAATATTAATTTTTAATAATATTAGTTATAAAGAGATTTATGCATATGAACATAAAATTATAATATATGTTTAATTTTAGAAATATACTTGGTGTTCGTATCGACGAATTAGATATTAGTATAGATGATGTACTAACAGAGATAATGCGTTCTAAAAATAATCTGATAATACCTATGGATGTCTCTTTATTTTTAAAAGTTAGAAAAAATCCTAAGCTTAGAAAAATAGTAAATACAGCATCATTAGTTATCCCTACAGATAAGGCTCTCTCAAAAAACTATTCTATAAATGAGTTTACACTTTATAGTAAAATACTAACATATATGGATGAAGCAAAATCATCATTTTTTGTTTTTGCTTCTGAAGAAAAATATATTTTAAAATCATTTGAAAAGATAAAACGTCTATATCCTGATATAACTATTGTTGGACATTATGATATTGTATCATATAAAAAAAGTGCTGAAAAAAGTAAAATATTAGAGGGTATAAGGAAAATATCAGCAGATACTGTTGCCATATATATGAAATTCCCACAAAATATAATCTGGTTTGATGAAAATAAAAATGACCTTAATACAAAAATATATCTTTTATCTAGTAAACCATTTGATGTATTTAGCGGTAAAAAAAATGCTCCGCCATATAAAGTTATACAAAATAATAGCAGTGCCTATTATCTAATTAAAAATCCATTTTTATTATTAAAGTATATTTATTTTTATTATATTATGTTTTTAAATAAAATATTTTCAAAAAAGAAGTTATGATTTGTTTTTAGTTGTATTCTAGTCTAATGATATTTAAAATTGTTAAAAAATAAAAAGCCCTATTAAGATATTTAATATCTAATAAGGCTTTTATTATTTTACAAAAAATTATTTTGAAAGTTCATATATTTTTACAATATCATTTGCTTTTAATTTCTTAAATGAGCCGATTGCATCGCCCCTACCTTCAAATACTCTTTTTGCCATAACTTCAAATCTATCTGTATTAATATTTTCATGAGATAATCTTGTCGGTAGTCCAACAGACCTATAAAATAGTTCAAGTTGTCTAATACCTTCAAGTGCTTGATTTTCTTTTTCTTCATTTGCATAATCTATACCAAATATTCTATTTGCAAATTGAGCAAATTTATCAACATTATCTTTATAGACATATTTCATCCATGCAGGGAATATTATAGATAAACCCATTCCATGTGGTATATCATATTCGCCCGAAAGTTCATGCTCTATATTATGGCTAGACCAATCTTCATCTCGCCCCATGCCCAAAAGCCCATTATGAGCAAGCGTACCCGCCCACATGATTTCTGAACGAGCAGTATAACATTTTGGATTTTCAATTGCTATAGGTGTATATCTTATCATTGTCTTAAATGCTGATTCTAAAAATCTATCCGATAAATCAACATTTTTTGTTTGAGTAAAATATCTTTCCATTAGATGTGCTATTATATCAGATGCACCATATACTATTTGTTCTTTTGGCATAGAATATGTTATTTCTGGATTCATTATCGCAAACTGTGGGATAAGCTTTTCACTATTTATATATCTTTTGAAGCTACTTGCTTCATTAGTTATAACAGAACCAGTTGACGATTCACTACCCGCAGCAGGGATTGTAAGTATTACACCAATTGGTAAAGCATTTTCTATAGGCTTACTATTATCCATATAATAGCTCCATATATCATCATGATAAGTACCAGCGGCTATTGACTTAGCAGAATCGATAACACTTCCCCCACCAACAGCAAGGATAAAATCAACGCCCTCTTTCTTACAAATATCGATGCCCTCTAATGCCAAGTCTAATCTAGGATTCGGTTTGACATTTCCTAGTTCTACATAACTAATATGACCATCTTTTAATGATTTAATAACTCTATCATAAACACCATTCTTTTTTATTGAAGAGCCACCATAATGCAATAAAACCTTTTTAACATTAAAAGATTTTATATGTGTTGCAACATCTATCTCTGTATCTTTACCAAAAATAATTCTACATGGATTATAGTAATTAAAATTATTCATAAATATATCTCCTTATAAATTGTATATAATATTAAGGAAGCAATCTTTTTGTTACAAGACGTCCCCAATAAAGTGCCGGTCTAAATCCTTCAGCATAAGTAACATTACATTGTAGACCACGTCCTTTTGAAGCCGTTCTAACAAAGTCGACAAAATCTATTTTATCATGTTCTTTCATCCAATCAATTTGAGAACGATGACATGACAAAGCATTTAACTTTAATTCTATATAATCGCTTATATCAACATATTCTGTCGGCACAAAATTTACACCTGCTAATGTATCCATATAAAATATAGGACAAATAGGATGTGCTTTGCCCTCATTTGTATAATGTGCAACACTTGCTGCAAATGATGCATTAAAAGCAAGATGACTTGATTCCATATGGTCTTGCATATAGTCATCAGGATTATGAGCAATGATTAAATCAGGCTTTGTTTCTCTAATCACAACTGCAAGTTTTGTTATGCTATCTTTATTATGAGAATCAACATGCATATCACCAATATCAATATTTATGCTTTCACTACCGATTAATCTAGCAGCTTCTTCTGCCTCTTTAGTACGTATTGCTCTTATTTCATCAGGCATTATAACAGCATGACCAAGATTGCCATTAGCAATATGGCATGTGAAAACTTTATGACCATCTTTAACCATTCTAGATAAAGTACCAAAACATGCTATCTCTAAATCATCAGGATGACAACCAATCGCTAGTACATTCATAAAAAACTCCTTAATTTATAATATGGCTAAATAATATATACAATTATTACAATAGGTAATAATAAATATTATAATTAAACTTGTACTATTTTTTAAAAAATTTAATGGCGACATATGCACTCAGCAAAGACAAAAATATTGCCATAAAAATAGATACAATAAGCATATTTATTGAAAATAAAATGGATATTACCGCTACCAATGTAACGGAAAGTATAATAAGAAATAATTCTATGAAAATAAAAAGAACTATCTTTTTTATTTTTGCATTATCAAGTTTAATTTTTTTTTTTTCTACAGGCGCTTTATACGGAATAGGCTTTTTCATTTAACTTATACTCCTATAATATGTATTAAAGTGTACTGTAAACATAATTTTTTGTCAATGTGCCAAGCAAGAATAATATTTTAGAATAATCACTCTATATACAACTATTATTACAATATAATATAAATCTCTAGCTTATTAAAAATCTATAGTAATTATATAAATTTATAATGCCTCTAATGCCTTATCAAATGTATCCATATCATATACATTATAAACTTTTATACTAGGAGCTATTTTTCTTATTAAACCTGAAAGCACTTTGCCAGGCCCTAGTTCAAATAAAACATCTACACCCTTGCTTTCTAATGATTTTACACATGCAAGCCAGTTTACTTCTGAGTACATCTGCTTTACTAGCAACGCTTTTATCTCAAGGTCATTATTATAAAAACCACCTAATACATTTGATAAAACTTCATTTTTATTTTCATGTATTCTATATTGAGATAAAATATTTTCAAACTCTATTGAGGCATCTTTCATAAATGGAGAATGAAAAGCACCGGCAACATTAAGCTCTACAACCATTTTGGCACCATTAGTTTTGAACTCTTCTGCTAGTTTACGAACTATATCTTCTTTACCTGATATTACAATCTGTTCGAGACTATTATAATTTGCTATAACAACATTATCATGTTCAGAACATATTTTCTTTATATAATTATATTCAAGCCCTATAATCGCGGCCATTAGGTATTGCTCACCTTTACCAGCATTAGACATTATAAGTCCACGTTTGCGTGAAATATTAAGTCCATCATCAAATGAAAATTTACCGGCAGCAGTAAGTGCTGTAATCTCACCAAGGCTATGACCACCATAATATTTGAATGCCTTAGAACGTTTCTCTAATTCTTTTTTCATCATCTCATGTAAAGCCATTCCCATTGCAAAAAGACAAGGCTGAGTATTTTCTGTTTTTCTAAGTTCATCTTCACTTGCATAAAACGAAGTTTTTTCTACATCTATATCTATAATTGATGATGCCCTATCATATATTGCTTTAGCTATTAATGAGTTATCATAAATTGATTTGCCCATACCTGGTATTTGAGAGCCCTGTCCCGGGAAAATAAATCCTATATTTGACATAATATATCCTCCAAAATATTTATAATAAAATAATTATCAGTATAATATAGAAAAAACCATAAAAAGTCTATATATAAATTGATATATCTAATTTATTTTAATTTTCAAATATAAATAATTATTATACACAAGAGTAGTCTTTATTACTTTACAATAATTATTTACATAACATTATCTGTTCTATTTTAACTATAAATAGTATAGCTTTTTATTATACTTTTATTATGTTATAATAACATATGTAAATTGTATATTAATTAAAAAATATTTTTACACTTTACTTTAGATTAGAGGGTTTTATGCAAGATAATATTAAATTTATGGATATAAGATTTATAAATCCATTTATTACATCAATTATTGGCTTATTCAGGACTACAGCCGGTATAGAAATGCAAAAGGGAGCTCTTATAAAGGGACAAGGTCGTAAACTATTTTCTGGATATGGTGTCAGTATAGGTATTACAGGACAGGTTCGAGGACAAGTATTATATGAATTCCCCGAAATATTTGCTCAGGCATTAACAGAAATCCTTTCGAATAAAAAACGAGGCGGTTATGATTCTGAAATGGAATTTGAAGCCATGGTAAGAAGTACTGTAAATGAAATAGGCAATCAAGCAAGTGGTATGGCTGTAACAAAATTGTCGCAAGATAATATAAACTGCGACATAACTCCACCAGTATTATATTATGGGAAGGAAATACAGGCTATACCAAAAAATCTAGAGACAGTAATGGTCCCCTTTCAATCAAATATAGGTTTTATTAGTGTTAATATTGCTATGGATTTATAGCCAAGTCTTTCTAGTCATCATCATCTTTATCTAATTTTTCCATTTGCTTAAATGTTTTATACATTAGATATACCGCCGATGAAAAACCAACAAGCGTCAAAAGTAAAGTAAACAAAGGAAGTGTATTAAGTTTTTTATCTAAGAATACACCAAAAAATACAAATAATAATATTGTAGTAGCAAATTCTATACCAAGCCCGCTATATTTAAAGAATTTATTATTTTTCATAAATGTATCTATTCAAGAGATAAAACATATCCTATAATAAGATTGAAAACTAAATACAGAAAATGTCAATAAAAAGATTTTTGTATCTATCTCGCAATCTGTGCATGTTTAATAACTACATCATCAAACTTTTTTTTCATAGATAATTTTTATTTGAAGCATAAAGATTTTTTTAATTCTTCTGCTACTGATATTCCACTTATCATTTCTACAATATGAAATGCTAGCACATGAGAAGCCCCCACACCTTGACTAGTGATAAATGGCAAATCAACAACGACATCTTGATCAACCCAACAAGGCAAAAAATCTTTAAGTGGTGGATAACAAGTGGCTTTTTTATTTGTAAGCCAAGGGATTAGAAGAAGTGTTGCTGCACATATCGTTATTATTTTTTTATTATTATCTATAAATTTTTTAATTGTATCCATAGCTAGAGGAGAATTTTTAAATGCCTCTTCTGATGACCCACCGGGAATAAAAAGACACTCAAATATTTTATTATCAATAGTATCTAATGTCGTATCAGCAGAAATAATAATACCCTGTTGCCCCTCCCCTTTACTAATAAATTTGAATCAATAGATGCAATTGTTATACTATAACCAGCTCTTCTCCAAATATCGATAGGAGTGATTAATTCAATTTCTTCTACACTATTCGCTAATAATACCAAAATATTGGCATGCATAAAATCTCCTTATTTACTTTACTCTATATAAAAAATATTTTTAGTAATTATTGTCTATCTCAATTTTAATATCATGAAGTAATTCTCTAAATTTAATATTTAAGCCAATGCCATTCTCAATTGGAAAAATAAAAGAAGAGTGAATATTTTTTGCTTCTAACTTTGGAACTATTTCATCTATAAACTTATATAAATCAATTTCTTTTGATATACAGTTTTTAAATTCTAAATCATTTGAAATATAATCTAATACATATTCTTTATGTGGAAATAAATATAAATACTTATTTTCTTTTTCATCTTCATTTAGTACAAATGAATTTTCTTCATAAATAGCCCAAAGAGTTTCCATATCACAAATACGTTTTATAAAATATTTATAACGTTCTTGAGGGATTAATTTTTTTATAGCGATTATTTCTTTTTTATTAATTAATATATCAGCCATATTTAATAATCCTTATATAATTTATTATTTTGATGATTCTATTAAGAATATATTATGCAGTTTGTACAAAGAATAATACATATCTAAAAGCAATATCTTATTAATATCATATTCAAAATTATATTAAGTCAAAGTTTTATCAATCTATGATATTCATAAGCAGACTTATAAAATATTAAATTATTCCCGTAAAAGAGGAAAGAAACTCGTTAAAATTATTTGCAATACATGTTGAATCTTCATATTCAGGTTCTATGCCATGAAATATTTTTGCTAAATTGTCTTTACCAACTCCGATAGAAAGGTACGAGTATTCTCCTCTAACAGACATCGCAAATGGCAGTTGTTCTTGCCAATAAAAATTAATATCTTCTAATATATCAGTATCATCATCTGCATATTTAATCGACTGTTGCTCAAACTCATTCCATGCGAAGAATTCTTTATCATCATTAATATAATCTTGGTATGATAAAAACCATATGTCATCTTCAGCATTGTTTAAAGTTGAGTAGGAAGAAATAAAATCTATAAATTCTTTTGGTGCTTTTGCCAATCTAGCAATAGCACGTCTATCAATATTAACATTTTTAAGTGAAATTTTTTCGCTACTAACATTCCAACCAATATTCTTCATCTTTTCAAAAAATAATTCTTTCATATATTACTTCTTAAAGTAGATTTAATTCTTTATTGGTTTAATTTAAAATAATTCTATAAATTACTAAAAGTAGAAAAGAGATTATTGGGCGATGAGAGGCTTGAACTCCCGACCTAGTGCTTGTAAGGCACCCGCTCTCCCAGCTGAGCTAATCGCCCTCATATATACCGAACGAAACATAACTATAATATATCTTTCAAAAAAAGTCAAGCATGAGAACAATGAAAAATATATCATCAATAATTATTAATTAGTATTTATAGCTATATATACAGTATATATTTTTTACTTGACTATTTATATAGTATTAATTATTATAATGTATATAAAACACATACTGCTTCTAAATAGAGATACTAATAATATTTAAGAGGGAATACATGCCAACTAAAAAAAATACAAATAAAAAAACAGCTAAAGAAGAGGGTTATATTTATATAAATTATAAGCCTTATAAAATCAATCAAACTATACCATCTATAGATATGCTTAAAGATGCTGTCAAAATAGCTACTTTTCAAAATGAATATAAAAATCTTATAAAAATTGTAGATTTAGTGCAAGAAAAAATGGATGCTTTACTTTCTGATGTAGATAACATTAGCAGTATGCTTCCAAAGTATAATTTACTCGAATCTGAAAAAGATAAACGCATTAATCAAATAAGTGATTTGCTTGATAGCATAAATAATAAAATAGATTCTCAATTAATTTATTATTTAGGAATAGATGTTTTTGAAAGCCAAATAAAATCATCAGATTTTTTAGATAAAATACGCTTTATCATCGAATGTTCTTCACAAAATAAAAATATGAGTTCCCTTATTAAAAAAGAACTGATAAGGCAATAAAATGTTATTATTACTTGGTGAAATAGAAGCCTTAGAAGTAAATGGTAGAGCATATTCTATAATAACAAATGCTAGGTTTTGGATAAATACAATTAAAACATTAAAACTTGCTATAACAGAAGAGGAAAAGGCTTTTATTCTTTTGCAGGCAGTAGAAATAGATTTAATAAATACTACACCTCAAATAATAAATCGATTACTAGAGCGTATCACTTGGTTTTATACTTGCGAGTATGAAAAATGTAATAATCATAAAAGTAAAATTAAAGGCAATAACAATATTTTATACGACTTTTATACAGATGGGGGGCGTGTTTATTCCGCATTTTATCTAACATATGGCATAGATATTGAAAGCATTCTTGATAATATGCATTGGTGGAAGTTCATGGCACTTTTTAATGATTTATCAAAAGAAAGCAATCTAAAAGGTTATTATATGCATTACCGAAGCTATAATAAAAATAGCAAAGAGTATAAAGATGCAAGTAATGATATAAGAAGGATGATAGATGAGCAGATACAAAATGTAGTTATTAATAATAGTGAGCCTATTATAGAAAAAGAAAGCCTGCTTGAAAATAAAAGAAAAAAAACACGAGGCAATAACAAATAGAAGGTCAAAATATGTTTATAAATAAAAAATTATCATACTACACAAATCGCATAGTTTTGATGATAGGTTTATTTATTGTATTCTATGAAATTATGCTCGCAACGGGCATATTAAATATTATATTGCCTAATGCAAAGAGCCTTGATATTTCTGTTGTCGGTATTGCTGTAGGTTTTATACTTGGCACACCAGCCGTTCAGTCGATGGCAAATAATCGCAATACTACAAAATAAAAATAATGGGTAATACCCTAGGTGGAATAAAAAATGGAATTAGAAGTAATACATGATTATTTTATAAAGGCATTTGTTGGTGGACTTACTTCCACACTCATAGCATTTTGTATTTATTTTATAAAGTCTTTGAGGGCGAGCATACTTATAAGCAAAGAAATAGATAAAAAACTAGATAATATACAAAGCAGGGTGGACTATATAGAAAAAAATTATAATGAGTTTAGAGCATTAGATGAAGCCAATACAGTTATAACTTTGTACTCAATTTTGTATACTGTAAAGCATTCTGCAATTCCAATAGAAATAGGATTAAAAGGTATAGTTGAAGATTTTAGAAAACAATGCCTTCAAAATAATGTAAATGGTTCAACCACAGCTATCTTTGATGAGCTAGAAATTTTATTTTCTCAAAGTGCGACATTGAGCAAAACAAGCAAATCAAAATCCACAAGAACAAGGACATCTTAAGTAGCTTATATGTATGCTTATAATGCATATATCTTTATTATATACTTATAAAAAATTAACTTTATTCATATTTTATATGTTTACTATTATAGGTTTGCAATGTATTTTATTCGTAGAAATAGTTTTAATCTATATTAATACATTATTAATTAATAACATGCGGAGTTTTGTATTATGAAAAATATTGAAGAGTTATTAAGTAAACAAAATAATTTTTACAAATCTGGTAAAACAAAGTCGTGGGAATTCAGAAAAAAAAGCCTTATTAAACTTAGAGAATCTATTAAAAAACATAGAGATGAGATTATTCTTGCTATAGACAAAGATTTAGGCAAAGGTGAATTTGAAGCTATTATAACAGAAATACTTATAGTATTAGAGGAAATAAAATTTTTCTTAAAAAAAGGAAAATCATTTTCAAAAATAAAAAAAGTAAAAAAAACATTGCTTTCAATAGATGCTAATGGATATATACATCCAACACCATATGGACTTACATTAATAATGTCGCCTTGGAATTATCCTTTTAATCTATCATTATTTCCACTTGTAGGCTCTATTGCTAGCGGAAATTGTGTTGTCTTAAAGCCTTCAAGTATTACAGAGAACACATCATTAATTATACAAAAAATTATAGAAGAGGCTTTTGATGAGAGCCATGTTGCAACAGTACTTGGCACAAGGGAAGCAACAGATGAGTTATTATCATATAAATTTGATAAAATATTTTTTACAGGCTCTGAATATGTGGGTAAAATTATATTAGAAAAAGCAAGCAAAACATTAACTCCATGTGTACTTGAACTTGGGGGCAAATCACCAGTAATAATAGATAATATGAAAGAAGAGTATATTGAAAAATCATTAAAAAGAATAATATGGGGGAAATTTTTAAATAGCGGTCAAACATGTATATCGCCAGATTATATAATTGCGGATATATCATTAAAAGATAAAATTCCAACTATATTCAAAAAAGTAATAAAATTATTTGAAGAAGAAAAAAAACTACATAAAATAGTAAATAAAAAACATTATGATAGACTTTGTTCTTATCTAAAACAGGGTAATATTCTTCATGGTGGCGAATATGATAATGAAAGCATGTCTATATCTATGACACTTATTGAGCCGAAAAATATTGAGCAAATACTTATGAAAGAAGAAATATTTGGTCCTGTTCTACCAATATTATATTTCAATAAAAAAGAAGAGATTATAGAATTAGTAAATAATATATGCAAAACCCCATTGTCTTTATATGTATTTTCAACAAGAAATATATTTACATCGTACATAACAGAGAATCTCGAATATGGCGGTGCCTGTATAAATGGAACTATAACACATATATTAAATCATAATCTAGCATTTGGTGGAGTTGGTAGTAGTGGTATGGGGACATATCATGGACATGAAAGTTTTAAGTGCTTTTCGAGAATGGTATCTATATGTAAAAAAGATTTTATAAAAGATATTCCACTAAAATATCCTCCATATAAAAAAAGAATGTGGGCAATGAATATACTCTATAAACATTTTTCAAAATAGATTGAATTATTTTGTTTATTAAAGTACATTAGAACACATGAAAACTTTGTATATAGCAGCAATAGATATAGGCAATAGAGATGATAATACTAGTAGGGCTATTGAAAAAATAAAATCTGTGAATACTATATTTGTAGAAAGTTATAGAGAAGGCAGTAAGTTTCTTAAACATATTGGTGTGAAAAAAAATATGGTTGAATTTAGTGAACATACTACATATAAAGATTTAGATGATATTTTTGATATCCTTTTGAGAGAGAATGTTGTTCTCATTTCAGATTGTGGTACGCCTTTGCTTGAAGACCCCGGGCGTATGCTTGTGAGTAGATGTTATGAATATGGCATCAATGTAATAGCTCTTCCAGGTGTTAGCAGTATTACAGCCTCACTTATGGTATGCCCTTTTCCAATAAAAGATTTTTTTTATGCGGGTCTATTACCTAGAAATGATAATGACAGAATTAAAAAATTAAAAGCTATAAAATCTATAAATACTGTTTCTATAATATTAGATACGCCTTATAGATTAGAAAAAGTACTTGCTGCTTGTGTGAAAGTATTCTCGTCAAGGGAGGCACTCATCGCCCTTGATATTACAACAGAAAA
The DNA here is from genome assembly GCA_947040495.1 of uncultured Spirochaetia bacterium. GTDB lineage: Bacteria > Spirochaetota > Brachyspiria > Brachyspirales > Brachyspiraceae > CAMRBQ01. Next base: position 16,109 of record CAMRBQ010000005.1, read on the forward strand.
TGAAAAGATAGTCATTGATAATCTACAAAACCTACATAGACAGTTTGCTAATATTAAAAAAAGAGAATTTGTGCTTATAATCAATAAAGAATAATATTTTAAATAAATTATTGATAAAAAAAGACCTACAAAATGTTTAACTACATTTCATAGGTCTTTTTATTATTTTAAAGTATATCGAAATAGTTAGAGAATAAAAAATTATTTTGGTATACTTATTTTTTTAATACTATTTTTTAAAAGTTGAGGCACCCATATAAAGTCATCATAAATATCAAAGTCTGCTACAGATGTAAGTGGACCACTCATTTTAGAAACCAACCTACCCTTGTTTAAATCATATATATATATAACAGAACCATTATCTTTCCCACTTCCCCAGTCAGATACATATAACATTTTATCTACAATCTTTATACCATCAAGACCACCCATCCCTATTTTATCTTTTGTTAATGTTTCATTTTTTTTTCCACTTATATTCATTTTATAAATATGCCCACCATTATCGTCGCCACCAAATGTAGAGCCTGCTATATAAAGCATTTTTTCAAAGTATATAATACCATTTGCTCCAACAATATCGCTTGCAATTTCTTCATAACTCATTTCTTCTTTTTTAATATTAATAATATAAACTTTACCCGCACCAGTATCTGTTAAAGCAACTGTACTTTTATTAATAAGGGCTATATCATTTAAAAATTTGGAATTTTCAATAGTAAGTTTAGATATAATTTTGCCACTTTCTATATTGGCAAGTACAACATTGCCTGGCTTTGCACCCGTGTTTACTTGATCTGCAATAACAATCAAATCATCCGATATAAATGTAAAACCTTTTGGGCTATCTAGTTCATTTCCAAAAAGTTTTTTGGCATTTGAACCATCAATATTTGCTTGAACGATAAATCCATCCCCACTCTTTTCAGGAACACCCAAATTGCTTATATAAAGCATATCATCATATATCATTACACTTTCAGGTGCTAGAAGCATATCAATACGAATAGTTGATGATTTGGTAGTAGATGTAGTATCTTGTGCGATAACAGACATAGACAATAATACAAATAATAATAAAACTTTTTTCATAATAAGTATAATCTCCTCTAGTTAAAATGTATAATTTGAGAATAATCTATAGTTATAAAATAGTCAATAGATATTTTTAAGTATTGCATGATATGATTTTATTATTTTTATCATTGATTTTTTTTAAAGTTCGTATTATCCTATCTAGCATAGGGGTATATTTATACTATGGAAAAAAAGTATATAATTAAAAGTAATTTAAGAGACATTGATTCCGTAATAAAAGAAATATCCTCTGATGTAAATATTTTTTTTGCTGCGGATGATTTAAGAGAATTCCTTTTGGGCATCTATGAAATGACTGTTAATGCTGTAGAACATGGGAATTTTGATATCACATATGAGATGAAAAAAGAGTGGCTAAGAAATGATGTATATGAAGAAGAATTGTCAAACCTTATAAATAAATTAGGGCATAAGCAAGTATTTATAAAGCTAGAAATATATAAAAATATAATTACTATAAAAGTTAAAGATGAAGGCAAAGGCTTTAATATACAAGAGCAAATAAAAAAGCAGACAATGGATAATATATTAAGGGAAAGTGGTCGTGGTATTATAATAACAAAGCATTTTTTTGATGATGTTTGTTATAATGAAAAAGGTAATGAAGTCACTATTACTAAAATATTGAAAAATAAATTAGATTGATTTTGATATGTACTCATAATATTATAAGGGTTATCTTTAATGTCTGAAGCAAAAAAAAAACTTGTAAAAGCAAAATTTAGCCATAAAAAACCAAAACAAATACTTAAAACAAATTTTTCTTCATTAGAAAGATATGAAGTTGTAAATTACTATAGCGATGATAGTGCATCCAAAAAATATAATTGTGATATTTTAATGCATAAAGGCTTTGATGCTGTCGGTATAGTTCCATATTTATATATTAATAATGAACTACATGTACTTTTACTTTCAAATTTTAGAGCCCCTGCTTTTTTCCGTGAAGCTATGGATAAACCTTCAGAAATACCAAAAGAGATACTTGAGTTTATAGAAATACCGGCGGGTATTATAGATAAAGAAGATAGAGAAAATGAAACCAATATAGAAAATGTTGTAAAAAAATGTGCATCTAGAGAGTTATTCGAAGAATGTGGTTATGCCCTAAAGCCAAACATGATAGATATATTATATTCATATTATTATACAGCGCCGGGTATTATAGCGGAAAAAATATACATCACAACTTGCAATATCACAGGCAAAAGGCAAAAAGAAATAAAAACTGATGGCTCTGTTATGGAAGAAAATATGGAGACATTTATACTTCCAATTACTACAGCAATAGAATATATACAAAAAGGGATTATCAAAAATGCTGCTACAGAAATAGCCCTATCCCGATTATATTATAAACTTGTTGTAGAGAAAGAAATGTCTTATGCAAAGATTATTAGCAAAAGATTAAATATGCTTAATAATGTTATTGGTGATTTAAAAAAAGAAAGCGAATATTATAATAAGCTTATTAGAGAATTCCGTGCAACTATTTCGCATGAACTAAAGCATCCATTTACAGAAATTATAAACTATCTAAATATTTTAAACAAAGATGATGTTTCTGAAGAGATTAGAAAAAAAAGTATGGATGTTCTACAAAGTAGCATAAGAAAAATATATGACAATAATAGAAATTTACTAGAAATTTCTTTTGGTGCGGATAGGATACAACAGACAACAGAATGCTTTGATATTCATGATACTATACTCGATATAGTTAATCAGTATAGATTGGCCTACAAATATGATATAGATGTAAATATTGATATAGAAGAAAGATGTAAATATCTCATAGGCTTTGAAGATAGATTTCGAATTATCTTAGAGGGAATATTATCAAATGCATTAAAATTCACAAAAAAAGGCTCTATAAATATTACAGTGAAAATTATAGATTCGTCATCAATAGGAACTAGAAAAATAGACTTCATGCCCGACTTATTTAATTATCATGTGCTTGGAAATATAAAACCATATGAAATAGAGTTTATCATAAAAGATACAGGTGTTGGTATAAAATCTAGATTATTAAAAAAAATATTTATTCCATTTTATCAAACAGATTCTAGATTCACAAGAGAATATGGTGGCATGGGTATAGGCTTATCTGTTGTAAAGGATTTTATAGAATCTATGCAGGGCAGTATAAAAATAGATAGCTCTATCGGTGTTGGAACTACTGTTACATTAAATGTTGCTTTTGGACTAAGAGAAGAATAATTAAAAAATGGGACATAGTTATGAAAAAAAGAATAGTATGTTTTGGAGATTCAAATACATGGGGGGTCGACCCAAAATCTAATAATAGATTTGATGAAAATATTAGATGGCCAACACTTATGGGGCAAAACCTTGGGTATAATTATATAATTGTAGAAGAAGGGCTTTGCGGACGTACTACTATATGGGATGATGATGTTAATAATATTTCTAGTGGTCGCTCATATATGAAAATATGTATAGATAGCTATTATCCTTTTGATATTATGATTATTATGCTTGGAACAAATGATTTAAATTCTAGTTATTCTGTTAGTTCAGATGATATAGCAAAGTCTGCTTCTAGTTTGGCAATGGATGTACTTAATCATGACTACTCATCTATAGAAAATTTTGAAATACCAAAAGTTCTTTTAGTTTCACCTATACATGCAGGAAGCCGTGTTTCTGATATTAAATTTGGCTATACAATGTCTAGCGATGCTTGTGAAAAATCAAAGCAATTTGCCAAAGAGTATAAAAAATATGCAGATATTATAGGTGTAGATTTTTTAGATGCTGCTATATATGCAAATCCAAGTATTGATGATCAGTTGCATATAGATAAAGAAGGACATTGGAATTTAGCAAAGGCTATGTCAGAAAAAGTAAAGCAAATTATAGGCTAGATATATTATAAAGAATTGAGCTACTCTAAGTTTCTAATATTATATCTATAAAACAAGCATACAAAATAACATCAGAATAAATGAGCGGGCGAACGGAATCGAACCGTCATCTTTAGCTTGGAAGGCTAAGGTAAGAACCATTATACGACGCCCGCTAGTTGATTTCAACGTCTACTATTATAATATTAATTTTAAAAATAGCAATATTCTTTATAGCAATCTCACATATTATAAACGACTACTTATTAAATTCATATTGCATTAAAAAATTTATAACTTAAGTTTATAGAGTAGTTGCAACTATGCTGTTTATTAGATATAATAATTGCCATTATTTATTACTTGAATCAAGGTAATTATAATAAATTTAATCTTAAAAAATTTGGAGAATAATATATGTCAGATAAAAACTCATATGTTTTTGAAGCACAAACAAAACAACTTCTCGATTTAATGATTCATTCTATCTATACGCATAAAGAAATATTTTTGCGTGAACTTATATCAAATGCATCAGATGCCCTTGATAAAGTTAGATTTAATTCTCTCACAGAGCCAGAAAAATATAAAGATGTAGAAGATTTATCTATCACTATATCTATTGATGAAAGCAGTCGTACACTTACTATTTCAGACAATGGAATAGGTATGACAGAAGAGGAAGTAAAAAATAATATAGGTACTATCGCAAGAAGTGGGACGAAAAAATTTCTTGAACAAATGAAATCACAAAAAAATAGTGATAATAATATTGATCTTATTGGTCAATTTGGTGTTGGATTTTATTCTGCTTTTATGGTTGCAGATGATATTATATTAGAAACAAAAAGCGAAGATAGTGATATAGGTATGCGTTTTGAAAGTAAAGGTGATGGCAACTATACATTAGAAAATATTGAGCGTACAACACGTGGTACAGATATTATATTAAAACTAAAACCAATAGCAGAAGATGATAGCGAAGACTATATAGATAGATATACAATTCAAAGATTGGTAAAAAAATATTCAGACTATGTACGCTTCCCAATAAAAATGGATATGCCAAAGCAAACAGAGCCTGATGAAAAACCTGATGATAAAAAAGATACTATAGAGTATGAAACAAATACATTAAACTCACAAACTAGTATATGGCAAAAAAATAAAAATGATGTAACAACAGAAGAGTATAATGAATTTTACAAAATGCATTTTCATGAATTTGAAGATGCAATAGAAATTATACATACAAAGACAGAAGGCATTATTGAATATACAGCATTGCTATTTATTCCAAGCCGTCCTCCATTTAATTTTACTCAACCAGAATTTGAAAAGGGGCTCGATTTATATTCAAAAAATGTATTCATCATGAATAAATGTAAAGAGCTACTTCCAGACTATCTGCGTTTTGTAAAGGGACTTATTGATTCCCCAGATTTTTCTCTAAATATATCACGTGAAATTTTACAGCATACAAATGAACTCAAAAAAATATCAAGTAATATTGAAAAGAAAGTATTAGATATACTTGCTCTAATGCTAAAAAACAATAGAGAAAAGTATGAAAAATTCTATGGCGAGTTTGGCGAGTCGATAAAAATGGGTGTATACTCAGATATGCAAGCAAAAGATAAATTAATAAATCTTGTATTATTTAAAACTTCTACTTCTGATGACAAATATATTAGCCTTACAGAATACAAAGATAGAATGAAGCCAGAGCAAGAGTTTATTTATTATGCTACAGGCGATGATGCCCAGTCGATAGAAAGACTCCCACATATGGAAGCAATTAAAGATAGTGGTTATGAAGTTTTGTATTTTACAGAGCGTGTTGATGAGTTTATGGCAAATAGTGCTAGGGAATTTGAAGGCAAAAAACTACGTTCTATTTCTCAAGGCGATATAAAACCAAAAGAAGAAGGTAAAGAAAAAACTACTGATGCCAATGTGACAGATGTACTAACAGCTATGAAAACTATACTTGGCGATAGTGTTTTTGATGTCAAAGAAACAGATAGACTTAGAGATAGCGTTGTATGTTTTGTTTCAAAAGAAGATGGTATAACATTTAATATGGCAAAAGTTTTGAGCGAAAGTGGGAATAATATGTTTGGACTTAAAGCTGAAAAGATACTTGAAGTAAATACAACTCATCCATTATTTGAAAAAATTAAAAATGAGTTTGAATCCAATAAAGAATCCGAGATGTTTAAAGAATATACACATCTACTTTATGATGAGGCTTGTATAGTATTGGGTATGCCTATTGAAGACCCAAAGCTATTTACACAAAGACTATCAGCACTCATGCTTAAATAAATAATTAATTTAATATTTAATGCCCCTTTATAATTTAAATTACTTTTGACATTTTTTATAAATCATCTGTTAATTAAATTAATAAGGGGTATTATAATAATATGAGAAAATTTCCTTTTATATCTTTATCTATAATTTTACTTTTAATATTAATAAGCTATCAAGGCGGAGTTTTAAATTTTGCTACCAATAATGTAAAAAATGTAGAAATCACTTCCGATAAAATTAATAGTAAAAATTCTATAAATAATTTATATGCTCAAAATCAAACTATAAATAATTCTAAATCAATTGTGTTTATGACAACAAATATAAATTCCAAATCACTTGTGGATTTATATGAGGCTTTAGATAGAGAAGCCAAAGGCAATGTTGCTATAAAATTACATATGGGCGAAGTTGGCAATAAAAATTATATATCGCCTAATCTTGTAAAGGATATTGCGCTTAAAGTAAATGGAACATTTGTTGATGCAAATACTTATTATGCCGGCGGTCGCTCTACAACAAAGCTGCATTTACAAACAGCAAAAGACCATGGCTTCACTTATGCAAAAATAGATATTCTTGATTCTAATGGCGAAATAAAACTTCCTATAAAAAATGGTAAGCATCTCAAAGAGGCAATAATAGGTGCCGGTTATATAGATTATGATTTTATTATATCTATTGCTCATTTCAAAGGGCATGCTATGGCAGGATTTGGTGGCAGCTTAAAAAATCTTGCTATAGGCATGGCTTCGGGTATAAATGGCAAAGGGGCAATACATAAAAACCCAGGTGGTGGAAAATGGTCATCTCGTGGCAATGTTTTCCTCGAAAAAGTTGTAGAATATAATAAAGCTATAATGGATGATATTGGCGATAATATTATCTACATTAATGTACTTAATAATTTATCTATCGACTGCGATTGTTCTTCTCGTGCAGCACATCCACAAATGAAAGATATTGGTATACTCGCCTCGACCGACCCTGTAGCATTAGAAAGAGCAAGTCTTGATTTAATTTATAAAGCACCTAGAAAAGATAGTATACATTTAATCAATAGAATAGAAGCAAAAAATGGTGCTTATATAATTGACTACGCACAACAATTAGGGTTAGGCAGCAAAGAGTATGAACTGATAAATGTCAATAATTGAAGTCCTTGCTAGAGAGTCTTTATATCTTTGGCATTTTTTTAGCATTCAATTCTTTCAAATAATATACTACTATATATTTGGTGTAATAATAGGCTCTGCTATATCTGTATTTATAAAAGATAAAATACATGCTCTGTTGTTAAATAATAATATAGAAAATAAAATTTTTAATTTTTTTGGTATAATTTTTGCAAGTATAATTGGTATTATCTCCCCTCTTTGTATGTATGGCACAATCCCAATAGCAGCCTCATTTTCTCAAAAAGGTGTGAAGGATTATTTTATAGCCTCGTTTATGCTAAGCTCAATATTATTAAATCCACAGCTTATTATATATAGCCTGGCTCTTGGCAAAACTATTTTTATAATACGCATTATTTCATGCTTTGTATGTGGTATATTAGCAGGCATTATAATCATGTTATTTTATCCTAATAAGAATTTTTTTAATTTTAATTTATTTGAAAATAATACACAAAAAAATAAAGATAAAAATTATATAATTGCATTTTTAAAAAGTATTATAAGAAATATAGAATCTACTGGATTATATTTTTTATTGGGTATTCTACTTTCAGCACTATTTCAGAGATATATTGATGCCGAAATATTTGCTTCTATTTTTGGAGGCAATCGTGGACTTGGTGTACTTCTGGCTGCAAGTATTGGAGTTCCTATTTATATATGTGGAGGGGGTACTATACCATTACTCTTATCATGGCTCGAAGTTGGCATGAGTTATGGGGCGGCTACTTCATTTATGCTAACAGGGCCCGCAACAAAAATAACAAACTTAGGGGCATTAAAAATAATATTGGGTATAAAACATTTCAGTTTATATCTTATATATATATTTTTATTTTCTACTTTGAGTGGATTTATAATTAATATTATATTTTAATGAGATTTATAATACAAAGAGGATTAAATAATGGATGAACATATTTTAAATATATTATATCATTTTACTTCAGGATTTGGAGGAATGCATCGCAAAACTATTTTAGAATTAGCAAAAGAACATTTTCCAGATTTAGATGAGGAGATGCAAAATAATATTAGTATTTATCTAGTAAAAGCTAGAAAAGACATAACTAATTATTTTTTTGAAAGGTACAACTATAAAAATGATTCAGAAAATAGCGTATTACAAAAAGATGGACTTGTATGGATAAAGCAAAATTACAGTTGGATGGACGAGGATAATATAAAATCTTCTGTTGGCGAGGGAATGTATTTTGGATGGCATGGCTAATAATTAAAATTGTCAAATGCTTTTTGTATTTTTATATATAGATAGTTTATCTTAGAATAATCATACTATCAAATATTTGATTTTTTATCTTAAAGCATATATCATTAGTATGTTTCAAAAATTACATAGGCAATTAAATTATGAAAAATATAAAAGATTTAATAGATTTACTTATTGGCGAGTTTAATGATTGGAGACATAATTTTAGAGAAATAGGCTATGCCATAGTAATAGTGCTTTTGATAAATACATTTTTAGTTCAAAATTATCAAATCCCTACAGGTTCTATGATACCAAATCTCATGCCTGGAGATAGACTATTTGCAAATAGATTTATGTTTGGTGTAAAAGTTCCATTTACAGATGGCCTTATTGGATGGAGATTACCAAAAATAAAAGAGCCTGAGGTTGATGACCTTATAGTATTTAGAGCACCATCTTCTACATACAATGCATGCGAAAGGACAGCACCATATCATGTTCCAAGCACTTTGGTACAAATATTAAAATTGCCTGTATATATATTTGCACTTTCACCATTTGATTGGGATCCAAGGATACTATTTGCCGACAAGTTGGGTGATATACTAACTGGTGGAAAACAGATGACGGGTATACCAAGCATCATAGGATTAAAGACTGTAGACTTAGACCCAAGAAAAGAATATGTAAAGCGTATCATAGCAAAATCTGGTGATACTATTGAAATTAGAGAGCAGAAATTATATATGAATGGCAATTATATTGAAGATAAATACGGCTATTTTAAATATGGTGATAGGCAGCTCATTGCCCCAAGTACGGCAGGTGGTGAGCCTATTGATTTTTATGGCCCCGTTTACATCCCTAAAAAAGGTGATGTCATGGTATTCAAAAAATATGTTGACACTATCGACTATAGGGATAGAAGTGGATTTGATGTATTTATAAATGATAAACCTGCAAACTATGATGTTAAACTTTGGTACTGGATAAATATATATGAAGTTTATGCAAAAGATAACTCTGATGAGTTTATTTTTAATATAGAAGAGGATTATTATTTTTGTCTTGGTGATAATCGTGATGAAAGTTGCGATAGTAGAATGTGGGGGCTTGTTCCATATCATCTCATAAAAGGACAACCTAATATTGTATGGATGCAGGCAAAAAGAGATGCTAAGCTTGACAAAGGATTTTGGCATTATTTTTTCATAAAATAGCGCAAGGTTAAAACAAAACTATAATATGCAATCATCATCTATTAACATTTTTACAGATACTACAGTTGCTAATCTATGCAAAATATGGGGAATAAAAAATAAATCTATAAGTAATATTGAAAAGAAAATTACAGATAAAACCTCTGTTATATCTAAATTTCTAACATTGCCTGATGATATTAAAGATATTATATATCATCTTTTATTTTCATTTGGTGATGCTCATTATGCAAGCACTCGCTCTATTATACAAAAATGTAATATCAAGTTTAAAAAAAATAGTGAGAATAGTTTTGACACCTCATATATTGAAAATAGTGGATTTGTATATATACAAAAGAAAAGGGCAAAGCTAAATGCAATTGATGATACTATTACACTTCTACCTCAAATAGCAATTATATTAAAAGATATATTTCTCAATAGTGAGAATGATTTAAAACTAATAAGACATAATAAAAATTATGATAAGAAACTATACTTAAAGTTTTATGAAGATATAAAAATTATTTATAGCCTTGGTTTATCTTTTAATATAGAAGATATTGCATATTCATCTAATACATTTATATCAAAGGAATTTGAGATATATAAAGATACTGTTATATACAGTGAAAAAATAGATTATATTATTTCAAATATAGACCTATTATTAAAAGCAGATATTCTCTCTTTATTTTTTATAAAAATAGATGGAAATATAAAATCACACATATCTATTTCAAATGATAAAGTTGTAGAAGATATAGAAAAATCTTTGAATAATATTAAAAAACCTATTAACTATAAGAATAATCATAAAAATATATTTTATGATATTGATATGTTTATAGATAGGCTTTTAATGGGTAAAATAAAAATATCTAGGGATGGCAGCATAAATAAAAAGCATATTAATGCAATTAATTCAGAAATTTTTACAGATAAAGTAGACTATAAATATATATATAATATCTGTTTAATATTGGATATAATAAAAGAAGATAATATAGACAAAGAAAGATATAAATATATAAAAAGCTTACAATTAAAAGAAAGGCTTAACTATTTATTTGGCTATATATTTTTGAATAACAATTATATTAGTATATTAAATATTATAGACAGCGATGAATATAAAAATGATATGTCTATATATAAACTTCTAAATATAATAAACAGCACTAATAATAATAAAATATCGATTACAGATATTAAAAATACCATAATAAATTTATATATATTTGGCAATATTTTTATACATGAAACTGATGATAATATATATATATCATTATCTAATAATGTAGAAGAAAAGTTTATAACGACAGGCACATTTGATTTTATGTTTATCAATCATCAATCTTTTTCTGATAAGTTTATATACTTATGCATGTTATTTTCTGAAATAAAAAAGCAAGATGATAACATATATGAAATGACCATTACAGAAGAAAGTATCTCTAATGGGAAAACGCTATCTCTACATAATACAAATTACACATTTGAAGATTTTATTGCTATGCTTGTAAATATGCTTGATAGATATGGATATAAGTTTGCTATGCATACAGAATCTACACTTAGAAGATGGTACAATAAATCATATTTTGCTATGATTTGTGATAGTGCTGTAATAATAAAAATTAATAATACTGATAAAATCGATGAAATACTACATAGTGCCAAAAGATTACATATAAATATTAAAAAAATTAGTGAAACATATTTGCTTATATCCAATGATAGCATATCAAAAAGCAAGATAATGAAGTTTTTTTCAACAAATAAAATAAATATAGATTTTGTGGATTTTGACGATATTTTATAATGTATAAAATTGTTATACTTAATTATTTATCAAAACAATATTAAAGAGTCAAAAATGAAAAAAACTAATATAGCAATATATTCTATTTTTATAATTTGTATGCTGTCAAATTTATTATTATCACAAGATACTAATACTAATAATGTAGATACTCAAACAAATTCGCAAAAAGAACTAATCGCACCCGCAAAAAGTACAGTTCCAATAACAGGCTTTGGGGATATAGCTCTTGGTAGTAATATGGAAAATACTATAGCAAATCTACTTAAAAACCCACTTATTAGCTTGGCTAGAAAATATAAAGAAAGTGATATATCTTCTGAAGTTTCTGATTCCTTCATTGCTATAAATCAAAATAAATTTTTCAGAAGCGGATATTTTTTATTTCAAGATAATTCACTTTATTCTATTACAATAAGATATCAAGAGAAGCAAGTTGACTTTCTAGATTTACTTAATACATTAAATAATAAATATGGCAAAGGCTCATTTTTGGATGCAAATACTGTTGCTTGGGAATATGATAATAAGCAGCTCATACTTGAAAGACCTACAACGCTTAAATATATAGTAACTGATGTTGCAAATGATGTAAGGGTTAATTATACAAATATGATTGTTACAAATGCATTAGATGTACTTGGAGGAATATAGTATGATTGATAATAAAAATATAATTGATACAAAAAATATGACAATTGGTTTTATTGGTACTGGCAATATGGCAACAGCGATGATGAATGGATTTATAAAATCAAAAACTATAAATAAAAATAATATATTTACCTATGATATCGATATAAAAAAGCTTGATTCTATCAAAAAAAAACTATCGGTAAATATAACAACAAATTATGATGAAATAATTAAAACTGATATAATAATTATTGCCGTAAAGCCAAATATTGTTAAATCTGTATTAGAAAAATTATCAGCATGTAGCATACCACAAAATACTTTCATAATAGGCATAGCAGGTGCTTTACCTTTAAGCCTATATGAAGGTTATATAAAAAGTAATACTGTAATTAGAATTATGCCTAATACTCCTATCGAAGTATTAGAAGGATTTACTTCTATTGTTCGAGGTGCAAATACAGATGAAAAATGCCTTACTATTGTGGAGCATATTTTTAATAAAGTGGGCGGCTCTTCTATCATAGATGAGAGCATGATAGATGCCTATACAGCAATAGCAGGATGTTCACCTGCATATATATATACCTTGATAGATGCAATGGCTGATGCTGCTCTTTTGCTTGGTATCCCAAAAACTGAGGCAATAAAACTGGTATCACAAACATTTTTAGGCTCTAGCAAAATGGTTAAAGAAAGCCAAGTACATCCTTCTATACTAAAAGATAATGTATGCACACCAAAAGGTATAACTATCGAAGGTATAAGAAAAATGGAAGAAGGCAATGTACGTAGTGCCATGATAGAAACCATTATAGCGGGTTATAATAAATCAAAAGAATTGTCTAAGTAGTTCTTATAATAAAGTAATAAAATTAAAGGGGATAATTAGCTATATTTTTTATATGTTTTATTCAAAAAGTAAAATGCAAATCTTATTTGAATAAGATTGTATAACTTGGTATATATATATGTTACCTTATAGTTGAATTTATGCATTAAAAAATATACAATTAAAATATGCAAGAATTAAAAAATGTTTTTATAGATTCGCTTGGTTGTGAAAAAAATACGATAGATAGTGAACATATAATGTCTATACTTAAAGATGAAAAGTATAATATTATAACAGAGCCTAATGATGCAGATATTATTATTATAAATACATGTGCTTTTGTAGAAGATGCCAAAAAGGAATCTATAGAAGCAATACTTGAACATTCTCTTTGTAAGAAATATGGAAAATGCAAAAGATTAATAGTGTCAGGCTGTATGGCGGAGCGTTATAAAGAAGATTTCCTACAGCTCGTACCAGAGGTTGATGCTATAGTTGGTATTCATAATTTAAAAAGCATACTAACAGCTATAAAAGAAAATGGCGCTTATTTAGATAAATATCAAGAAAATTATGTTGAATATTCTGGTAGAGTTAGCATGATAGAAAATCCTTATTCTTATATAAGGATAAGTGATGGATGTCATTCAAAATGTAGCTTCTGTGCGATTCCTTTGATACGTGGTAATTATCGTAGCAGAACAATCGAGTCTATAGTTGCTGAAGCAAAAACACATGCAGAAAATGGTATAAAAGAAATAAATCTTATAGCCCAAGAAACTACATATTATGGCAAGGATATATATAAAGAATTTGCTATTGTTAATTTACTGAAACAGCTAAGTGAAATAGATGGCATCGAATGGATAAGGGTTTTATATCAAAACCCATCTGTATTAAATAAAAAGATATTGGATGGATATTTTGAAATAAATAAAGTTATGCCATATTTTGATATCCCTATGCAGCATGTGAATGGGGATATATTAAAGGATATGAATAGGCTTGGCGACTATACTCTTTATATGGATTTAATAAATGATATACGTAGCTATTCAGATGATATAGCAATACGCTCATCATTTATAGTCGGCTTCCCAGGTGAAACTACAGATGAGTTTGATGACCTTTTATGTTTTGTTGATGAGGCAAAGATTGATAGGGTTGGTATATTTGTTTATTCAAAAGAAGAGGGAACAGCATCACTTCGAATAAACAAAGAATCTGCAACTAAATCTGAATGCTTTGATAGGCGTGAAAAACTTATGGACGTTGCATTAGATGTGTCAATAAAGCGTCTTAATAGATTTATCGATAAAGATATAGATGTACTTGTGCAATCTACTGATACTGATGAGATAATAGGTCGTAGCAAATATGATGCACCAGATATTGACGGGCTTGTTTATATAGATAATAAGAATGGAAAGAATATAAAAGCGGGTGATATAATAACAGTCAATATAACAAATAATAATGAACATGATTTATTTGGCAAAATAAACTAGTTTTATTTTTTAAAAAATGAACTATATTTAACTTTATAATTAATGAAAGGAATAAATAATTATGGGTAAAAAAAACAAAGTCGCAGATGATAGAGATATAGTATTTGAGGAATATTTTGATATTATTACTCGAATTGTATATACATTGACTACTATAAATGAACATAATGAAGTATTAAGAAGACTTAATATGAATATAGATACTCATTTTGATTTTACTGATGATGACATTCGTGAAGAAAATGATAGTGAATCTAGCAAAGGCGATAGAATTAAGGCTATATTAAATCTTCATGAATCACTTAAAAGCGATATGCTTTATATAAAAAAATATAAAAAATATAATTTTAATATGGAATGTTTGGTTACTAGCCTTAAACTATCAGATATAGAGCGTTATATGCTTTATTGTATAACAGTTTACTCGCTTTATACAGACCCATTAGCTTCTTTGTCTATGAGAAAACTACTTGAGCTAGTTAGTATTGAAACAGAAATATATATTAGAAATCATAAATATATATCAGCAGATAGTAAGCTTATAAAATCACAAATACTTACAACATCAAAAGACAATTTTTCATCATCAATGGGGCTTGAAATAGGTCAAACGCTTGTAGGTTTCAGTAATTCCAAAATTTTATTTGTTTTGCTTGAAGAGATGGAATATTGTGTACTTAACAGAATAATAGGTGATAGTCTATCAGTAGAGTTTACTCCATCTATATCATTAAATAAAAGAAAATTTGAATCTATTGTCGAAAATATTACTCCAAAAGAGATAGTAGCAGAATTAGATAAATCTGTTATTGGACAGAAAAGAGCGAAGAGAGTATTAGCAGTGCAAGCTTATTTACATTATATGCGTTTACAAAATGCCCCACATATACCATTCCGTTCAAATATAATGCTTATAGGACCAACAGGTGTCGGTAAAACATATCTCGCTCAGACATTAGCAAATGTATTAGCATTGCCTTTTGCAAGAAGTGATGTGACCACTCTCACAGAAACAGGCTATGTAGGCGATGATGTAGAAACAGTATTATATGAACTTTATAAAAAATCTGATGGTGATATATCCGTTGCTGAAAAGGGTATAGTATTTTTAGATGAAATAGACAAAATCGCAAAAGCAGATACCCATCAATCGACAACTGGAAATCCATCTGACAGAGCAGTACAAGAGGCTCTTTTATCTATGCTAAATGGTGAAGAAATTAGAGTCCCCGAATTTGGCGATAGAAGGATGATGCATAGCTCTGATGGAATACTCATGAATACCAAAAATATTTTATTTATATTTGGAGGTGCATTTGTTGGACTTGAAGATGTTATAAAAGATAGATTAAAAGGTGAAAATTCGATAGGCTTTGCTTCAAAACTTATTCATGATAGTAAAATAAAAGATAGTATTTTAGACAAAGTTGATATAAAAGACCTTGAAAAATATGGAATGATACCAGAATTTCTAGGGAGAGTACCTATTGTAACTACATTACATTCTTTAAATAAAGAAGAAATGAAATCTATACTAACAGAAGCCACAGATTCTCCGATACTAAAGTACTATGAGTTTTTTAAGGCGATGGATAAAAAATTTAATGTAAGTGATGATGCTATTGATGCTATTGTTGATAAAGCATTTGATATGAAAATGGGTGCTAGAAGCCTAAAAAGCATTGTAGAAAATATAATGATAAATGTACTTTATAACTTTGATGGTATAAAGCATAATGGAGTAAAATTAACTGTGAAGGATGTCGAAAACTATAATATCGATCATGATAAAGAATTTGACGAGATAGATAATAAAAAAACATCGAGTGAAGATAGTTCCTATCTAGCATAGTTATAGAATAAAAAATTATGGATGAAAATTTTGTAGTATCGCTTAATGATATAGAATATGAAGGCCCGCTTTCTATTTTACTTGAAATGATAAAGCGATCTGAAAAAAATATATATGAAATATCTCTTACAGATATAATCAGCCAATTTTCTAATTATATTAAGGAATATCAGAACTATACTCTTGATACAGCTAGTGACTTTATTATAAGAGCTAGTGAATTTCATCTTTATAAATCAAAAATGTTAATTCCAAAAGATTTTGTGCCTGATGGACAGACTGAGCACCTTCATTTTGAACTTGTACAACAGCTGCTTGAGTTTCAAAAATTTAAAATAGCATCACAAAGCCTCGATAATATGCAAGATATCGAAAATTCTATTATTGAGCGTAAAGATAAACAAAGATATACTCATGATAAAGACAAATATAATGGAGATGAGGAGTATTGGGAAGATGTAAAGCTATATGATTTGGTATATTCATTTGCCAAAATTTTCTTCACCCCTGAAGATGAGCTTGCTGTATTTTCAAATAGAGCAACATTATACCTTGAAGATGCTATAAATATGATAAAGCTAAAACTCAAAGATAATAAAAATTTTTCATTTGTAGAATTATTTTCTGAAGGCATTACAAAAAGAGAGCTTGTAACATTTTTCTTGGCTATACTTGAAATGGTCAAAGAAAACATTATAAAGCTTCGTCAGGATAAACGCTTCAAAGAGATTCATATATTTGCATATGAATAAAGTTGTTCGGCATTATATTTTATTAAAAGCTCTATATGTCACCAATATCTTTTCTATAGTATAAAACATTTTTATCTAAATGATTTATAGAATCATATACTTTTTTTCTAGCATCTGCCAATGAAGTACCAAAATCGACAACACTTAAAACACGGCCTCCACTTGTAACTAAATCATCATTTTTTTTATCTACACCCGCCATATAAACTCTCGCCTCTATTTTATCTAAGTTATTGATAATCAGGCCTTTTTCATATTTATCAGGGTATCCTATAGAAGATGCAACAACACATAGGACATAGCCTTTTTTCCATGTTATTTCAATTTTTGCTAGATTGCCATTTATAGTATCTGTAATTAGCGAGAGGAAATCTGTTTCCATCATAGGCAGCACAACTTGAGTTTCAGGGTCGCCAAGCCTCATATTATATTCAAGCAAATATACCCCTTTCTTTGTAATCATAATGCCAAAGAAAATAAATCCACAAAACTCTAATCCCTCTTTTTTTATGCCCATAAGCGTAGGCTTTAATATATCATGAATAAATAAATTATTTATATCATCAGTCATATGTGGGTTTGGAGCAATGCTACCCATTCCACCAGTATTAGGGCCAGTGTCATTATCCCCTATTTTCTTATGGTCTTTAGCAGAAATAAATGGCACAATAATATTTGAATCTGTTATCGATAAAATAGAGGCTTCAAATCCTTCAAGGAACTCTTCAATAACAATTTCATTGCCCGCATCACCAAATACTTTTTGTCCCATTATCTCATCAATGGCAGTAGTGGCCTCTCTTTCATTTTGGCATATTATAACACCCTTGCCAAGTGCAAGCCCACTAGCCTTGACAACAAGTGGGTATGACTGGCTTGCTATATACTCTTTTGCTTTATCTATATTATCAAATGATTCATATGCTGCAGTCTTTATACCATATTTTTTCATGAACAATTTTGAATAGGCTTTTGAACCTTCAAGCATAGATGAGGCTTTGTCTGGACCAAAAATATTTAAATTATGTTTTTTAAACAAATCGACAATGCCGTCTACAAGTAATGCTTCATTGCCAACAATAGTCATATCGATATTTTTATTTTTGGCAAAATTTAAAATATCATCCATTTCATTCAATATAACATTTTCAGTTTTTTCTAACATAGAAGTCCCCGCATTGCCAGGGCTTATATATATAGATTCAACTTTTTGATTTTTTAATATCTCAAAAGCTATTGCATGTTCTCGAGCACCACTACCAATAATTAACACGTTCATATTTTTTCCTATTATTATATTTAAGTAATTTTTATTTATTTTTTAAATTCTCTATATCTTTTTTTGTCAACCCAGTTGCTTTAATAATAGTTTCTATATCTAAATTAAGATTTAATAATTTTTTTGCTATTCCAATTTTCATATCATAAGCATAATCTTGCTTCTCTTTATCCAAAATATCTTTAACATCATCAACAGCTTGATAGGTTATATCTTGTTCGAAAAAATCTATATATTTTTCTGTAAAAAAACTATAGTAAATTGATTCTTCACTTTCTAAAGATGAGCGTGAAATTATTATATGGTCAATTAAATTTAGTCCCAAATATTTCGACCTATGATAAAGCTTGTTCGTAAAGTCTATATCGTATTGCGAAGGCTCGGGCTTTTTTCTGGTTGTATGATTATGAGCAACTACAACATTTCTTGATTTATGTTTTATAGCCGTATCAAAAATATCTATGATAGGAAGTTTTACCATGTTTTCAGCACCCAAAGCTACAAGATAAATGCAGACAACATATCCATCGCTATCCATGCCCATTATCCAAAAATGCTCTTTACCATATAAGTCTTTATTTTCAATTTTTAATACATGGATAAAAGCTCTATAATAATCTTCTACGCTACTTATTTTTATTGATTTTTTTTTAATATCTTTGACACTTCTAATTAACATTTTTTTATTATCTTCAGTTTTTTTCTTGCTTGCCATAAAATATACCTTTATAATTTAATAATTATTTATTATATAACAATATTTTATTTTTTGTAGTACTTTTCCTAGTAGTACAATTGAATGCATTATAATGTATAACTTGAATTATATGCATGCCAAAAGTAATAGTTGAAAAATATATTTATATGATATACTTTATTATTCAATAATATAAAATTAATAACAGGAAAAAACCATGCCAGTATTAGAAACAAAAACAGATATAATTGTAATGAGCGTTGTGCTTTTTATATATATACTTATTTTGATATTTATAGGTCTTTACTTCTATAGAAAAAACAAAAATCAAGCAGACTATATACTTGGTGGCAGGAAGGTAAATGTATGGCTTGTTTCTTTATCTGCCCAAGCCTCTGATATGTCGGGTTGGTTGCTGCTTGGTTTGCCAGGGCTTGCATATCTATCGATTATAGGTGCTACTGAGGCGGTATGGACTGCCATTGGTCTTGCACTTGGGACGTATTTAAATTGGAAAATAGTTGCCAAGAGGTTGCGTCAATATACATTCAAAGCAAATAATAGTATTACATTGCCAGATTATTTTTCAAATAGATTTAAAGATAATTCAAATATTATAAGGACAATATCGGCACTTTTTATATTTATATTTTTCTTAGTATATACAGCAAGTGGATTCAGCGCTGGGGCAAAATTATTTAATACGATATTTGGTCTTGATTATAGGCTTTCTTTATGTATAGGTGTTTTTGTAATTGTAGGTTACACATTTCTAGGCGGATTTCATGCTGTTTGTTCTAGCGATTTTATACAGGGTATTTTAATGTTTTTTGCGATTCTCATAGTGCCTACAGTTGCTATAATTGAGATGCCAACTATCCTCCCTGAACTAACTAGTTTTGCAACATCTTTGCCATCTAGAACAATATCTAATATAGGTATTATGGGTATTATCTCTGCCTTGGCTTGGGGGCTTGGATATTTTGGACAGCCTCATATACTTGTAAGATTTATGTCTATTGATAAGGCAAGCCATATAAAACCCGCTCGTATGATTGCAATGATATGGGTAATATTATCTTTGATTGGCTCTGTAGTTGTTGGTATAGTTGCGAGGTCATACTTACCAACACATGGTGGATTGCTTATGGATGGTCGAAGTGAAACTGTGTTTATGGTTATGGCATTAAAAATATTTCCTATAGTTGTATCTGCTATTTTAATTGCCGCTATACTTGCTGCCATTATTTCTACAGCCGATAGCCAATTGCTTGTGACTGCCTCTGCTGTTTCACAAGATTTTTATAGGGTATTTTTCAAACGTAACTCTAATGAAAAAGAGCTAGTTATAGTAAGTAGAATCACAGTTGTTGCTGTGGCTATTATCGCAGCTATTATTGCTAGTAATCCAAATAGTAGCGTCTTTCGCCTTGTTCAAAATGCATGGGCAGGTTTTGGGGCAACATTTGGTCCTATTGTGATAATGTCACTTTTTTGGAAGAGGATGACAAAGTATGCTGCTATAGCGGGTATAATAACAGGTGGAACTACCGTAATTGTTTGGATATTATTAAGAAAATTCCTCACAACACATACTAATTATACTCTAGCAATATTTAATTTATATGAAATAGTACCCGGTTTTTTATTCTCTTTAATCGCTATAATAGTTGTAAGTTTAATGGATAAAAAGCCATCGGATGATATTATAAATGAATTTAATGGAGTAAATGAAATAGAATAATGTCAATATAATTGCTCTATTTCATGAATTATAAAGTTATTTATTTTTATTAGGTTATAGGGTATAATTTAATAAATTATTATATTTCAGGGCGGGTATCTTAATATGAAAAAATTTATATTTTATTTTGTTATATTTTTATCTTTAATGTTTAACTTATCTGCCGCCCCAGATGATAAGGAATCTTATCCTATAAATGAAATTTTGGTTATAGATGAAGAGGTCTCAGAGAATACAAACATAACAGAGGAAACTACCACAAAGACTATAAAAGAACCAGAGCCTCTTACAAAAAAAGAATTTGAGAAAATAAAAGTAGCATCTATAAATAGTATAAACTTTTTAGAGTATAATTATAATGGTATTGTCTTTCATGTTAATAATATATTTACAAATAAGTTCGACCAAAATTTTGAATTAAAATATGTTAATATCTCTTTATTAAATCGTGCAAATAATGAAATAGCTAAGTATACTAGAGAATCTCGAATTGATATACCTACGAATGAGAATGTGCCATATTCATATGAAATGAAGATTACATATGATGAATTTATCAGTGCTGATATTGAAATAAATACAAATATTAATATATACTCATTATTAGGCAAATATCAATTTACTATCGATGGAAAGAAAAAACTAGAGGAATCTGTCTATTATCCGTTTAGATTGCAGCTGCCACCTATACCACAACCTACAATATCTGTAAAAGAATCTAATTATCAAAAATCGAGTGATAAAATTGATATTAGCTTTGATATCAAAATGCATAAACCTAAGGGATTCACTCATCTTTTGGTATCTAGTCATAATAGACTTGAAATAAATGGAGGAACAGTGAAGGAATCTGCTACAAAAGTGTCAGATATTTTAATATCAACTTATAATGTTGTATCATTTTCTGTTTCATACACCCTAACTAAAGAGAATATGGGTGATAGTTTATTTCTAATATTAAAAGAAGGATATGATGTTAATTATATATTCTCTACAGATTTAATTTTTAAAGACCCGAATGATTTTGAGCATACTATACTATTAACTTATAATGGTAAAATAAAAGCAATATAGCATATAAATGAGTAAAACACTAAAGCAATCAAAGGCTGTTATTGTGATAGCTTTTATGTATCAAGATAATTATGTATATACTAAGGCAAAAAATAATTTTGTTAAATTATTAGGTGAAATAGAAACAGAGGGGGAGGAGTTCAATTTTTCCCATTCATTATACTATGAAAAAGAAATGGGATTTAATTTAAAAAAAAGATTTTTAGTATTTAAAAAATTACAAAGAAGAGATTATCTTATCAAGATAAAAAAAGCATCAAATAAAATTGAAAAAAAATATTCAAAAAATGATAAACGCATTATAAATATAGACCCAGGTATGCTGACATTAGAAAATTTTATATTGTCTACAAATAAAAATTTCACCCATCGAATATATTTAAAAGATAATATATTTGCGGACCTCACATTAATATATAAAAAGAAAGTAGGATATACCGATTTACCTTGGACTTATTTAGACTACAAAGATGAAAAAACAATACTATTTTTAAATAATATTAGAGATAATTTTTTTGATAGACTTTTAGATACATCTTGTTATAAATAAACTCATCTAATAGTAATTATATTTTTTAGCGATATCAATAACAATGTCATGATTAAATCTATGAGATGTTTTATTTGCCTCTATTTTGCCACGGAATGGAATACCCAATATATATAAATCACCTATTATATCAAGTATTTTATGCCTGACAAATTCATCTTCAAATCGTAATTCTGTATTTATAATTTTATCTTTATCAATTATTATATGAGAGTCCATAAATCCCGCACCAACAATACCATGTAATTGGGCAAGCTGTATACTTTCTAATGTATTAAATGACCTTGCACATCCTATTTCATTTTTAAATTGCTCGGGCGTTTCAAAGATATATGTATAGCTTTGCTTTCCAATTGGACTTGGAAAATCTATATTAAGAGATATATAAAGCCCATCATAAGGGGATATTTTTACAGATGTTTCATCTTTATTATTTATATCTCCGTATATAATTTCATCCTCAATTACAAGGGCTCTAATTTTTGCATTCTGTTCTTTTATACCTGCATACTCAATAATACTACAAAAATCTAGCGAAGAACCATCTATATTTGGAACTTCTTCATCACACTTTACAATCAAATTATTAATACCATACATATGAATAGTTGCTAAAAAATGCTCTGTTGTTCTAATTATACTATCCTCACTAGCAAGCACAGTTGAATTAGCATGGGAATTATTTGATGAGCTTTGAATATTATCGGGACTTAGTTTTATCCTTGTTCCCTTAGCCATATCAACAAAAATAATCCCGTGATTTGGAGGGGCTGGTAATAGCTGCATTGCAGTACTACGACCACTCATCAATGCATGCCCTGATATTACAACGCTATTTTCTATAGTCTTTTGATTTATGGTATTTTTTATATTATTAATAGATGTTAAAGGCAAAGTGTTTTGTTTAATATCAGGTGTTTTATTTGATATATTTTCATCACTTTTATTTGGTATATATATTTTACATAGAGATAAAATTTTTGAAGCAGTGAAAGGCTTTTCTATAAAGTCACTTGCTCCCATTTTTGTGGCACGCACTATAGTTTCTACACCAGCATGCCCGCTCATCATAATTATTTTTAAGTCTTTTTTTATATTTGATATATCTGATAATATTTCAAGTCCATCAATATTTGGCAGCCATAAATCTAAAAATACTAAATCTAAGTCGATTCTTTGGATATAATCGAGCCCTTCTCTGCCATCACCTGAAACATATACAGTATAATTTTCATTTTCCAGTATACTCTTTAATGATGTATTTATATCTTTTTCATCATCTATAATTAATATATTACCATTGCTTTTATCTTCTTTCATAGAACTATTATAGTTTTTTATAAAAAAAAGTCAAAATTCAGAATGATACTTTAAAATATAATATTATATTATATCAATAAAAAATTGAGATAAAATAAAAAATATATATATAAAATATAATATTTAGTAAAAATAATACGATTTAATTTTTACTAATAGATAGAATTATTTTTAAAATAGGTTATAATTATTTATTCTAATTTATTATTTATCAATAATGAAAAATTCTTAGGAGGATTATTAAATGAAAAAAAGCGTAAAAGATATTGATATTAAAGGTAAACGTGTAATAATGAGAGTAGACTTTAATGTCCCATTTGATAAAGAGGGCAAAGGTATAATAACAGATACAACACGTATAGATTCTGCTATGCCTACAATAAAATATATACTTGAACAAGGGGCAAGCCTTATACTTATGAGCCATTTAGGTAGACCAAAGGGTGAACCTAATCCTTCTTATTCAATGAAGCCTATTTCAGTATATCTTAACGAAAAACTTAAAACATCAGATAATAATATATATTTTGCAAATGATTGTATTGGTGAAGATGTAAAAAAATTAGCTTTATCATTAAAAGCAGGCGATGTTCTTTTGCTTGAAAATTTACGTTATCATAAAGAAGAAGAAAAAAATGATGCGGCATTTGCTGCTGAACTTGCTTCACTTGCTGATATTTATGTCAATGATGCTTTTGGGACTGCCCATCGTGCCCATGCTTCGACAGAGGGTATTGCTCATAAACTACCAGCCGTTGCTGGATTTTTAATGGAAAAAGAGATTGAATATCTTGGCGATGCTGTTGCAAACCCACAAAGACCATTTGTCGCTATTATTGGTGGGGCAAAGGTATCAAGCAAAATATCTGTACTTGAAAATTTACTCGAAAAAGTAGATGTACTTATTGTTGGTGGTGGTATGGCTTATACATTTTTTAAGGCTGAAAATCATAGTGTTGGGACTTCTCTTGTAGAGGAAGAGCATGTAGATACAGCTAAAAAAATCATTGAAAAAGCAAAATCACTTAATAAAAATCTCTACTTGCCAGTAGATAATATTATAGCTGATAAGTTTGATAATAATGCAAATATAAAGACAATACCTAATGATGAAATCCCTGATGGTTGGATGGGTATGGATATTGGAGAGAAAACAATATCTGAAATAAATAATATTATAAAATTAGCAAAGACTGTTGTATGGAATGGACCACTTGGTGTATTTGAAATGCCTAGTTTTTCAAAAGGAACATTTGCAGTTGCAAAAGCTATTGCTGAAAGTGATTGTATAAGTGTTATTGGTGGTGGCGACAGTGTAAGTGCCATAAATAAGGCCGGTCTATCTGATAAAATGACACATATTTCAACAGGTGGTGGTGCATCTCTTGAATTCCTTGAAGGTAAAGAGCTCCCTGGAATAGTGATTCTTCAAGATAAATAAATTATTATAAATAATTAAAATATATCCCTCTAATTAAATTATTAATTAGAGGGATTTTTGTTTTTAAATAGCTCTATTCTACAAATTTATGATACTAATTAATTTATATATTTTATGTAGACATCTGTTAAATAATAAGTATTACAAAACCGATAATATAAAAATTATGGAGTTTTATATATGATAGAAAGTAGACGAAATAAATTTATAAAAACATCTATTAGTTTTATAATTACATTTCTAATTGTAATAGTAACAGTTATTATTTTACGGGCTTTAACATTAAATATTAATTCAAATGGAAATCCCGTTCATATTTTTATGAAAGACTATTTTGATGTTATGCTTAAAAAAACAGAAGATATAGCATCAAAGTTTAAAATCAGAAGAAATAGTGTCTCTGAATATCAAATTAATTTAGTGAGCCAGTCTGTTGCAGATTATATAAATCTATCAAAATATCAGACTCAAGAAGCAGCAAAATCATTTAATGTAAATAAAAATATGACATCAAGCTCTATAGAAAAACATAAAGAAAATTTTTATAAAATGAGACTAGAAAACCCATATATTCGTGGACTTACTTTTTTTGATAATAAAGGGAAAATGAAATTAAACTTATTTTCTATTAAAGGATTTACTCTTGAACTTACAGAAAGACTTATGAATGAAGTTAAAGAAAAGAAATCTATGATATTACATGCAGAAAATGAGAATACTTTATATATAATTAGCCATATTCAAAATGAAAATGGTGAGCATTATGTGGCAACAAGAAATGATTATATGTTTGTTACAGATATAGTTGCTTATTACCAAATGGCAGAAAAAGATTTTATTCTAACAGATTCTCATAATATATCACAGAGAATAGAGCAGAATGATATGGCATTTGTTGAATCTAGAGCAAAAGAAAATGTTTCTAGCATAATTAGTAAATATGCATATTATAAAAAAGAACCTGCTTTTACAATAGGGTCCGCAAATGATTTGACAGTTACAATGGTAGGTAAAAATTATCCCGACTATTTTGAACTTATACTGATATCTCTTACAGCATTTTTTATTGTATTAGCACAAAAATTAATTATATTATTAATTTCTCTAGTAAAAAGGCTTTTACCAATAAAATTTATTGAAAAAGATGAGATTAATGATATTAAAACAGCATCATTGATAGATAAAGCAATTGCAAAATCTCAACAGCATGAGTTCGCATATGATGGCCCTTCATTTGATGACGATGATAATATAAATGATAGTGATCATATGACTGAGAATAGAAATAATATTGAAACAATTGAAACAAATGCTCCATTTAATAATTATATTTCTGATAGTATAGATAGTAACAATAATCATATAGATATTGGAATAAAAAATAGTCCTGACAGCATAGAAGATAAAAATGAGATAGAAGAAATTATTAACCATAACGAGGATACATCAATAGATGAGGATGTAGAAAATTTTAAAGTGGAAAATAATATAGAAACAGATATACTTGAAGATATCGAAAACATTACAGTAGATTCAGACATTGTAAATATGGAGACTGGGCAAGAAAATATTGAAAAAACATCTATTGATATTTCTGATATAGAAAACAAAGAAAACATAACTGCTGTTGTTAATGATGAGTTAGATAATATAAATAAAACAAAAGTAAAGAAATATAGTAACGATGTAAGTGATATATTTGCTTCATTTGATGCCCTTTTAGAGTCTATTGTATTAAAGGCTGAAGATAAAGCAAAGAAAAATATAAGTATGAATTATAGTAATAAAGAAATTGTTACAGATGAGAATGTCACAGATAAGAATGAAATCAAATAAAATACTAATATTTTATTTATGGAAAGAATATGAGAAATAAAAAAATATCCTTTATACTTTTTGTATCAATCCTTGTAAGTGCAGTATGTATTGCTGTTTATGTATACATGATGTTCTTTCATAATAAAAGGCTCATGGCAGATAATTATGAAGTATTTGAACAAAAAGTAGAGGCCATTGCTCAAAATACAGAAAAAAATATAAATTTGTATTCGGATAAATTTAGAACTGTATTAAATGCTAATTCACTTAATAATATTATAATAAAAATTATTAATTCTAATTATGCAATAGATGAGGATAGAGTATATTTATCTCAGTTATTAAATAAAAACAATCTAAAATTTTCTGATATAGCATTGTACAAAAATGATGGTTCTATTGTGTTTTCAAGTAGTAAAAATCAAAAGCCATTATATCAAGAGGTTTTTTGGGATAAAATAAGAAAAAATAATCTAGAAATTAATACAACTTATGATTTAGAAAATAATGGTCTAAGGTCAATCGCAAAAATAAAAGATGACCAAGATAAACTAATTGGTTATCTTGTCTTAAAGATACCAAATTCTATTTTTAATATATCAAAAGCAAATGTAGGAAATTATACACTTACAGAAACCAGCATTATATATGCAACAGATGCCATTAAGGATTTGAACTATAATATAGCCCTACAAATAGAGCCTATGCTAACTATTACAAAAGGATACATAGATCTAAAAGAAATTCCTTATAAAATATATATTGCATCTGCTAGAAACAATTCAAATCCTATAGTCGGCATGATTATCAAAGATAATACTAAAACAAAAAATGTGCTAGAATATATTATCCTTGCAATATTTAGCCTATCTTTTATATTTATAGTTGCTTCATTTATTTTATTTGTAAAAAATAGAAATAATGTGTATGAAAATAGTGATAATAGCCTTTCAGATAGCGATTTAGATAAACTATTAGAGGATGAACTGGAGAGCTTTGATGAATTAGATTCTGATATTGACCTGGACTCCACACTTATTAATAATTATTTAGACGAAGAAGATAGTGATGATGACAGTATCGATAGTATATTGAAGTCTATAGATAATATAGATATGAATACTGATACTATTAATGAAGAGCTATTAAACATAATGAAAGATATTGAAGAATTAGATATAGATATGGAGCATGAAATAAATAAATTAGAAGATAATAAAAAAGAAATATCTAATGATGAATTAGAATTATTGATAAATGATATAGATAATGACTATGAAAATAATGAAATGGAAAATAACATGCTTGATTCTACAGATGAGACTGTAAAAGAAGATAATAATATTTATATAACAGATGGCTCTATGCTAGATAGTGAAATATTAAAAATGGAAAATGAATACTTTTCATCAGATAATGCATTTTCATTTGATGATAGTGATTTTTTAAATATTATAAATAAAGATGATGAAGAGAATGATGAAAAATCAAACGAAAATATATTATCCAAAATAGATGATAGCAATGATGTTGAACAAATTGATATTAATTATGAGTATGAAGATGAAAAAACAGAGTTGGAAAATGATATAGAAAATACTACTCTTGAGATTGATGATGATAACGAAAATGATTTGGAGAAAGTACCAAAAATTCCAGATAATTATTATAAAAACGAAAAGATATGGGATAACATTCTTGATGCTCCATATTTTAAGAATATGTTAAAAAATAAATCTATGGATGATATACTGGATGACATGAAAAATGATTTATCCGCAAATGTTGACAAAGCCTTATATGTCCAATATGATAAAGAAAGTATGGCATATCAGGTTTCTCAATCTATAGATATAGATGAGCAATATTTATTTACAATAAAAGATGACGAGCCACTTTATACAAAATTATTATCACAGAACAAAGTGATTTTTATAGATAATCCTATGGAATCTGATATAATATCATCTAAATTCCCAGAAGATGAACATAAAAATATTGATAAAATAATATTTGTGCCCGTTGATAATAATGATAATATAGATAAAAAAGACTACTTTATTATACTGGGTCTTTCTAGCCTCTAATTGCATATAAAATACTTTATTTTTTAGAAAAATAGCCGTATAGATAATAGAGATATATTATATTTTTATTTTTTATATTTGAAATAATGATTGATATTTATATAATGAAGCTCTATGTTATGTATAGAAGATAAGGATTAGACTATAGCATGTATATAGATGATTTACTAAAAGATGCACCTCCAATTATAAAAGATAGAACAACAATATCAAAAATAAATAAGGCATCATCTATAGCATTGAATGCTTTATCATACTCTTCGATGCTTTTAATGGCAGGTACTAGAGCAAATATATTGGATAAACAAATAGCCCAATATATAATAGAGCAAGGTGGTAGCCCTGCAAATTATGAAATAGCTGGATACGGTTATGCGACAAGTATATCTGTAGAAAGTGAAATAGCACATGGATTACCAAAGCCTTTGAAATTATTAAAGCATTCTGATGTTGTATGTATAGATATTGGTGTTAAATATAAAGATGTGTATGCTGATTTTGCAAAGACTTTTGTCGTTGGTGGAACAAGCAAAGCAGATGAAGATGCATTGACCCTTATAAGGACATGTGATAATGCCTTAAAAAAATCTATAAGGATACTAAGGCTTGGTGGGATGCTTAGTGATTATGGCAAAACAGTAGATAAAATTGTAAAAGAAAATGGATTTAAGATTATAAAATTTCTTACAGGACATGGTGTTGGCGAAAAATATCATGAACGTCCTTATATATATAATTTCTATCATCCTGAAAATGATATTGTATTAAAAGAAGGTATGGTGTTTGCCTTTGAACTAATGATAACAAATGGTAGTGACAAATATAGAAAGCATGAGGATGGTTGGACTTTATATACATATGATGGCTCTATAGCGGTACACTTTGAATATACTGTAGCAATGTTAAAATCTGGACCTAAAATTTTAGGCATGATGTAATGCTTATAAAGTTTAAGGTAACAACAAATGCAAAAAATAATTCTATATCTACATTAAAAAATGATTTATATAAATTAAAAATAAATGCAGTTGCTGTTGATGGCAAAGCAAATAAAGAAATCATAAATTATCTTTCAAAATCTCTTCATATATCAAAGTCTAGTGTGTCTATTATACATGGGCATTACTCTAATAATAAAACAATCGATATAGAAGTTCAAGAGCATAAATGGCTATCTTTTATATCAAATCAAAAGTAAATTTATTTTTAATTATTCATAGTTTTTAAAAGCAATTCAAAATCATCATATACTTTTTCGGCAGACTGAGGGCTTCTCAATATAAATGCTGGATGATATGTTGCAACAACGGGTATATTTTTATATGTATGTAGTGCCCCTCTCATATCAGAATATTTTGATGATACACTAAAATCTATAAGATTAGAGAGGGCATGTTTACCCAATGCACATATAATTTTTGGTTTTAATATCTCTAGCTGCTTTTCAAAATACTCTCTACATGCATTTTTTTCTTCTGGCAATGGGTCTCTATTTTTTGGTGGGCGACATTTTATAGCATTCATTATATAAATATTATCTAGGCTTAGATTATATTTGTTAATCCATTTATCGAGCAATTTTCCAGACCGACCTACAAATGGTAAACCTAACTTATCTTCATCAGAGCCCGGTGCTTCTCCAATAAAAACAATATCAGGATTTTGAGAGCCCTTACCAAAGACAATAGTATTTCTAGTTTTTGAAAGTATACATTTATTACAATACGCAATACTATCATATAATTTATTTATATCAGTCATCACTTCTATCTACAGTCTCATATTTTTTATTATCATCAGTATTTAAATTATCTATATTTTTTGAGGCAACTTTGTCATGAACTTTATTTTCTAACATTTTAGAAGAACCTATAGTTTCTTTATAGATTATATCCTCAAATGATACATCGCCTTTTAAAAAATAATATAAATCTAATTTATTCATAATATAAAATTCCTACATTGTTTTATGAAAGATATTATATATAATTTTTTATTATTTATCAAAAAAATCTTTCGGCGTATATGGTGAAATATGCCTTAGAGTATCAACAATTTCAATAACTTTTTTGGCTGTGTATTGTACCTCTTCCATTGTGTTGTATATAGAAAATGAAAATCTTGTCGAACTATGGGCAAAATCAAATGGAACATTCATAGCCCTAAGTATAGGTGAAGGCTCAAGAGTACCTGATGAACAAGCACTTCCTGTCGAAGCACATATACCATACCTATCAAGCATAAGTAGTATCCCCTCCCCTTCAATATATTGAAAACTTATATTAAGTGTATTTGGAAGACGCTCACTAGCACCACCATTTATTTTTGTATTTTTTATTTTGGATACAAGTTCATTTTCAAGGCTATCTCTTAATAACTTCACATGGGCAATATCATGAACCATATTATTTTTTGCCATTTCACATGCAAGACCAAATCCTATAATATAAGGTACATTCTCTGTCCCTGCCCGACGACCTCTTTCATGATGCCCGCCTGTTTGTACGGGTCTTATCATAGTACCTTTTCTTATATACAATGCACCGATACCCTTTGGAGCATGTATTTTATGACCTGATATTGTAAGTAAGTCAATTTTATTTTTACTCATATCTATTGGTATTTTACCAGCGGCTTGTACTGCATCAACATGTAGAATCACCCCTTTGCTTTTCACAATATCTGAAATAGATGCTATATCAAAAATAACGCCAGTTTCATTATTTGCCCACATGATAGATACAATAGCTGTATCTTCTCTAATAGATTTTTCAAGTTCATTTATATCAAGATTGCCATCTTTGTCGACATCAAGATATGTAACGTCATAACCCTTGCGTTCAAAATCTCTAAACGTTGTTATGACAGCTGGATGTTCTACACGAGTTGTTATAATATGTCGCTTATTTGGATTGGCTTCTATAATACCACGTATAGCAAAATTATCCCCTTCGCTACCGCATGATGTAAAGCATATTTCTATAGATTCTGCATTAAGCAATGATGCGACTTGAGCTCTTGCTTTTTCAACTTCTATATGAGTATTTTTAGCAAATGTATACATCCCTGAGGGATTAGCATAGTACTCTTCAAAGTATGGTAGCATTATTTTCACGACTTCTTTATGAACACGGGTTGTCGCATTATTATCTAAATAAATTATTTTATTTTCCATATGTTATAAGTTTCCTTGTTTTTAAATTCTAAGTATATTTTATATATGTCTTATATAAATATAAACCCAAATTATATAACTTTTTGTATAAAACATACAATTTTTTTTTGTACGAGAATTACACATAAACAATCATAATTGATATAGATAGTATTTTTAACAAAATAAATTATTGTATAATAATATACATCAATATATAATTGATTTTTTCAATATGAATAGATATAAAAAACACCCAATATAATTAGGACAATATAGTTTAATGGCAATTCCAAAAACAAAAAATATAAAAATAGCGGATGTAAATTTAGATGGTAGATTTATATTAGCCCCCCTTGCAGGATATACCGATTATGCATTCCGTTCTATTGCAAGAAAATGTGGGGCTTCACTCGCAGTTACAGAGCTTGTTAGTGTTGCTGCTTTGTCAAGGAATATAAAAAAATGTTATAATTATATGAAGCGTGCTGATATAGAAAGCCCTGTAAGCCTGCAGCTATTTGGAAGCAATGCTGATGAGTTTAAGATTGCTATTGAAAATCATATAGATAAAATTATGGGCAATGATGGTGAGATTGCTTTTTCATTCATAGATATAAATATGGGATGCCCTACAAGAAAAGTTATACGTTCAGGCTCTGGTGCTAAGCTATTAACAGATATAGATAAAATGATTAGTATTGTACAGTCTGTCAAAAGTGCTTCACCTTTGCCTTTTAGTGTGAAAATTAGGCTTGGGTTTAGTAGAGTAGAGGGCGGAGAAATAGAGCGATTAAAAGCATTGATAGAGCAAAAACCAAGTTTTATAACAATACATGGCAGATATGCGACAGATATGTATAGAGGCTCTGCCGATTGGGAGGCTATTGCTCGCCTTAAACAAGAGGCAGGCGATTTTATTATTGTTGGCAATGGCGATATTAAAAGTAAAGAATCTGCTATCGAGGCATTTAATATTTCAAATGTAGACGCTATTATGGTAGGGCGTGCTGCTGTTGGCAATCCATGGTTATTCAGGGAATTAAATTCGATATTTGATAGCGATGATAATAGCGACTATAGCATTGCTAAGCATGAGGTAATAGAAATAATAAAAGAGCATATACATGAAGCCTCGCTCAATTATACAGAGATAAAGGGTATGCATTTTATGCGTAAATTTATATTGAAATATTTATCGCATATACCAAATATATCTCGTGAAGATAAATTAAAATTTGTAAAAGTTGAGACAGAAAAAGAGATACTAGATTTACTTGATTTATTATAATTGCTATAAATTTAGATTATCTTTTGCACAAAAATAGCAGCTATCAAAAAACCCTTCCCCTCTTTCAAATTCAAGTACAACTTCATTTATTTTTTTATTAAGCTCAGCTATAGTTTCGTATGAAAGAGTTTTTATCTCAAAATCATCCATATCAGGATTTTTTTCTCTAACAATCTTCATTATAGAATTAATATTTATTCTTTTATATATGCTGTCATTTTCCATAAATATTATATGTTTCCTTTTAATAAAATATTTTTCATAACAATTTTATTGTATCTTATATTCAAGATTCCATCTTAGATAAAGTTTGCCCGTTCTAAACATTATACCATTATTTAAATAAGTAACATTATCTTTTTTTATAAATACCTCTTGAACACTTGAGCCGCCTAGTAGCTCTGCATACATTGCATGTATAAAATCAAATGAAACAATATAAAGCCCTTTAAGTGCTTCACCAACAAGTGGATTTGTCGACTCATATCTTAGTATATTAGTTTCCGATATATCCATAGATAATTCTTCGTTAAACTCAAAATACATTATATCACTTTCTGACTGTAGGCTAAATATACGATGAATACTCACACCATCATTTGCAGTGTTTTTTTGAACATTCACTTCACCATAGGCATTTTCATATTTACCATTTGATATAGAAACAATCCCTTCGATATTCCATTTAGAATTTTCAAAATATGAAATATTATATTTATCGATATTATTATCCAAATTATCACCCAAATATTTGTTATTTGTTAAAGATACTAGCCTTTGAATTCTATAAAATTATTTTTATCTAATGTTGTAAGTATTTCTATACCATCTTCTAACACAACAATTGTATGTTCATAATGTGATGATAGTTTTTCATCTGCTGTAATAACAGTCCAATCATCATCTGCTATGTATACCTTATGTGTGCCCATATTTATCATAGGCTCTACAGCTATAGTAGTATAAAGTGGTAAAATAACACCTGTACCCTTTGCTCCATAATGTGCGACAGACGGCTTTTCATGCAATTTTGAACCTATACCATGTCCTGTAAATTCACGCACAACGCTATAGCCTTTTGCTTCAACAGTCTTTTGTATAGCATTGGAAAGGTCCCCCAAATGTGAGCCTGCTTTTATAGAAGACACCCCATTATAAAATGATGCCTCTGTTGTTTTAACAAGTTCTCTTGCTTCATTAGATACATCACCCACCATAAATGTAGTAGCCCTATCGGCATGATAACCATTATAGTAAACACCTATATCTATTCCAACTATATCTCCATTTTGTAATTTACGTTTACTAGGGATGCCATGTATAACTTCTTCGTTTATAGAGATACAGCTTGATGCGGGGTATGGTGGTTTACCATATCCTTTGAAAGATGGCATTGAATTTTTTTTTCTTATGCTTGTGTATATAAATTTATCTATTTCTTTTGTTGTAACACCTTCTTTTATAAGAGGCATTATCTCTTCAAATACTGTAGCAAGTATTTTACAACCCTGCCTCATAATATCCAATTCTGTTTTTGTTTTTGGTTTTACACTCATATTTTATAACTTTAATTATTGATTTCTGCTATCATCATGATTATCTGTACTTGTATTGTCATCTCTTGACATAGCTTCTGTTATGAGAGATTGTATATCTTTTTTTTGTCCGCCTGTTACACGTACCTCGCCTTGTACGACGACACCTTCACTCATATTTATTTTTGCCGCATCAATATTTCCAAGAACTCTACCTGTTTCAAGGATTACAAGTTCATTTTCTACAGTTATATCGCCAACAATAGTACCAGCAATTGTTACATTTTTTGATTTTATATGTGTTTTTACTTTGCCAGTAGGCCCTATTACAAGGGATTCCTTGGCCTTCATATCTCCTTCAAATTTACCATCTACTTGTATAGTTCCATCAACGTGAAAAGTTCCTTCAAATGAAGAATGTTCCCCTATAATACTATTGACAATATTTTTATTTTTCATATTATACTCTCTTTGTCTAAAATTAATAACAATATAAAACATTATATTATGAATATTATTATATCGGAATTTGTTGTATTTGTCAAAATAATAATATTAAGATATTTTATCTATTGTTTTTTAATGCTCTATTAATTATACTTATAATTAATGAAAAATATTAGGAATTTATATGTCAATAAGAATAGAAAACAAAAATGATTTTGATACAATAGAATCAATGATAAAAAAATCATTTATTAATGCTGTTTATACAGATGACGATGAACAAAATGTGCCAAGGGATATAAGAGGCACAGATGCTTACATAAAAGAACTATCTCTTATATATGAAGAAGATGGTAAGATAGTAGGATATATAATGTTTTCTAAGACATATATACTGACATATGAGGATAAAAAAATAGAAACTATATTGGCTGAACCTCTTGCTGTTGATATAGACTATCAGTCTAATGGTATTGGTTCTAAACTTATAAATAGTGGATTATCTATCGCAAAAAAAATGGGGTATAAATCATGCTTTTTGATAGGGGATATAAATTACTATAAAAGATTTAATTTTATAGAGGCTGGTAATTTTTCTATATATACAAGTGACGAACATTCAGATGAACATTTACTCGCACGAGAATTAGAAATGGATGCATTGAAAGATATAAAAGGCTGCCTACATTTGTATTGGGCGGAAGATAGTTTATCAAATAATTTTAAGAGTCCTCATGGAAATGATGTTTAGAAATATATTCTAAATCTTCTTTCGTATCGACACCATGTAAATCTTTATCCGCTTTTATAACTTTTATTCTAAGCCCATTATAAAGCCATCTAAGCTGCTCAAGCATTTCAATATTTTCATATTCACTTGCTTTCATATTTTCTATCTCAAGCAAAGTATCCCTTCTATAAGCATATACGCCAATATGTTTATAATACTCTACATTTATATCGATATCGCTTCTCTTATGTGGGATGGTGGCACGAGAAAAGTACAAAGCAAAATCATTTTTATCGCATACAATCTTTACAGCATTTTCATCTTTAATCATAGCATCATCTTTTATAAGTGTTTTAATTGTTGCTATGTTTACAGTTTCATCTTCAAATGTTTTGATAAGAGATGACAATATCTCACTATAAATAAGAGGCTCATCACCTTGCACATTAATTATAATATCTGCTTCTACTTTTTTGGCTATTTCAATAATTCTTGATGTACCAGATTTATGCTCACTCGATGTAAGCATAGATTTTATTTTTAATTTTTCACATTCTTTTATAACAATATCACTATCTGTTGCGACAATAGTATCATTGATTTGAACTGTATCCGCGACATTTTTATAGACATGATATATAAGTGGCTTCCCATTGATTGGCAAAATCACTTTTCCATGTAGCCTCGTTGATGCATATCTAGCGGGTATTATAGCTATAACTTTCATATTTTTCCTACCTATTTTAATTATACTATGTTTGCAATATAAAACTATAGTTTCAAATTTTTTATTTCTTTTTTACTTAGACCTGTATGTTTAGAAATTATATTAATATCAATATTGTCAGCTAACATGCTTCTTGCTATTTCAAAGTATAATCTTCATGCCATCATTTTTTGTTTTATTATCTTCCATAAAACAAGCCTTTATAATTTAATAATTATTTTTTATAGTACTGCATTAAAATGTGCAATTAAGAAAAAACTTAAGCCTACTAATGGTCTTCTATAGCGAGGGATATAAATACAGCAGTAAGAAATGAAAATACATATGCTTGTACAACAGAAACAAATATTTCAAGTAAATATATAAATATTAAAAATGCTATTGCAAATGGAGATACCAACACAGTACCAAATATTATAATTAAAAATGGTATAACGATAATCATAATATGCCCACCGGTCATATTAGCAAATAATCGTATAGCCAAAGAAAATGCCCTAGTAAATAAGCCTATAAATTCAATAATCCATATGATAGGCGCGACAAATATAGGGACACCATGTGGAACCAAAGATATCCAATATTTAACAATTCCTTTTTTACGCATTCCAGCTATATTATAGGCAAAAAATGACAAAACAGCCAATGCCCCAGTAACAGAAAGATTTGCAGTTATAGCACCTGCGATATAAGAATGACCGCCGCCTTGAGTAGCAAACTTCATAGTAGCAGGAATTAAACCCAAAAAATTTGCAATAAGTATAAAGAAAAACATAGTTAGACAAAAAGGTAAATATTCTCTACCATTTTTACCCAATGTTACACCCAAAACATGTTTGTCCAAATATTCAATTATAACTTCTAATATGTTCTGAAAAAATGTTGGTCTTTTAAATGGCGTTTTTAATTTATGAGCTAAATATAATATTGTTAGACAGCAAAGTATAGCAACAATTGTAAGTATTATAAAATGTTTTGTTATTTTGAATGTATAAGAAAAATTGCCTATATTTATAGGGAAAGAAAAAAATGGATCTGAGGTATTGTCTGTTACCTCATGCATTATAACATCACCAACAGAATCTTCTGATGCAAATATTAATGTAGATGAAGGGATAAAAAACACTACTATTAAAATAAATAATAACAATCTATTTTTTATATGTCGCATTTTTTACCCCCATCTATCTATTGATTAGTATTATAAAACTACATTTGTTTATAAACTAATTCTTTACCATCATCTGTTTTTAATGTAATTTCACCATCATTAATTACAATAGTCGTAATAAGTGGTAGCATCTCCAAATAGGCTTTTTCAGCATCCATTTGTTCTGGAGGGCCAGTCATTCTAGTAGCACCCATGGCACCATCGATAGTCAATTTGTCGCCTTCTATAATATAACTACCCATATAATTATTAACGGCAGCTTTACCAGAAATTTTACCATCATTAAACATAATAGTAATTTCGCTTCCTTCAAACATATTTGAAAGTTTAAAAGTTTTTCCATACAAATTTTCTATAGTCATAGGAGCAGCACTACTCATTACAGCAGGCTCTTCCTCTACAGTTCCATCTTCCACAACGCCCTCTTCAAAGATAAGTTTTTTATCATCAGAAGTTGTAAATGTAAGTGTCTTATCTTTCAAAGATATTTTAGTTATGTTGTTAAACATATTAAGAAACTCTGTTTCAATATTCATAGCTTCTTCAGGACCTGCCACCATAGTCATTCCGATGTCACTTGTTGTGAAAGAGTCATCTTTGCCTATTTCATATGTTCCAAAAAATCTGTTAACAGCAGAGCTGCCTGAAAATTTATTACTGTCAAACATGAGAGTAATATCACTTCCTTCAAACATATTTGTAAGTATAAATGCTTTTCCTGTTAGAGCATCCATAGTAACTGGTTTTGTACATCCAATAACAGTTATTGTCAGTAAAAACATTAACATGAAAATTTTCTTCATTATTCATATTCCTTTTATTAAAATTGTGTGCCCTTTATTATATGTGCTTTGAAATAAAAATCAAATTTATTTACTTCTAAAGAATATAAATAATCTCTAAGATTTCTAATATAATAATTATATCTTTTTAATCTTATTCTATATAATTGCAAAAATATAGTTATATGCTTTACAATTTTTAAATATAAAATATAATTAATGCAAAACTTTTCATGGAGTAAAAGAAAAAATAAATATGGCTACAACAACTAATAAAAGAGATTATTATGAAGTCTTAGGTATTGAAAAATCAGCCAATGCCGATGAAATAAAAAAATCATATAGAAAGCTTGCAATAAAATATCATCCCGATAAAAACCAAGGTGATAAAGCAACTGAAGATAAATTTAAAGAAGCAACCGAAGCATATGAAATTTTATCTGATGATAAAAAACGCAGCCAATATGATCAATTTGGTCATGCTGGTGTGCATAGTTCATTCTCTGATGCTTATAGTAGAGGTGGCGGTTTTTCTGGAAGCAGTTTTGAAGATGCTTTTGGTGGCTCATTTGGTGGCTTTGAAGATATATTTAGTTCGCTATTTGGTTTTTCATCGGGTAAATCACAAGCAGGCCCTAACTCGAGAAGACGTGGGGCTGACCTAAGATATGATATGACTATAAGCCTAGCTGAAGCGGCATTCGGTAAGAAAACAGAAATAACATTGAGAAAAAGAGAAGTATGCGATAAATGTAATGGCACAGGTGCTGAAGCAGGCAGTAAACCAACAACATGTGATATGTGTGGTGGAGCGGGACAAGTAAGACGCTCTCAATCTTTTTTCAGTGTCAATACAACATGTC
Source organism: uncultured Spirochaetia bacterium (assembly GCA_947040495.1). Lineage (GTDB taxonomy): Bacteria > Spirochaetota > Brachyspiria > Brachyspirales > Brachyspiraceae > CAMRBQ01. Next base: position 56,110 of record CAMRBQ010000005.1, read on the forward strand.
CAAAATGTAAAGGCACAGGTTCAATTATAAGTAATCCATGTAAAACATGTCATGGAGAAACTACTGTAGAAAAACAGAAAAAACTATCTATAAGTATACCTGAGGGTGTAGATGACAATACACAGCTTCGAGTTACAGGGGAAGGCGAAGCTGGGGCTAATGGCGGAAAGTCTGGGGATTTATATCTATTTATACATGTACAAGAGCATGATATTTTTTTAAGAGATGGCATACATCTTATAACTGAAATTGGAATTAGTATCACTCAGGCATCGCTGGGTGCTGAAATATTTTTACCTACACTTGATGATAAAAAAGTAAAAATTAAAATACCGGAAGGTACTGTAAGTGGGAAAATATTTAGACTAAAAGGACATGGTATATCTCATGTTAATTATAATAAAAAAGGTGATATGCTTGTACATGTTATAATTGAACCACCAAAGCATTTAAGTGGTGAACAGAAAAAAATATTAAATGAGCTAAAAAAATTATTGGCAGATAATGACAGCCCTATGCCAAGAAAACCTAGTTGATTTAAAAATATATTTTTGCTATAACTGAAGATAAGGAGATCATTTATGGAAAAAAATCTTACTGTGCTTTTTATGGGCAGATATTCTGACCTTCAATCTGCTATGAAGAATTCTACTGCCAGCATGCAATATAAATCTGTATACCTAGCAGATAATAAACCACTGGATAATAAAAATATTAAAATATGCTCTGAATCTGAGGTAATACTAGAAGATGTAAGTGAAAGTACACTTTTAATAGCAAGCAATTTATCATCATATAGAAATGTTATTTACAAAGCACTTGAAAAAAAATGTCATTTATTTTTACTATCGCACCAAGATATAACAATTAAAGAATATTCTATACTAGAAGAATATTCTAAAAATAGAGGTGTTGCTTTTTATGTGCCTATATTCGCCTATTCAAAAGCTATTCTATTAAAAAAAATGATAAATCTATATACAAAAGACAGAATACTTAATATAACAATTAATGATCAAGATAATGCTATATTTAATAGTAATATTTTTTTACTAATATTAAATATTATAAATGCCAAATCTATCAAAAATATAAAGATAGAGCAAAATGGTGATAAAATTAAAATAAAAACAGATAAATATATTATTGAATTTAAAAATAACAGTAGAGAACAAACAATTGTAAAGGCAATTACTGATGATGATATTTGGAAATTCACTTGGAATGCAAGTGATTTGTTAGAAACCAGTCATAAAAGTGGCATGAAAGAACGCTATTTTTATGAAGAAAAAAGTGCCGTAGAAAATATTTATAAAAATATATATTCACATTGCCTAGGTATATCCCCTATGTTATATACTACTATAGAAGATATGCTCGTATATTTAAAAATAAAGAGTGCTTTTTTCAATATGACAGATGATAATAGTATAAACATATCCATATAATTAATATATTTTTATAATAAAAAATAAAATAATTCCGAACATATTATATACAATTAAAATTATATATAGCGAGAAATATTTTATTATGAAAATTGATACTAATAAAAATGAAATTGAAATACTACTAAAAAGAGCATTAAAAGCACAAACAACTGGTTCTTTAGATTTAGCTATTCAATATTATAGCAAAATTATAACTATATCACCTTACAATGCTGGTGCCTATAATAATAAAGGCAGTTGTCTTTTAGCTTTAAAAAAATATGACGAAGCAATTGAAATCTATAATAATGCTATTTTAATACAACCAACTTATAAATATGGTCATTATAATAAGGGTCTTTGTCTTGCATATTTATGTAAATTTGACCTAGCTATTGAATCTTTTAATGAAGCTATTAATATAGATTCTGAATATGCCTTAGCCTATTACAATAAAGCTTATTGCCTAGATAGACTTTCATTTTATGATGAGGCAATTTCTTGCTATGATAAAGCTATAGATATAGATGCTAACTATACATCAGCTCATATTAATAGAGGTTATAGTTTAGTCAATTTAAAAAGATATGATGAAGCATTAGAAAGCTATGATAATGCTATAAGCTCCTCAACAAAATCGGTTAATGCCAAAAATAGTAAAGCCGACCTGCTTTCAAAATTAGGACGTGATGAAGAGGCTATTAATTATTATAAACAAGTATTAATGTTAGAGCCAAATAATACAGAGGCAAATAAAAAAATCAGTGTTCTAATTAGTAAAGATGAAAGCAATGATTCTGATTATCAGATGATTTCTGCCGCATCAAAATTAAAATAAAATATTAGAAGCAAATATTACAATTAAAAATTGACCTAAAAAATAAAGTTATAATAATGAAAGAGCAAATGATGCTATTATTACAAGTAAAATGTGGGTAATGGTTTTATGATATAAAATGCTGCTGATACAAAAAATATTAGCATATAAAAAATATATTTTATTGTTAGAAACAATTAAAAATTTATCTAAAAAATGGGAAATAGTTAAATAAAGTAATAAGCAGATAATCGCTTACAAGTATAAACATAAAACTCCATACAACACTAGTCGTAGTAGCACGACCAACACCTTCAGCACCGCCTTGAGTACGGAAGCCAAAGAAGCATGATATAATCATTGTCTCAGCCCCAAATATAGTGCCTTTTATTATCGAACCTATAAAATCACCTAGTGATATAACCTCTATTGCCCTTTCTAAATATATTAGAGCATCATTATTTAATACAAATTGAGAAACAATAGCACCACCTAATACCCCAACTATATCTGCAGTAACTGTAAGCATTGGAAGAGCAATTATACCTGCCCAAAATCTTGGAACAGCCACATATTCGACAGGGCTTGTATAAAGTGTTTTTAATGCATCAAGCTGCTCACTTACTTTCATCGTGCCTATTTCAGCTGTAATAGAACTACCTATCCTACCAGCAAATACTAATGCAACAAGTATTGGTGAAAGTTCCTTAACCATAGCCTTACCAACCATTGAACCAACATATTGAGATATACCCATAAGTACAGTATCTAATACTACAGCTATCTGTAAAGCCATAACCATACCAGTAAAAAATGATGTAACCATACATACAAGAAATGATTCTACACCCATCCTCACAATCTGATCTGATAATTGTTTAAATGAAAAAGATTTTCTAAATGTACATTTAAATATATCAACTATAAGCATACAAAATTCATTTGCATTAATAAAAAATGATTCTAATTTTCCAAATATCGATTTTCTTAAACTAAAATTTTCCATAAAATATCCATTTCAAACATAAAGCTATTTCTAACTATCAGACTTTATTTTTCTGTATAGTGTTGCCCGTTCAATACCCAAAATATCTGCCGTACGTGCCTTATTATATTCATTCTTAACAAGCATATATTCTATATAAAGTTTTTCAACCTCAGCAAGAGAAATATCTTCATTTATAGTGAATATTTCTTGATTATTATTAAGTACACCATCAGGTATATCATTTTCTGTTATTTTTTCACCATCCGACATTACAACCATTGTTTCTATTGTATTTCTAAGCTGCCTAATATTACCTACCCAAGATGCTAATGTTAATATTTTATATACTTTATTATCAATAGATTTTATCTCTTTATCATGCTCTTTTGAAAACTCTTTTATAAAGTTATCTATAAGCAGTGGTATATCTTCTCGCCTTTCTCTTAATGGAGGTACATCTATCCTTATAACATTTAATCTATAAAACAAATCTTCTCTGAAAGAACCGTTCTTTACACTTTCAGATAGCTTTTGATTCGTAGCTGCAATAACACGTATATCAACTGGTATAGGTATATTTGAACCAACCCGCTCAATAGTTCTATCTTCAAGAACCCTTAATAGCTTAACTTGAGTGGAGGCAGATATTTCAGCAATCTCATCCAAAAAAATAGTGCCTTTATTGGCGGCCTCAAAACGTCCTATTTTTTTATCAAGAGCCCCCGTGAATGAACCCTTTTCATGCCCGAAAAGTTCACTTTCAAGTATACCCTCAGATAATGCCGCACAGTTTACTTTGATAAAAGGATTATTTTTTCTATCAGATATATTATGTAGTGCATCGGCTATAAGCTCTTTACCAGTACCACTTTCCCCTTCTATAAGGCATGTTGCTTTAGTACGTCCAACTTGCTTTATAGCATTATATACTTTTTGTATTTTAGCACTATGCCCTATCATCCCATAAAATGTTTGAGTATAATCTAGCCTATCTTCTAATATTTCTTTATCTTTTTTTGTTTTTTTATTTTCTAAGGCACGTGCTATAATAAGTGATAATTTGTCAAGGTTTAATGGCTTGGTTAAAAAATCATAAGCACCTTTACGCATTAGTTCCACAGCTGTTTCAATATTACCATGACCTGTAAGAATAATCACTGGTATATTTTTATCAAACTCAAGTATATCAGAAAGCATATCTTCGCCATTTTTTTTTGGCATACGTAAATCAGTTACAACTAAATCAATACCACCCGCATATATGATATTTATAGCAACCTCTCCATCCTCACCCGTTATAACTTCATAGCCATCATATTCTAGCGATTTTTTAAGACCATCGCGTATATTTTTTTCATCATCTGCTATAAGTATTCTAGGCATATCATACATTTATATACAAAATAGATATAAATTACAAGTAATTTTATATCTTAATTTAGCAATTAGTTTATCTCCAACTAATTTTATTTTTAATCAAAAGCTTTTAAAGATAATAAATATTAGAGGCAAATATAATTTCACTAAATACTATAATATATTGTAAATAAAAAATAAAACTGTTGAAAAATTAGTATAACTAATTTATACTTTTTGAATATAATTAATAGTATATAAAATGGAGGTTAATCTTGACAATAAGAGATGATGAAAAATTAAAACAAATGCTTATAGAAAGTGATGCTTTGCTTCAAGGACATTTTCTACTATCAAGCGGTCTACATAGCGACAAATATATACAATGTGCAAAGCTTACACAATATCCAAAATACTCTAATTATGTGGCTCAAGCATTATCTGAACTATATCAAAATGAAAAAATTGATGTTGTTATAGGCGGTGCTTTTGGTGGTATAGTATTAGCATATGCAATGGCTTCTATTTTAAATGTAAGGAATATATTTGCTGAACGTATCGATGGCAAATTTTCTCTAAGACGTGGCTTTGAAATAAAAAAAGGTGAAAGGCTACTCATCGCTGAAGATGTTTGTACTACAGGGAAAAGCATATTAGAAGTAAAAGAATTGATAAATGAATACGAGGGGGAAACTATAGGCTCTGCCATTATAATAGATAGATGCGAAGAAAAAGGACAAGACCTTGGCATGCGTAAAGAATGGCTTTTAAGCGTTGTTGCTAATACATATGAATCTTCTAACTGTCCATTATGCAAAGAAGGTAATGCCCCTATAAAACCGGGAAGTCGAAAATAAAAACATAGAGGATGTAATTTCTTATGGATAAAAAGAAAAATATACTTTTTGTTATACCCGCTGGAAATTTTAGAGATGAAGAATATTTTGAACCTAAGCAAATATTTGAAGAAGCAGGATATAAAGTGATAACAACATCTTCTAAAGTAGGCGATTTTATTGGAAAAATTGGCGGTGAGGCACATATAGATTTACTTTTTTCTGAGGTATATGTGTTAGACTATAAGGCTATAGTATTTGTTGGAGGCCCTGGTGTCGTTGCTCTTTGGGATGATTGGAGGACACATGAACTTGCAAAAATATTCTTAGAAAAAAATCTTAAAGTTTGTGCTATCTGTAGTGCTCCTGTCATACTAGCAAGGGCAAAATTGCTCGAAGGCAAAAAGTCCACATGTTTTCATAAAGATGAAATGGAACTTGTTCATGCCGGTGCAATATACACAGGCAATACTACAGAAATAGATGGCAATATTATCACTGCTAATGGGGCGGAAGCTTCTAATGCATTTGGCAATCTAATTTTACAAGAATTATGCAAATAAAAACATATATGAAATATAAAAAATAAAGATATAAAATTGAACAATATCAAAAAAATACTTATTATAAAACAAACATCCCTTGGTGATGTGCTACATTCTACCGCTTTTATAAGAGAAATAAGCCTTATTTATCCCGATGCTTTAATCGATATTGTAACGGATAAAAGTGCTTTGGATATATTAAAACATAACCCACATATAAATAAATTTTATATTCTCGATATATACAAATATGAAAAGCAAATATTAAAATCTGTGAAAGATTTTTTTTATGTATTAAAAGAATTCTTTTCCGTAATAAAAGATGTACGTAAAGAACATTATGATTTAGCATTTGATTTGCAAGGGCTTGAGAGAAGTGTAATATTTTTATACCTATGTCATTCTAAGAGAAAGTATGCTATTGGAAATAAATGGATTTTTTCAAAACACAAAGACGTAAAAAAATATCATGTTATAAAATTACTTCTATCATTGCTTGAGATGATAGGTCATAAATCTGACAATACTAAACTTGATTTTTATCTACCCGAAAATATAGAAACAACATTTAATGAAATGCTAGAAAAAAATAATATATCATTAAAAAAAGACTACATCATTATTAGTGGCTTTTCAAGGTGGGTAACAAAAGACTTGCCTATAAAAAAATCTATAGAGATAATAGAGAGAATTAGAAAAAAAAGTGATATAGATATAATATTAACTAGTACAAAAGATGAGTATGAAAAATGTATGAATATAAAAAATGCATTTCAAGATAAAGACTCTATACATGTATTTTCAAAATTATTAAATATAAATACTTTGGCAGCTCTTATTAAAAATGCAAGAGCAATAATTTCTGTAGATAGTTTCCCAATGCATATTGCAGCTTCTTTTGAAACACCGCTTATAGCATTATTTGGTCCAACAAGTGAACATCGCATTGGTCCAATATCAAAGAATAGCCATATTATAAAAAATGAAAATATTGACTGCCTTATGTGTTACAGAATCTCTAACTGTCCAAATAATTATAGATGTATGAACTCTTTAGATGCACAAAATATTGCTGATATAGTTTTGAAATATATATAAACTCTTTTTATTATCACTAGATATTTATTAAAAAAAATGTTATCATTTATAAAATTTTGATAAACATTGCTCAAATAGTTATAATATAACTATATTTTAGTTGGGGAAATCTTTTAATGCCTATAACAGATGAAAAACATATAAGTCAGTACAAGCAACTTCATAATAATCAAAAAAATTATGGTAGCACTTCCTCTATGTTTTTTGAAGAGATATGTATGTTTATTGATTATATCAATCCTAAAACTGTATTAGATTATGGTTGTGGAAAGGGTGCTTTGGTTTCTCTACTTCGAGAGAAATATCCGTCTATAGAAATATATGGTTATGACCCGAGTGTAGAAGAGCATAGTAAATTGGAAAAAGACCATTTTGATATAATTGTAAATACAGATGTCCTTGAGCATGTGCCTGAAAATGATGTGAGCGATGTAATAAGTCATATCGCAAGTTTATCTCAAAATGTATTTTTTAATCTTCATCATGAAAAGGCTTCTTTCACATTACCTAATGGGCAAAATGCACATTGCACTATCAAGCCTTCTACTTGGTATCATGATATTATGATAAAGTATTTTGATACTGTTATTGCATTGGGGGGAAGAGCCCCTATTTTATCAGCGGTAATTACTTTTAATATAGATAATATATTAATGCATAAATATAATTATATTGTGGCAGCAGAGCATGATGCACTAAAAGTAAATTGGTTGCCAACTATGTTTGGAATATCTAATAATAGAACAACTCTAAAAATAACAATATTTTTTATAAAAATAACAATTAAAGTTACAGATAAAAAAATTTCAAAAATAGCATCTCTAATACCTATCAAAAAATGTAGGGAAATATTTATATCAAAGTTTAAGTAACAGTATAAATATAGTCTATACAAATATTTTATATAAAGGATATAGTTAATTAGCCAATTATTGCTTTAAATAATTTATCATATTGTGAAAAATCTGGAATAATTAAATGTGCCCCTGCGAATATAAGCCTCTGACGTTTCACTTCGCTTAGCCCAAAACGCTGCTCTTCATTACTTGCAATACCAATTGCTAATGCCCCTCGCTTTGCCGTTTCACGTATCTCAACAGGGCCATCACCAAATGTTACAATATTGTTTACTTTATTAGCACCTATTTTTTTGATTATCATATCAAGTACAATTTTTTTTGGTTCAACTTGTACATCATCGCCTGCACCAAATATACCACCATTAAATAAATCACCATAGCCAAGGTCATATGCTTCTTTTTTTACATAATATTCATCGGTACCAGAGGCTAAAAATAATGTAATGCCATGTTCACGTAATTTTTGCAACATCTCTACAGAACCTTTTAATGTATAGTCGGAAACACTTCTTTCACCAGTGTTTAATTTTTTTATTCTTTTTTCAATTAAAATATTTAGCTCATCAAGATATAATTTTTTATAGCCTTTTGCATCAAGTATTTTATCTTCTTTTACATAACCATAGCTTCTTATAAGATTTACAAGTCCTTCCATCTGTCTAATAGTTTGAATGCCTGTCGTTTTATCTATAAATATTTGTGCATCTTCTGAAATAGATTTGAGTTTAGCCTCGCTTACTTTGCTATAATGTTCTCCTAAAATAGCCTTAACCATCAATGGTGCCATGATAGCTTCCCAACCCCTTCTCAAAGTAGAGACTGTGCCATCATGATCAAATACAGCATATTTAATTTCATCTTTTTTTATATCAGTTATAATTTCAATATCACTGCCTTTTATATATGCACCTTTACGTATAGACATTGCCTTTTCTTGATTATAAACAAAATCCATATCTTCTATAAAATTGCGTACTTCTTTTTCGGTAGCAACACCAGTTTCACAAATTTTTTGTATAGTTATACTTGAACAAGCATTTGCAAATATTATAGCACTAGTAAAGTCTATATTAGAAGCAATAGCAGCAGATAATGCAGCAAATATAGTATCGCCAGCCCCTACAGTATCTATTTTTGATGTTATATGTGTACCATTGACTGTAGATAGAGTTTTGCCATCATATGCGATTAGGCCTCGTTCTCCCCTAGTCATGAATATTGGTTTTTTATAATTTTGATATAATAGCTTTATATTTTTTTCAGCCACTGTATTCAAACGATAATCTATTTTATCTTTGTTTTGTTTGAGCATTGAAGAGGCTTCTATATCATTAATTTTTAGCCATACATTTTTATATTTTGTATTAACATCTCTCCCATCGAGAATAAATATTTTATCTTTATTTTTATTTATAATAGATTGAAGTTTATTTTGAAAATATTGTGTATGTATACCATTTATTAATTGCTGATTAACTATAACTATATTTGTCTTTGGTAATAATAATTCAAGATTTTTTATAATATTATCTGCTGTTTGCTTGCTTAGTTTATTAGCATTTCCAAAATCAATTCTTGGCATTTCTTTATCGCCATCATAAATTTTTGTGTATACAGATGTCATCCAATCATCTTTTTGTATTGAAAAATATTTTGTAATAATGCCTGTTTTATTAAGCAATTTTATATAAGTATCGCCATAAAAGTCATCACCGATAACACCAAGACCTGTAACATTTTTTGCCCCAAGTGATAAAAGGTTTGCACATATATTACCCGCAGCACCATTACTTATTTTAATATTATTTACAGCCATTGTATTTAAAGATGTTTCAATAGATACTTCGCTTAAATTTTTATCGATAAAATAATATACGTCTAATGAATAATCGCCTAATACCAAAAAGTTCATCTTTTTTATATCAGTAAATATTTTATCAAGGTTTTTTTTATCAATTGTAAAGTTAAAATCTGAAAAAGACATTTTTATATAATCCTTATATATATTTTAGTATAGATAGAAATATATTACATGAATAAAATAGTATAGTCAATATTTTATTTTTTATAATTATGGATAAATCTAACATCTATCCATAATTAATTCTAGATTTTTTTTATAAATCAATATTATTGTATTAAATATAGCTTTTCAATCTCACTCATATATGTCTTCGCATGACCAACATTTGGATTGCCCGCATATTCATTTACAAAACTATTTAGATATTTATATGAAATTTCCCAGTTATTCATTTTGAAATTAGCTATCCCTATATAGAGTAGAGCTTCCGCATCAAGTAAATCAACATTATTTACTCTAACTTTTTTATAATACTCGATAGCTTGATTATAATCACGCTCTATATAATAGCTTTGGGCGATTCTAAATAAACCCTTTTCAGCTGTCTTGGTTCTTGGAAATAATGCTGCTAATTTGGCATAATAATATCTTGATAAACTATAGTCCTTTGTTTCATATAGTTTATAGGCATAAGCACTTACTTGAATTGTATATGTTCTAACTATTTCAGAGTAATACATACTTGAAGGATAATATCGTATAAATTCCTCGTATAAGTCAAATGCTTTTGCATAATTATTTTTTTCAAAATACACTCTTGCCAAACCCAAGGTAGCTAGTTCTCCATTTGAGCGTAAGAAATATCCGATAGCCTCATCATATTTTTTTTCAAAAAACTTCTGATAACCATAAAGCATATTCATTTCATATTGAACAGATTTATCATTGGGGTAATCTAAATAACGTGATAAATAAGGTTGTATGAATTGACTAATCTCATTTTGAAGTCTACATATATTGGCATATTCTATTATAGAATCAATTAAATATTCTCCAGAATTTGGATTATTTATGACATCCACAAATTTTTCTTTGGCTAATCTTGTGTTATTTAATTCTTTCAAAGAAGAAGCTATTAGATAATTGGCTTTACTTGTATTAATAGAATTAGGTTCTAATACCAAATATTCATTTAAATCATTAATAGCATCTTCATATTTTTTAGTGTCATAATTACGGGCACCACGGTCCAAATGTTTTATTGGGGAGGCATTTTCCATAAGCCTATATCCGAAAATAAAGGCTGCAACTAAAACAATAACAGCTATTGTTAATAATATGGATGAATAAACTCGCATAACAATTTCCTCATTACTGTAATTTTATTATAAAAAAATTATAGATCACTTAAAACTTGACGTATCCAAAAATCTACTTCTTTAGGAGATGTACTATGTATTTTTTTCAACACATCTAAAGAGCTTCTTTTCTGTCCAAGTTTATAATAAGATATAGCCAAAAGCAAATTCACATCATAATAAAGCTTTTTATCTGATACGAAATTCGCAATAGGTTCTAACAAATCTCTAATATCCTGATACTTGTTTTTATTAAAATAAACCAATGCTTTATTATATGTTTCTCTATAATTTTTTGCATTATCTTTTACGACATCTGGCTTCTTAGTTTTATCTTCATTTTCTTTTTGATCTTCTTTTGCAATATTAGTTTTATCTGTTTTATTTGTAGCAATAATATCTGTATCTGATTTAAATGTTATAGGCTTTAATGTGTACATTCCATCGCTTAAAACTACGCTCGGAATTTGATCATTTAAGACCATAAATAATGAATAATATATAGGCTCATTAATAAAACTTTTTGCTGTATTATCAATATACATTATACTTTCATTACTACCTAATTTAACATCACTTGTTGAAATCTTTTTGGCTGTTGATAAAAAACTATCTACAATAACATTTTGTCCTGAATAAAATTTATTTGTACTTGTAAATAATAAATAATAATAATTAGTAGAAGGTATTTTAGGTATCTTCCATTGTACCACAGCATCATTATCTTTGATAAAGGCATTCATAGAGTTTACTTTGAAATAAAAAGGGTTATTTATATCAAAGTCATCTTCTGTTGTTTCTGTATAGACATCTGAGGATATAGAGATTGGTTCTATTGTATAATTATCGCCAGCAACAAAAATATTGTCTTCAAATGTATTAGCTGAAATATAGTAATATGCGTCGAAGTCAGGCTTTAAAGTATCATTTATAAATGATTCTTTAGTTTTAGATATTAATTCGGCATTTTCTAACTGAGCATTATTTGATATAGGGCTTGTATATCTATATAACATATATTCTACATCGTTATTATTTTCTATGGTATTCCAAGATAATATTACTTTATTTCTACTATGTATACGTGATACTATACCATTGACATAGTTTTTAGTATCTAACTTTATAAGTGGTAAACTAGCATTATCATCAGGGCTTGTAATAGAATCCGATACGAAAGCAGCATCAACATAAACAGATCTTATAGTCATATCTGTATTAGGTTTCGCATTAAATATATGAGCCATACCTGATATCGATGTTGTTATAGCATAATAGTATGGTCCATTAGATGGTGGATAATCTTGTATACTAAATACATCTGACAAATTATCTTGAGATACTACTGAGCCAATCTCTGTAGCATTATTATTTAAAATCGACCTTGTGGCTATAGGTGTAGCAGATCTATATACATGATATACTATGTCAGATTCAATAACACCATTCCATTTGATTGTGATATATTCACCGTTGGATAAAACTTTTATAGATGAAACATACAACTTGCCATCACTGTCAAGTTCTTTCTCGAGATTGGTCAAACCCCATATTCTTTTTGTTTCTGCATCTAAATAGTTTTCTTCATTTGATGTCGTTTGAGCATATACCATATTTAGGCATAGCATGGATATCAAAACTAATATTATAAATAAAATTTTACTCTTCATAATTTTCTCTTAAAATTATCCTACATTATGATACTACTAAATAGTTTCGGCAAAAATAGTTTATAATTTTATTATTATATATATTTTTTACAACAATAAAGTAAACATAAGTAGATTTATTGGTAGAATCATGCTATTATTCTATCATAGACATTAAAAATAAACTAGTCTAAATGATATTTAAAATAAAATAGAGAATATATCAGATAAATAAAATATGCATAAAGATATTTATATTATAAAAAAAGACAAAAAAAACATACTATCTAGTATAGTTATAATTTTTATCAGCATGATAGTAGTATTTTTAGTTGTTTTTGTATTTGTAAGAGGCTATGATGATAAACTATTATCAAAATTATCTATACATTCAAATATAGAAAGCCTAACAATATTTAAAAATGGATATGATAATATATTTTCGTTCAATGGATTTATTGAAAATGATGCTCTGTTAGATGTATTCAGTATATTAAATAAAAATAAAGATATAAAATCAACATATAGTACTATTGATTTGCCCGCATTTTTATCTATAAGAAAAGCTAGTGTCTACATTGATATGTCAGTATCTGAATACCTAACTGAAAATGATATAGTCGATGGCAGAATATACAAAGATGGGCAAAGTGAAGCTGTTATAGGATATGATTTAGCACAAAAATATAATATAAAGAAAAATACAGTAGTAGCTGTTATTACAGAAGATACACAAAATATTTATAATGCAAATAATTTTTTTGTTACTGGCATTGCTAAATTTAATGATGACATCAAAGATAGTAAATTATATATATCATTAGATTTGCTTTCAAGTTTAATCAAAAAATCAGACAAAGCATTTACTCAAAAGATAGATGTAATCGTCGATGACAAAAGGAACATGGAAAAAGTAGTCTATTATATAAAAGAGAATCTAAACACAAATTATTTTGCATTAAAAGAAAACAACTTTAAATACCCGATATTTACAAGAGAAAGTATAAAACGAACCTATACTCTTGTAACATCAGCTTTTATAATAGCTTGTATCTTAATAGTCTTATCACTGATAAGAATTATTATATTTGGAATAAAAAAATAGACTAAATATCGTCTATTATAGATATACCAAACAGATCATCTACTATCGCATTTGTCATCTTGTCAAGAACATCTTTTCTTATTACACCATTTTCCATGTATGTAGAAAGTCTAGCTTTTGCAAGTTCAACTTTGTCCATACGTATATCAGGTGTTAGTGCAAGTGCTTCATCAATGTTTTTTTGTTCTAGGATAGCTTTTGACTCGCTAGAGATTTCTATCCTATCATTTCCATTAGATGACACTTTTGATGTTTTATTCACCTTGCCATTTTGATTGATAGCGTTTACATTATTTATTTTATCTATTGCCATTTATAGAGGCTCCTTACATATTTCTAATTCTCGGAATTATATCAGAAGACTTTAAATTTTTTATTTCTATTGTCAATTATTATGGTAAACTCACCTTTTAACATTATATTACTACTTTCAAAAAAATCAAGTATTTCACTTAATGGTTTTCGTACAATTTGTTCAAATTGTTTAGTAAGCTCTCGACCAATTATAACAATACAACTATCGTCAAAGACTGCAGATGCATCATCAATAAATGCCTTTATTCTATGAACAGATTCATAAAACACAAGTAATTTTTTTTCATTTTCACATAATGTTTTAAGCTGATTTTTTCTCGTGCCCGATTTTGATGATAGAAAGCCAATATAAAGCATGGGTGATACAGATAGCCCAGATACCGATAAAAGCGTTATCATAGCACTTACACCGGGTATAGGGACAATATTTAACCCCATTTTATAGGCTTCTTTAACAAGTAAAACACCAGGGTCGCTTATACATGGAGTGCCCGCATCACTTATAAGTGCACCATTCTCACCATCTTTTATTCTAAGTAATAATTTATTTTCTTTAATTTTACTACTGTAAGAATGATATGATATAACAGAATTTTTTATTTCATAGTACTTCAAAAGTATAGATGCATGCCTAGTATCTTCTGCTAATATAAAATCAACAGTCTTTAATATGTCAACTGCTCTATATGTTATATCTGAAAGATTACCAATAGGGGTAGCTACAATATAAAGGTTTCCACTTTCCATAGTTAATACAATACTCTAATTTCAATCAACATAATATAAGTCTTTTGGTACATAATTATCTATAGAAATAGTATCATAGAGGGTTTTTCTTGACTGTAATGCCATAAGATTATATGTAGCAACACCAACATTTTGATTTTCTAATGTTACAACACGCCCTTCTTCAGCAATTAAATTCTTTTTACTAGTTTTCACTTGGTCAAAAAGTTCACTAGCATTAACGAAATTTTTAAAAGCTTCTACATCATATTTACTATCATTTTCTTTTACAAACCTTCGTGTATTTACAACACCAATATTATTATATAAAGATGCTAAATAATTAAGAACATTATATTCTTTATCTGTTGTCATATACATTACACCAAAACTTTCTCTACGTTGCATAAGCTGATTAAGTGCATCAAGGTAGAACCCTTCAGCAAGTACTTCCTCTTGCATATTCAAAAGGCTATTACCTAAAGCATAGTTTAATACAATATTATTAGGCTCTTGTTCATAGATATTATAGAAATATTCAAAAGCACTATCATATTCTTTGTTCCTATAATAAAGCCAGCCAAGATTATAATTTAAAAGTATTGGTTTATATTCTTCAAGCATATTTGCATAGGCTATTTGATAATAATTCAATGATTTTTCGTAGTTATTTTCCTTATAAAAATAAACATTTCCAATATTATAATTTGCATCAGGATATAAATTATTTATTGCTAGTGCCTGCTCAAATTCATTTAATGCAGAACCATAATCTTTTTGTGTATAATATATTTGTCCTAACATATTATGGACATATTCTTTCCCACGCTCAAATGGATTTGCAGTATATAATGGCAAAACAGCATTCATTAAAATGTCTTTAGCTGTATCATAATGTTTTATACGAGCATAGTAATCTGCTAATGTTATGAGAGATGGTATATTATCAGGATATTCTACTAGTATCTTTTGCAATAATTGTTTAGATTGATGCATCTCATTTTTATCTAATAAATATTTCCCAAATTCAGGATATACTTCATCATCAAAATATCCTTTTTTCATAGATTCTATTCTAGCATGTTGATTCATAACATTAGTATAATTATCATTATATATATTTATGAGCATGCCCCTTTTTCTTGCTGTTATATTATCACCAATATCTTGTATCATATCCTTATATGTATTATAGGCATTAGTATAATATGAACTATCATTTAATGTTCTTGCTCTACTGATATCTAAAAGACCTTTGTTATCATAAATTTCTGATTTTTGTTTTTTATTATATCCAAATGAGAGCAAATCATTGTATAATCTTTCACCTTCAGAGTATAAATCATTACTTACATCAAATTCTGCTTTTTTTCTGAAATAGAACCCTTCTGTCATCTTCGTTTCAAAATTGAGAGCATTAATATTTAAGGCATCTTCAATCTTCTCAGCAGCAGGTTCAAAGGCATTTCTTGCTATATATCCAGTTGCATATTTATTATACCATTTCAAATTTTTTGGATTTAGTATATCGCCTCTTGTAAAATTTCTTTCTGCATTTTCATAATCACCATTGTTTAATTCTTTATACCCTTTTTCAAAATATGAAGTAGCACGTATAGGTCTATATATAAATCGATATGAAAGCAGAAGAACTGCTACAACAACAATAGCTACAGCGGCTGTCTTTAAAAGTATTGGTATATAACTGCCAAATATAGCACTTCCAATACCATCCATTCTATTGTCACCATAGAAACCACTATCTCGTATATCAATGTTTAAATATTCTTTTAATATTTTCCCTATTTCTTTTTTATCTTTACCTTCCCCTAAAGATGTTATAAGTAAGCCCATAGCACTTTCATCTAGCTTACTATTTAATATCGCATCTACTACATGGTCTTGTACATTTATTGGAAGTGAGGATATACCATATAAGATTTTATCAATATCATCTTTTGTAAGATGTTCATTTATCGATTTGTATTTTCCTTCGTCATCTTCTATAAAATCTGATTTACTATTTTGTTTCTCTTCATTCAAAATATGTTCATCTATAGAACTTTCTATATCATCTATATCATCATCAAGGCTTATATCATCGGTATCTATATCATTATCAAGGCTTATACCATCAGTATCTATATCATCATTAAGGCTTATATCATCGGTATCTACAGGCTCTTCTGCTATATTATTGATTTCATCAAGTTCTTTATCAAGATCAAGGTCATCAAGATTAAAGTCATCAGGTAGCCCTTCTATATCATCAATATTGCTTAATACATCACTACTATCTATATCATCAGTATCAAGGACATCATCAGTATCAAGGACATCATCAGTATCAAGGACATCATCAGTATCAAGGACA
>CAMRBQ010000006.1 GCA_947040495.1 uncultured Spirochaetia bacterium
GATCGAGTAATGTGACTGGAGTTCAGACGTGTGCTCTTCCGATCTGTCAGTTGTAATTATTATCTGTTTAGTCGCTCGTTTTGCTGCTCCTCCAATATTATCTATACTCACTTCATTTGAAAACATAAAAAAAATTGTACCTTATGTACTATTTTATAACACTGATTTATCCAAATATATTAATAATAGTTCAAAAATATGGTTTTCCATTGTTATTTTATTAGTATATGTAGCATTGTTTGTATTTATCAGCTATAAAATGTATTGCAAAAGAGATATATATTAGTAAAATTGTATACTTACTATTATTTTACTACACTAATAGTATTTCATAAGGAAAAACAGCTCTTGGTTATATATTAAGAGAATAATCATATGCATCACAGGTCAACTTAGGTTCGTAGCGGCATTAGATATAAAATGGTTGCTACTTCTAAGCTAAGATTTAAAATTAAAAATAGGGGTAAGCCTTTCAATTATCGTAGCAGTTGGTTCAATGTTTTCAATAATTTCTGTGTAGTTTTTATAAGCAAATGGGCTTTCATCTATTGTCCTTTTACATACACAAGTAGAATAAATGCCTTCCATAGATTTTTGATAATCCTCAAGTTTAAACATATCCTTTGCCTTGCCACGAGAATAAAGTCGCCCCGCTCCATGTGGTGCTGAATAATTCCAGTCTTCATTGCCTTTACCTTCACAAATTAAAACGCCATCACGCATATTAAGAGGGATAACAAGTTTCTTATTTTTCTCAGAAGCTATTGCCCCCTTACGCAAAATAAATGTTTCAGTATCTATATAATTATGAGTAGAAATTATTTTATCAGTGGAAGTTAAATTTAATTTTTCGATGATGACTTTCAGCATGCTCTCTCTGTTCTCTTCTGCAAACTGCTGAACTATTTTCATATCATGCAAATAGTCTTTCATATTCTTGCCAGTAAGATAAGCCAATTCTTTTTCTGTAAAATTTTTATTGTTGTTTAACCACTCTTGTTTTTTTATGTCTTCTATTTTTTCTAAAGACTCAAGTTTAACATCTTTTATAGTTTGTTCAGCGAGCCTTTGATAATACACAGCCACAGCCTGTCCCATATTTCTTGAACCACTATGCACAGCAACTGCATTTTTATAAGCTTCAATAAAATGATTGCCACCGCCAAGAGAGCCTAGCGAATACTGCGAACGACTTTTTGTCTCATCATCAAGATACTTAAAGCATTTCATCTCTTCAAAAGGATATTTTTTTTTAGACTTATGAATATTAAATCCAAACGGAATATATTTTCTTATAATCTCATCAAGAGCCTCTACTTTACCTGCCAAATTTTCTTTGACAAAAACAATATTTACTCCGCAGCCAATATCGACACCAATTAAATTAGGGCAAATTTTGTCGGTGATAAGCATAGTCGTTCCAATAGTACAACCTCGACCTTTATGAACATCAGGCATAATTCTTATATGGGCATTTTCGCCGAGTCTACTATTACTCATCTTCACAATTTGGGAATAAGCAGCCTCTTCTATATTTTTAGTAAATATTTTAATTTTTCCATATTTAGTGTCTAGTTCCATAATCTTTCCATTTAAGTATTTCAATCGCTATTATGTTCGCTACAGTTTACACAAGAATCAAGTATGTAAACTTTTACTATATCTAATTATACAATAGCATAATGAAAATATAAATAGAAGTTACTTATGATAATTTTATTGTGATATAGTAAAATTGTAATACATTTTTTGGAAAAAGTATTAAATAAAAAAACAAGGTATAAGAAATGAGGCAAAAGTATAGCAATATTTAAAGAAAGAAGTAGTAAAAGAATATTTAAGCAATGGCAAAAAAATATAATTCAGAGCATGAGTAAAACTGGCTATCCTTATAATAATGCTGTGATAGAGTAATTTTTGCAGCGGGGTTATAAATTTGCTTGATGGGGACAATAAACAAATTGTTAAGTGTTTTATCTTGTTTTATTTATTCAAATAATGTATATTATTAGAACATAAAAATTATAATTATGGAGATCATACTTATGGATAGTGTTATTTACGAAGGAATACAGATAATGGTTCTCGGTATGGGGACTGTGTTTATTTTTCTGGTAATAATGATAGTTGTGATGGGTTTAGTTGCAAAGGTTGTAGCCGTTATAAACAAGCTTTTTCCTGAAAAAACAGAAGAAATGTCAAGTAAAGCACAGCCACAATCAACAAACAATGAGATGCTAGCAATTGCAATAGCTGTCGCTAGTTCAAAACAAAAATAACAAATATTAGGAGCGTATAAAAATGGCGAAAAAACGTATAAATTTTATGCTAACAGCATTTAGAGATGGTTTTCAATCTGTCTATGGTGCAAGAGTTTTGTCAAAAGACTTTATGCCCGCAGTTGAGGCAGCTAAACATGCTGGAATAAATTATTTTGAAGCAGGCGGTGGTGCAACATTTCAAAGTGCCTTCTTCTACAATAATGAAAATGCATTTGATGTAATGGATAAATTCCGTGAGGTGGCTGGAAAAGATGCTGACTTACAAACACTTGCCCGTGGTGTAAATGTTGTTGGTCTTGAATCTCAACCACGTGATATGATTAAACTACATGCACAATTGTTCAAAAAGCATGGTATATCTACAATAAGAAATTTTGATGCCCTTAATGATATAAATAACCTTATATATAGTGGTCAATGTATCAAAGAAGCAGGCTTAAATCATCAAGTTACAGTAACTATGATGGCTCTACCTCCAGGATGTGAAGGTGCTCATGATGCAGAATTTTATCTTAAAGTATTAAAGCAAATTAAAGACAATGTTGATTATGATTCTATTGTCTTCAAAGATGCATCAGGAACTACAACACCACAAGTTGTATATGATACACTAAAAAAAGCCCGTGAACTTGTTGGCAAAGACATGCGTTTACAATTCCATAGCCATGAAACAGCTGGTATTGGTGCACTTCAATATAGAGCAGCCATCGATGGTGGTGCTGATTGTATCGATTTATCTATGGCTCCAGTAAGTGGTGGAACTTGCCAGACAGATTTAATGGTTATGTGGCATGCACTTCGCGGAACTGACTTTGAACTAGGTATAGATATTGATAAAATACGTGATGCTGAAGAAACATTCAAAACATGTATGAAAGACTATTTCTTACCACCAGAAAGTAGAACAGTAGAACCACTTATCCCATTCTCACCAATGCCAGGTGGAGCATTAACGGCAAATACTCAGATGATGCGTGATAATGGTACAATGGATAGATTCCCTGAAGTTATCAAAGCGATGACTGATGTTGTTAAAAAAGGTGGATTTGGTACATCTGTAACACCAGTATCTCAATTTTATTTCCAACAAGCTTATAATAATGTTATGATTGGCCCTTGGAAAAAGATTGCTGATGGTTATGGAAAAATGGTACTTGGATATTTTGGTAAAACACCAGTTGCTCCAGACCCTGAAATTATAAAAATTGCAGGCGAGCAGTTAAATCTAGCACCTACAACAGAACTTGCTATGGATTTAGATGATAGAAATCCTAACAAAGGTAGAGCATGGGCTGAAAAGACACTTAAAGAAGCAGGTGTAACTGATATATCTGATGAAAATGTATTTATAGCAGCTTGTTGTAAAGAAAAAGGGATACAATTCCTTAAAGGTGAAGCAAAACTTGGAATTAGAAAAGAATCTCCAAAATCTGCTGATGGTAGCAGTAATGTTACAGTTACAATAAATGGTTCAGAATATGGTGTATCTATGTCTGGAACAAAGGCGACTATAAATGGTAGCACATATGATGTTTCTGTAAAAGATGGTCTACCTGTTGGTGGTGCTTCTACCCCTCAGGCTTCTAGTGCCCCTTCAACATCTGGCGGTGCTGGTGCTCCTATAACAGCAGGGCTTCCTGGTACTGTATTTAAAATCCCTGTATCAATTGGTACATCTGTCAAAAAAGACCAGACTGTTCTAATTGTAGAAGCTATGAAAATGGAAGTAGAAATAAAATCTCCTAGTGATGGTACAATAAAATCTATCGATGTTAAAATCGGTGATCAGGTTGTCGTAGGTCAAACTATTGCTACTATTGGCTAATATAGAATAGAAGCAAAGTTAATAACTAAAGGAGAAAATAAATTATGAAAAAGATAATACTTTTGTTAGCCTTATTTATATCGCTTGCAAGTATATCGTTTGCCCAAGATGATGGTGGACACTATGAAGGAGATGGTAATTATTACGGTGAAGCACCAACTGTGCAAAATGAGAATGAAAGTATCAGTTTTGGCAAGTCTATTAGATCCCTTATTCAAAGTACAAGTATAGGCTCAAGTATCCTAAAACCTACAGAAGAGGAAATTCTTGACAAACAAGAAGCTCAAGTACAACAAATAGAAAATGCATATAAAACAAAATTAAAAGATATACAAGTTACCACTGCCCCTATTTGGCAGAATATAATTATGATACTCGTTGGATTATTACTTGTATGGCTTGCTATTGCGAAAGGATTTGAACCATTACTACTCATACCTATTGGAATGGGTGGAATATTGGCGAATGTCCCTATAGCAAATATAGGAGCAGCACCTGTTATAGTTTCAATCAATGACTTGGTTGTAACTATAACTCAAGGTGGCTTTCTTGGACAGATATATGCCCTAGGTATAGAAACTGGACTATTCCCATTATTTATATTTATGGGTGTAGGGGCAATGACAGATTTTGGTCCGCTTATAGCAAATCCAAAGACTGCCTTATTAGGTGCAGCAGCCCAATTCGGTATATTTTTCACTGTATTTGGTGCTATATTTATGTCAAAATATTTACCTATTATATCATTTACATTGAAAGAAGCAGCAGCTATTGGTATAATTGGTGGAGCAGATGGTCCTACAGCTATATTCTTAGCCTCAAAACTAGCTCCTCAACTACTTGGTGCAATTGCTGTTGCCGCATATTCTTATATGGCTCTCGTACCAATAATACAACCGCCTATAATGCGTTTGCTAACTTCAAAAGAAGAGCGAATGATAACAATGAAACAGCTTAGACCTGTAACTAAAAGAGAAAAAGTAATTTTCCCTCTTACTGTCATACTACTTGTTTCATTTCTTCTACCAGATGCAGCTCCACTTATAGGGGCTTTGATGTTTGGTAATTTGGTTAGAGAATGTGGTGTTGCAGAGAGACTTTCAAAGACTTTACAAAATGAGTTTATAAATATTGTTACAATATTACTTGGTCTTGCTGTCGGTAGTAAACTTGCCGCTGATAAGTTCTTACGTTTTGAAACATTGGGTATTATTGTACTCGGTCTTATAGCGTTTTCAATTGGAACTGCAGCTGGGCTAATCCTTGCAAAGATTATGAACCTATTCTTAAAAGAAAAAATAAACCCACTTATAGGGGCTGCTGGTGTTTCTGCAGTGCCTATGGCCGCACGTGTTGCTAATAAGGTAGGTCTAGAAGCTAATCCTCAGAACTTCCTACTCATGCATGCGATGGGTCCTAATGTATCTGGTGTTATTGGTTCAGCCGTAGCAGCTGGTGTACTACTTGCGATATTAGGATAATATAATTTACTAAAAATATGATTATAAGAGAGGGTATGTTTTGCATACTCTCTCTTTTTTATTATCTAATATATTATTAAGAATATAAATATTGTTGTTTATTAATCATTAGGAACACAGAAAAGTATTGTTTCCCATGCCCATGGTGTAAATGTTTTTATATAGTATCTATAGTTTTCAGTTATATTTTTCACATATAATGGAACTGTATAAAAATCTTCCATAAACAAATCTCCACCATGATATATAGCAATAGCCAAACGTGGTCGATATTTTTTTATAGTATTTTTGGCACCCTTAAGTATTGACAATTCAGCACCCTCTACATCCATTTTTATAAAATCTATTTTTTCTATATTATTTTCTTCTATATATTTATCTATAGTTGTAGAGTTTATTACAACTTTATCTTTTAATTTATTATATTCATATATACTATACATCATCGGTTCAAACAATGTGTCTTCATTTTTATCTGAAAAAAATATATTTTTTGTTATGACATTATGAAGATTATGTTTTTTACATATGCTATTTAATATATTAAAAACATTGGCATCGGGCTCAAAGGCATATATCTTTGCATTTTCATTTGTGTTTTTTGAAAAGAAAATAGCTGTATCACCTTTAAATGCACCAATATCAAAAACAACACTATTATTTCTTACCTCAAATATATCTTTCACATCATATTGCTTGCATACGAATGTCTGAAAAATAAAAGAGCTACCTATCCTTTGGGGATAGAAAAATTTGTACATCATTAAAAACAATGAGTATTTAAAAACATATTTATATATATTTATTGTGCTATACTTAAAAGAAAATAATAATTTCCTCTTTACGCTATAAAAAGATTTTGGATAAAAGCTAAGCATATATCTATGTATAATTAATTTATCATAAAGGCTCTTAGATATTTTATCATCCAACATTTCATACAATTTATTAAAACTATCACCATCTATTAAAGCCTTAATAAAACTATCACAAGACTCTTTTTCTTTTATTTGCTCTTCTATAAAATATTTTGCGGCTGTTTTTCTACATTTCTTTAATAAATAAGATGCTCTATCGTTTTCATTATTAAAATTATTCATATTAGATAACCCAAGAACAAATATTTTTTATGGTATATATAAAATATAAAATGTCAATTATAATATTTTTTAAAAATGTATTAAAAAAATTGTTTTATTTAATTTTTTTTGATTTTTTTCCGAAAATGTAAGCAGTATACTAAATTAGGAAATATATTATGTTTGATGCAGTAATTCTTGGTATAATACAGGGTATTACAGAGTTTATACCGATTTCTAGCTCAGCCCATCTAGAGTTGGCACAATATTTTTTAAATTTTAAAGTCCCTAATTCTATATCATTTACTATAGCATTACATCTTGGTACATTATTTGCTGTATTAATTGTTTTTTTCAAAGATATAAAAAATATATGCATTGGCTTTTTGAAAGGATTAAAAAATGTCAAAACTTCTTGGTATAATAATACTGAGTTTAAAACAGGCATTTTAATTATAATCGCCACCGTCCCAGCTACTATTGTAGGATTACTCATACATAAATATATAGACATGATATCATTTTCTAAAATAGGTACAAATCTTTTTATTTGTGGTTCTATACTATTAGCGACAAGGCTCTATGATAAAAAGAATACAGACAAAAAAGAAATAAAAGATATAGAAATTTGGATGGCAGTAGCTATCGGTATCGCTCAATCTGCCGCAATATTTCCGGGAATTTCACGTTCAGGTATGACTATATCTATAGCATTATTTTTGGGTATTGCAAGAAAAGATGCAGGCGTGTTTTCATTTCTATTGTCTATCCCTGTGATACTCGGTGCTTTTATACTTGAAATAAAAAGTATAACTAATATCGATTTATCTATAATAATACCCGGATTTTTAGCAGCATTTATAAGTGGGCTCATCGCATTAAATATACTTATGAATTTTTTAAAGAAAGGTAAACTATTTTACTTTGGTTTTTATTGTATGATAGTCGGATTTGGAGTATATTTGTATTTTTTTATGTTATAATATTTTTTTTTATTTGGGATATTTAAGTGGACAAAAATTATAGAGAGAAGAAGCAATCTAATATAGAACATTTATCTTTATTTGTTAAATCGAAAGTAGAAGATATAGGCAATAAGACAAATGCATCTATGAATGAAATATTTGCTATATTATGCTTTATAGCCTCTTTGGCTTTACTACTATCATTTGTAAGTATGGATATTGGGGATAGTGCCCTTCTATCTGAAAAAGCAAATGCAAATATAAAAAATATTCTTGGGCAATTTGGCAGCACTATATCGTCATTTTCTTTTTTATCATTTGGGTTAGCATCATATATAATGGTGGCATTTTTAATTTGGTTTGGCTTAAACTCGATAGCAAATGGTGAACAAAAAACATATTTGGGTATAATTATTTTTAATTTTATAGCCATTTTAATAGCAGCAACATTTTTTGATTTTGTTTTATCAGAATCTAAGGCAAACTATTTGAAAGGCGGTTTTGTAGGCAATGCTATAAACTCAAAACTCAGGTCATTTGCAGGCTTATTTGGTTCATTTATGGCAATAATTACAGCTTCTATAATAACTGTTGTATGTAGCCCTAAATTGTATATAAAAGAAAGCATCCAAAATATAAAAGAAACTTTTCAAAAAAACCTTATTAATAACAATAATCATAATAAGCCCATAAAAAACAAAAATCCAAATAATAATCATAAATCAGAAAAAGAAAAATATTCATTCTATAAAAATAAAACAAATAATAAAAAAGTGAAAACATATGAGCAAACTGAAAATGAAATACCTATAATAGACAAAAAAAATGTTAGCCCATTACAGCTTCATATAATACCCTTTATAGAAAAAATAAATATATCTAAAAGTGATGATCAGCCTAATAATAACAATAAACAGAGCCAAAATAGAAGTTTTATGGACGATGATGAAGGCTATGATTATATAAATAGAGATGATAATATAAACCTCGATAAAAATATATTTATAAATGATGATGATGATAAAGACTATAAATATAATGAAAATAAAGAGCATAAAGAAGAAACTATATACAACTCTAACATTAGAAACAATAATCCCCAAAATGATATAGCCTCACTTATGAAGAAAAAGATATTATCATCAAACGATATTGAGACAAATAATATTGATGATAATGATTATCAAAGAAATCATATAAGACCTAATCCAAATCAAGAGAGATATGAAAATAATAATGGCCCTCAATATCAAAATAATATAGATAATAATAGCAGTATAGAATCGATGGGCTATACAAAAAACAAGCCATACAATAGAGAAGAGCATTTTGGTAGTACGCTAGTAAAAGATAGAGAATATGATAGAAGCGACAATGGCGAAAACAGTAGTAGCGAATATGTAGATACTGATTATAATCCATATAATACAGAAAATGAAAATAAAAATGAAGTAGACGAAAATATAGATATACCAAAATATTCAATGGGATATGCAAAACAACGCCCATATGATAGACGTGAACATTTTGGATATTCTTCTGATGATGTCGAAAATAACATTGATGAAGAGGGCACTATAGAAAGTGATTATAATGATAATAAAAACATATCGAAAAATGGATTTGAAAACATTGATAATAATTATAATGAAGAGAGAAATAATAAAGAAAATAACTATGAAGCATATTATCAAAAACCTGTAGAGATAAACATAAATAAACCTATAAAAAGCGAGATAGGTTCTACAAGTAAATTAGAGGAATATATACGCTCAAATATAGACAGCGAAAATATTTCAAATAATAATATAAGCGATGCTGATATAAATAATAGCGATATAGAAGAAATAAAATTTAATGATGGAAAATCATTTTCAAATGTAGATAAAGAATCTAGCAATCATACATCGACCTTGCCTATTATAGAAAAGCCTAGCGACAAAAAACTTTTTCATCCAAAAAAAAGATATGATGAAGATGATTTTATACAAACTAATTTTGATAAAGAATATGTGAATGAACATTATAGACATCCTATGCTTGATTTGCTAAAGCGTTCAATTCCAATAAATACTGAAGAAATAAATGAATCGATAAGACAAACGGCTATACGATTAGAAAATACATTGCTAGATTTTAGTATAGAGGCACATGTTGTAAGCGTATCTCGTGGTCCTGTAATTACTCGATATGAATTAGAACTATCTGCAGGTACACGTGTATCAAAGATAGTAGGTCTTACAGATAATATAGCATTAGCATTAGCAAGCGAGAGTGTACGTATAATTGCCCCAATACCCGGTCGTTCTGTGATAGGGATTGAAATACCAAACAAAGTGAGAACTGCTGTATATTTACGTGATGTACTCGAAAGTAGCGATTTTCAAAAAACAAAAAGTGAGATTCCTTTTGTACTTGGTAAGGGAATATATGGAAATAATGTTGTAACTGATTTGGCAGAAGCACCACATTTACTCGTTGCGGGTACTACAGGAAGTGGTAAAAGTGTATGTTTATCTACAATAATACTATCATTTTTGTTTAAATTCCGCCCTGATGAGCTTAAATTTATTTTCATTGATAAAAAGCGTGTTGAACTTTCTATATACAATGGTATACCACATCTTATGGCACCTGTTGTTTCTGATGAAAAAAAGGCAACAATAGTATTAAGGCATATTGTTGATATCATGGAAAGACGCTATGAAAGAATGGAGAAATTTTTTGTCCGTAATGTAAAAGCATATAATGAAAAAGTTAATCAACTACTTTCAAATGGTGAAACCGATTTTGAAGATGAGCCACTTGAACTTTTCCCTTATATTGTTTTGGTAATTGATGAGCTACATAATTTAATGGTAGTATCATCAAAAGAAGTTGAAGATTTGATTTCAAGACTAGCTGGGATGAGCCGAGCGGTTGGTATACACTTGATTATAGCCACACAAAGACCATCTGCTGATGTTGTTACAGGTGTCATAAAAGCAAACCTTCCAACTAGAATGGCGTTCCAAGTACCTAATAAAACAAATTCTAGGATTATCATAGATATGTCTGGGGCAGAGCAGCTACTTGGTAAAGGTGATGGGCTATTTTGCTCTACATCAAGCCAGATGCCCGAGCGTGTACAGGGTGCTTTCGTTTCCGATGATGAAGTAAAGCGTGTTGTTGATTATTTATCTGTACAGATGCAGCCTTTGTATGATAGAATATTAATATCTTCCCTTCAAAAAGGTGATAACACTGACAATAGCACAGCAGAAGATATAATGGATGAAGAACTTTGGGATGATGCTATTGACGTTGTAATGCGTACAGGAAAAGCCAGTGCTTCATTTTTACAGCGTAAATTAAAAATAGGTTATAATAGAGCCGCCCGTATAATTGAGCTCATGGAAGCTCAAAGATATGTTGGTCCTGAAAATGGCAGCAAGCCACGCGAAGTTTATATAGGTAATGCTAGTGATAATATTTATTAAAAAAGAATAATTATTATCTAAATATATTTATATAACAAAAAAAATAAAAATATTATTATCATGCAACTAAAGCATATATATCTATTGACAAAATAGTATTTAAGAATATATTATATCGTAAGTGTTATGTAAACTTTATTATGGGAGAGCATCTTGTTTTAAAGATGTTAAAAATTATGTAGGTAACATAATTTTTTATTAAAGTATACATAATATATACCGACAAAGTAAGCAGTAGCTTTTTTATAGCTCTATATTGTTGAGGAGGAATCCTATGAATGAGATTTTCAAAAATCTTACTGTGCAAGTTAAAAATATTATAACAAAACTGACCCTAGTTCAAAAAATAATTGTAGGTGCTGTCATAGTTATAGGCATCGCTGCTATTATTTTTGTATTTGTATTTTCGACTAAGAAAAGTGGCGTACTTTTATTTCAAAAGCCATTAAGCCAAGCAGAAGCAAGAAATGTGATGTCAGTTCTTGATGCTTCAGCTATTAGCTATGACTATTCTAATGGTTTTATAACATTAGATCCAACAGACAGAGCACAGGCAGAATTAGACCTTGTCAAAGAAAATAAAATGCCTTCTGTAGTCGATGGTTGGGAAATATTTGATATACAACGTATCGCTATAACAGATGCTGAATTAGATATAAATAAGCGTCGTGCTTTAACAAAGGCGATCACTTATCATTTAGAGCAGCTTGATTTTATACAAGAAGCCACAGTGCAGCTAACATTTCCAAAAAAAGAATATCTTACAGATGTAGATGCCCCTGTAACAGCTTCGGTAGTTATAGTAGCAAAGCCATTTATGGATGAAACTTTAAAAAACAGAAAAACTATACGTGGTTTGCAACAACTTATTGCTATGGGTGTTGATAAGTTAAAACCAGAATTTGTAACTATTAGTGATTCATATGGTGTTGTATTAACCGATATAACAGATGAAGATGCTGATTTAAAAATAAGGCTCGCACAAGAAGAGCTTAAAATTGTAGAACGAGAACGTAAAAGAATAGAAGCACAAATCTCTCAAACACTTGGAAAAATATATAAGGACAGAGTTGAAACTACAATTGCCTTAGCTATTGAATGGGATGATATATATATAACAAATGAGCTTATTGTTCCTATTGTTATAAAAGAAGATAATCCGCTTACACCATATGATGACAGTCAAGTCGTTGAGAAAGTTGGTATAAGCAGCATGAATATATCAGAAGAATGGAAAGGGCAACAGCTTGTTCCACAGGGAGCAGCAGGGGCTGAAGAGAATATACCAGCTGGATATAAAGATAAAACAGACAGGTGGCAGACATATACAAAAGATAGCAAAACAGATAATTATGATGTAAGCCGTAGGTTTGAGGCTATCAAAAAAGGTGCTTATAAAATTGCTAGAGTATCAGCTGCTATTGCCCTAGACGGTAGATGGGAAAAAATTTATAATGATAAAGGCGAAGCTGTTATTACAAATAATAGTTATGAGCGTAAATATATACCTGTAGATAATACTGAATTAGCAAATGTATCTTCACTTGTACAGGCTGCTGTAGGCTATGATGCTAAACGTGGAGATATAGTAACAGTCACTCATTTGTCATTTGATCATTGGGATCAATTTAGAGCAGAAGATGAATCTCTTATGCGTCAAAAATTTATCAAACGAGTACTTTTATTATCACTACTATCACTATTATCATTTTTTGTATTAGCATTAGTAATAAGAGTGATACAGAAAGAATTTGCTCGTCGTCGTAGACTTAGAGAAGAAGAACAAGAACGTAAACAGATGGAACTTCGTAGACAGGCTCTACTTGAAACTCCAGATGATGCTATAACAGAAGGTTCTATTGAAGATGTCGCTAAAAAGAAACTACTTGAAGAAGTTAGTAGAATATCACATGAAAGACCTGAAGATGTTGCCCTTCTACTACGCACATGGATGGCAGACGATAAATAGATTTTATAATATAAAATTAATTATAAAAAATAATAGGTGTAAATATATAGAAAACCGATTATTATCATGTATATTGTATAATAATCTTGGAGGAAAAAACGATGGCTAGTGCACAAGACAAAAAAGTTAAGGTACTTACTGGTAGGCAAAAAGTTGCTGTATTTCTAGTATCAATAGGTACAGAGGCTTCGAGTGAAATATTTAAATATCTTAGAGAAGATGAAATAGAACAAATTACTTTTGATATTGCAAGAATTGAAAGTATTGAAAGTGCTGATAAAGATAAAGTATTTCGTGAGTTCCAAGACATGATGGTAGCTCAAGATTTTATCACACAAGGTGGTATAGACTATGCCCGTGATTTACTTGAAAGATCTCTTGGTTCTCAAAAAGCAAGTGATATTATAAATAGACTAACATCATCGTTACAAGTTCGTCCATTTGATTTTATTAGACGTACAGACCCCGCACATCTATTAAACTTTATACAAGGGGAACATCCTCAAACGATAGCACTTATACTAGCATATCTTGAGGCACAAAAAGCAGGTAATATTTTATCAAGCCTACCCGCAGAGATTCAATCTGACGTTTCAAAACGTATTGCAACTATGGATAGAACTTCACCAGAGGTTTTACGTGAAGTTGAAAGGGTACTAGAAAGAAAACTTTCTACACTTGCAAGTGAAGACTTTACAAGTGCAGGCGGTATCGACTCTATTGTAGAGATAATAAACAGTGTTGACCGTTCTACTGAAAAAAGTATTATCGAAAGTCTTGAGGAAGAAGATCCAGAATTGGCAGAAGAAATCAAGAAACGTATGTTCGTATTCGAAGATATTGTACTTCTTGATGATAGAGCTATACAGAAAGTTTTACGTGAAGTAGATACAGCCGATTTATCAAAAGCCTTAAAAAGTGTTGATGCTGATGTACAAGATAAAATATATAAAAATATGTCAAAACGTGCAGCAGCTTTACTTAAAGAAGACATGGATTATATGGGACCTATACGCCTTAAAGATGTTGAAGAATCGCAGCAAAAAATTGTTAATGTTATTAGAAAACTTGAAGACAGTGGGGATATTGTTGTTGCCCGTGCTGGTGAAGATGAGATGGTTGTTTAATCTCGACATAAGTAATAATAATAATACAAGGAGAAGCAAATGTCTGAGAATGTATTTAAAGCAAAAGGTGTTATGGAACTTACCACTAGAATACCGATAGATGTTCCAAGATTTAAAACAGCTGATGATATTAGAGTTGTAGAAGAAGATAATGTATATAGAGGTCCTAGCATTGAAGAAATCGAGGAAGAAATAGCGAAACTACGTGCAAACTGGGAGGATGATCTTACTACTATACGTAAACGTGCAAGTGATGATGCTGCCCGTATACTTGAAGATGCACGTACACAATCTTTTGAAATATATAAAGCCAAGCAAAATGAATCAAGAAACCTTGTTGATAATGCCAAAGAGGAATCTTCACGTCTAATAAAAGAAGCAACTGAAGAGGCTGAAAATATACTAAAAGATTCTCAAAGCATACAAGAAGATGCCAAGCGTAATGGATATAAAGAAGGACATGCGGAAGGCTTTGAAAGTGCCATTAAAGATGGTGGCGTAGAAGTACAGAATATGGTAGAAAAACTCAAAAGAATTCTTGGTGAAACTATAAACAAAAGAAATGAAATAATTGATATTTCAGAATCACAAATTATAGAAATAGCTGTGCTTATCGCAAAACGTGTTGTAAAGATGATTACAGAAAAAGATAAAAATGTAGTTGTCAGAAATATTCAAGAAGCATTGAGAAGGGTTAAAGGGCGAGCAAAGGTTACTATTAGAGTAAACATTGATGACCTCGAGGTTTCGGCAAGGCATAAAGATGAGTTTTATCAAATGCTTGACAAAATCGAAGGTGTTACTATCCTCGAAGATCCAAATGTAGATATTGGTGGATGTATTATTGAAACAGATTTTGGTGATATTGATGCTAGAATAAGTACACAACTCAATGAAATAGAGACGGCTATAAAAGAAGTAGAACCTATAAAAGGTTTTTAATTTATAAATTAATTATTTTTAAAATAGTGTTTTGTATAAAAAATTATGAATGATTACACATATGAAAAAAAAGAAAACCTATCATCTAGGTTTAATAAATACCTACATATAGTCAATAATTTGCCTATACTATCTTTAAATGGAAAAGTTAAAGATGTTATTGGTTCACTCATTATTAGCGATGGACCTAATGCTAAAATAGGCGATATTTGTAAAATATATGCATCATCTGGAAAAACTATTGATGCTGAAGTTATTGGCTTACGTGGTGAAAATGTTTTACTTTCAACATATTCTCATATAGATGGTGTTACATATGGCGATAGGGTTGTTAGTTTTGAAAAACCTCTATCTATTATGTGTTGTGAAGAAATGCTTGGTTGTATTATAAATGGAAAAGGACAAATGCTTGACGATAGCAATTTCCCTTATTATGCCCCCTCCATACCTGTTTTGAGAGAGCCTGTAAATTCACTTTTTCGTAATCGTATAAGTGAGCCTATACAAACTGGCGTGCGTACTATCGATGGACTACTTACAGTTGGCAAAGGTCAACGTATTGCGATAATGAGTGGTACTGGTGTTGGTAAATCTACACTACTCTCAATGATAGCAAGAAATACTAATGCTGATATAAATGTTATTTCACTTGTTGGTGAAAGAAGGCGTGAAGTCTTAGAGTTTATAGAGCGTGATTTGGGTGAAGAGGGATTAAAAAAAAGTGTTGTAGTTATTGCAACTAGTGATGAAGCCCCACTTATGAGACTTAGAAGTGCCTATGTCGCAACAACTATCGCAGAATATTTTAGAGACCAAGGTAAAGATGTAATGCTTATGGTAGACTCTGTAACTCGATTTGCTTTGGCTCAAAGAGAGATTGGACTTTCACGTGGAGAGCCGCCTACAACACGTGGATATACCCCTAGTGTTTTTTCTGAGCTTGCACAACTACTTGAAAGAAGTGGTAATTCAGATAAAGGTAGTATCACAGCATTTTATAATGTACTTGTTGAGGGCGATGATTTTGATGAGCCTATAAGTGATGCTGTCCGTGGTATACTTGATGGACATATTGTATTATCACGTACTATAGCTAGTAGGGCAATATATCCTGCTATTGATGTGAATCAAAGTATATCGAGGCTTACACCAGAGCTTGTGAGCCAAAGGCATCTAGCCTCTATTAAAAAATTTATGCGTATGAGTGCTGATTATAATGAGGCAAGAGAGCTTATTATGATTGGTGGATATGCAAAGGGTAGTATGCCTGAAGTTGACGAGGCTATACGATATAAACCTATTATGGATAAATATGTACAACAGGGGGTTTTTGAAAAATTCCATTTTAATGACAGTAAGACATCATTACTATCTATGTTTTATTCACAAAACGATATAGAACTTGAAATGGCAAATACCTCTATTAAAAATGATAGTGCATCAGAAAACATGGTCGAAAATAATAGTTTAGAAGTACATAATACAGATGATGTTAACAATGAAGTTATACTATAGGTTTTATGAGATATGAAAAAATTTCATTTTAAATTAGAAGCACTTGAAAAAAAGCGTAAACAAATTGAACGTGAAAAACAAAGCGATTTAGCAAAAGTTTCTACTCTCTATAATAAAGAAGAGAATTATAAGTCATTATGCTTTGAGACCATAAAAGAAAATATTAGTTATTCTGATAGTCTTGATTATACAAATGAAGATGACATGAATATAATTATACAAATCAGCGAAAGTAATTTTGCCTTGCATAATCGAGCAGAAGTTCATGAAAACAATATGAATAAGATTAAACCTGAACTTATCAAAAGGCAAAAAATATTGGCAGAGGCGAGTAAACAAAAGCGTGCTGTTGAAATACTTCGTGAGCGTAAATATAAAGAATATAAAAAATATGTATTAAAAGAAGAGCAAAAAATTCTTGATGACTGGTCTAATGAAAAAATCGAAGGCTCTGTTATTTTATAAAAATTAATCTTTTGAGAGGGGTACTAAAATGATAGAAAATATAAAAGCTATAAATACTAGAATAGATGAAATACAAAAAGGCTTTTCCAATCTTGGTTATGGTAGCCCTATCGATAGTAGAGTAAAAAGTTTTGCTGTTTATATGCAAGAGGCTAACAGCGAAACAAATAAAGTTGCTACAAATAATGGTATCAATAATATTACTAATACAAATGGAATAGAAACATATACTATTGATATGATTAATAATGATATCGAACAAGCAGGATTAAATAATAATACTATATCATTAAACAAAGGCTATGAAGTATATAAAAATACGGGTGAAAGTTTTCCAACAAAATATGATAGTATAATCAACGAAGCGTCTAAGTTATACAATGTACCCGAAGCACTTATCAAAGCAGTTATAAAGCAAGAATCAAATTTCAATGCTGATGCTATAAGTAAACGTGGTGCTATGGGGCTTATGCAACTAATGCCTTCGACAGCTAGTGAACTTGGAATACCATTAGAAACGCTAACTGATGCAAAAACTAATGTATTTGGTGGAACAAAATATCTCTCTGATATGCTATCAAAATATAATGGGCGTGTAGACCTCGCTTTGGCTGCATATAATGCAGGCCCTAATGCTGTTGATAATGCAAAAGGCGTTCCAAACATAGAAGAAACACAAGATTATGTAAAAAAGATACTAAGATACTTAATGTAAGTTTGTAATGTTTTTAAATTAAATTATACGGACAAAAAATAATGTGTAAAGTTAATTTTGATAAAATAGTTGAAAGAAGAAAAAACGAAACTAATAGTGTAAAATGGAATTATGGTTTTGATGGCAATGCCCTAAAAGAAAATCAAATACCCATGTGGGTTGCTGATATGGATTTTGAAGCAGCAGAAGATATAGGCAAGGCTATTATTGAATATATAAAAACCTATAACTCTTATGGCTACTTTACATTTGATGGATATCATCAGATTGTTATCGACTGGTGTCAAAAAAGATATAATTGGAATATAAAAAAAGAATGGATCTCATTTACACAAGGCTTGGTTCAAGGCTTCAGTTGTGCCATAGCCTCGCTTGCCAAACAAGGCGAAAATGTTATTTTACTTACGCCAACATATTATCCTATGTTTAATGCTATCAAAATGCAAGGATGCCAAGTTGTAGAAAGCAACCTGCTCTATAATGAAGATACTCTTTCATTTACTATCGATTATGAAGATATAGCAAAAAAAGCATCTGATAAAAATACTACAGTTGCATTGATAGGCAATCCACAAAATCCTACAGGTAGATTATATTCTATTGAAGAGATGAGCAAACTTGCTGATATTCTAATAGAAAATAATGTTAAAATAATATGTGATGATATACATTGCGATATTATCGTTGATAAATCAAAAAAATATATACCACTCGCTTCTATAGAAAAATATAGCGAACATACAATATCGATGAATGCTCCTTCAAAAACATTTAATCTGGCCGGCTTAAAAATATCAAATATTATAATTAAAAATGAAAAAATACGTAATGCTTTTGCATTTGAATGTGAAAGGTTTTGTGTTAATACAAATATTTTATCGCTTATAGCATGCTCTACAGCATATTCAAAATGTGAATATTGGCTCGACGAAGTTGTCGAATATATTTGGAATAACTATCTTTATGTGAAAAATTATTTGGAAAATAGTATATTAAAAGACTATATAAAACCGGTCCCACTAGAAGGGAGCTATCTTTTATTCCTTGACAACATAACACTTATGAAAGAGTTTAACATGAGTGTTTCCAATCTAAAAATATTTTATACCAACAAATGCAATCTATCTCTTGATGATGGTATAGCATTTGGCGAAACAGGCAAATCATTCATGCGGCTCAACCTTGCTACTTCAAGGCATTTTATAGAAGTGGCTATGGATAATATGCTAAGTGGATTTAATAAAATTAAAAAATAATATTTAACCTAATTCTATAGCAATTATTTCTAAGATTTTATCACCAGCTGGTACTTTTATTGTAACAGTATCGCCTACAGTTTTGCCTACAAGTCCACGGGCAATTGGTGTTGTGATAGATATTATTCCTTGATTTATATCAGACTCAAGGTCACCTAATATTTTATATGATGTTGTTTTCCCCGAAGTTTTATCATTGACAGTAACTTTTTTTCCAAATGTAACTGTATTTTCTGGTAATGTTGCGGGGTCAATAATTTCAGAGCCTGCGATGTCTGATTCAAATTTTGAAATAGAAGCTTGAAGCATACCTTGCCTCTCTTTTGCAGCATGATACTCGGCATTTTCTTTTAAGTCCCCCTTCTCTCTTGCCTCTGCTATAATTGCTGGTAATTTTTCAAACTCTTTTTTTAATTCAGCAAGTTTTATTAAAGCATTCTCATATCCAGATTGTGTTATTGGTCTTGACATATCATAAAATCCTATTTAATTTTTCTAAGTATTTTATAATTATAACAAATTATAATTTTTTATCTATAGCTATTATATTATTATGCACAGTAGTTTTTTTCCAAAAAATAAATGATATTTTTCTATTTTATGTTATTATTGATGAAATTAAATACAAGTGATATAGTCTTTATAATATGAATAACATCAAACGAAATTTGAATTTTTTTATGCGTGGATTTTCTAAGCATTCTTTAAATCATCTAATCGTACTTATTATTCTCTATGTGCTTATAAATATATTTAGTATGTATGAAAATGCTGTAGAGACATACTATTCTAGATTTTTATTCAAATACATAAGCGCTGTTCTTAATCGTATATCAAGTTTAATACCTCTCTCTTTATCTGAAATATTTTTATTCATTTTTATTTTATTTATTTTTATTTATATAATACTATTTATATTAAAACTAAAAAAACTTAAACATAAAGTATTTATATTAGGTTTTTTAGGTTCTTCACTTTATAAACTAATGTGTTTTCTTCTATTTATTTATATTAGTTTTATGCTGCTATGGGGGCTTAATTATTACAGAGTACCTTTGGCATCATATTTAGACGATGCCGAAATGAACGATGAAAATGTTGCTATTGTTGTTAATATGCTTATAGCAGAGGCTAATAGTCTAAAAAGTAATATAAAAAATGATACTCAAATACATAACATGAATTTATTTATTTCTATATTTAAATCTATGAATTCAAATTTTGAATCAGTCTATAATGAATTCAGTTTTTTAAAAGGCTTCTTTTATTCAAATCCAAAGCCCATTTTTATATCAAAATTATTTTTATATATGCAAATATCGGGTATATATAGCCCATTTACAGGCGAGGCTAATATCAATTATCCAACACCTTCATATACATTAGCATTTACTGTATCGCATGAAATGGCTCATCAAAGAGGTATTGCCTATGAGGATGAAGCAAATTTTATAGCATATGTTGCAAACTATAATAGCAAAGATCTAGATATACAATATTCAGCAGCACTTGGGGCTTTAATGTATTGTCTTAGTTCACTAGATAAAGGAATATTGTATAATTCTATTGTGAAAAATATTGATAAAAAAGTTATTGATGATATTAAATATATATCGAATTTTTGGCGAGTATACGATGGCCCAGTTTCCACTGTTGCAACAGAAGTTAATGATACATATTTGAAAGCCAATGCACAAAGCGATGGAGTGAAAAGTTATAGCAAGGTTGTAAATCTAATAGTGAAATATAGATTATCAAAAACTAAACTTCTTCATCAGCTAGATATTCATTAAATTGACTTTTAGAAAATACTGTTATTCTATTATCACGTCTTATATATGATTTTGCTGATTGGCTCATATCTACAGGTACAAAAAGAATACCATATTGTGCATCATTTTGATTCATTAGAGATACAAAGTCATAAAGGGCTATTTCTCCAATAATATCTGTATTCCATCTTCTAAAGGATATTAAAGTTTTATCTCTATTAAATTTCATCATCGACCTTGTAATAAAATTTAGATCATTTTTGTTTGATGTAGCATTATCATCTATCTTAGCTTCTTCTATTATATTATATTTTAATTTTTTCTGTATAATATTTTTGCATACTTCTTCAAATTTATCATGCTTTAAAGAATATATTTTATCGATATCAAGTGATTTATCTTTTTGTTTATTATTTTGATGATAATACTTATCATTATTTTTAGTCGTACTAGAATTTTCTGCTTCCTCTAAGAAAATATTTTTAGTATTACATGTCTGCTCTACCTCAAATAGTGAATCTGATAAATTTTCATTTATTATACTATCTTGCCATATATATAAATTTTTATTCCAAAGTCTAGATAGTTCTCTATCAATATATTCATTTTCAATATTTTTTATCATTTTTTGCAAAGAAGAAACCTGATCTTTATTATGCTTAGCAAGTACAGAATTAAGAACTCTAAGATACTCTTTCATCTTTTCAATATTAATATCATGTAAAGATTCTAAAGTAACACTTTCAATATACTCCATTGCTTTTTTTATCTCATCATGAAAATATGAATATACAGCCATATCTAAATATAAAATTGCTGAATTTTTTTTTGTATTTATGACATTTTTTAATTTATCAAATTCTTTATATATTTCATTTTTAAGATTAAGTTTATGAAGTATAAATAGATGCATCCTCAAAAATTTTAAAAAATTTTTATTATCAGTTTTATTGCTTTTAAAAAGTAAAATAAAATCCAATGCTTGCTGATACATCCCTGCCAAAATATATTCATGTATAAGCATAATTTCTGTATCAATGTATTTGGGAGAACTACTATCTATCGCATCTAATACTTTTTTTAAATATTCTATGGCAAGCGTATATCTTTTATCATTATGATAACATAGATAAGTCGCATTTAATAGCTCTACATCTTTCTTAAAATGCTTGGAATGTGCTATCCTTTCAAGATAACTTAAAGCATCTTTAAACATAGATTCTTTTAAAAGTGTTAAACCAATATTTCTGATAGCATATTTATTTTTTTTATCGAGCAAAAGTATACGAGAAGAATAACGTAATACATTTTCATTGTCTTTCAGCGATACACTAAGGTCCGCACATTTTTTTAATACATCTAAATCGAACAAGCCGATATTTTCCGCATGATAGCCAATAAGTTTTTGATAATATTCTCTTGCTTCATATAAATCGCCATTTATCTCATATAAACTGCCAAGTTTTTGCCAGATGTTTATATCTCCAACTTGAGAATAGCCTTGATTTATTAATTTTTTATATTCTTTAATAGCACTTTTGTATTTTGCACTATATTCATACTCTGATGCTTTAGTTAATATATACTTTTTAGAATTAAAAAAAACTCTAGATACTACAATTAACCCAACTATTAATAAGAGGGCAAATAATACAAGAGAAATTATCAAAGTCATGACAAACACCCAAATAACTATGATTTTTTAAATCATAGTTCCTATTAAAAATAACAAAAACCTACTAAAATTGTTTCACTTTAATAATATTTTCGGCAATATCATTACTAACATTTTCCATATACGATATACGTGCATTCGCCTTGTTTACAAAATAATTGTACATTATAACAGAAGGAATAGCCACTATAAGCCCCGCTGCTGTTGTAAGTAAAGCATTTGATATACCATTTGCCAAAGCCTCACTCTGCCCAGTACCTTGAAGTGCTATAACAGCAAATGCCTCAATCATACCAAATATTGTACCTAATAATCCAAGTAAAGGTGATACAGTCGATATAGTTGATAATATACTAACAAACCTTTCTATATTAACTATCTCTCTATTTGCCTGGGCAAGCATTTTATCATGTATATTGAGTTCAGATGCAAGCCCTGTTTTTATTATATTTGAAAGTGGACTATTTATGCCATCACAAAAGCCTATAGCTTCACTTATAGTACCCTTAGCTATAAAATCAGAAATTTTTTCAACAAATGCCTTCTCTTTATTATTTAAACGCTGAAAGTAGATAAACCTCTCTATAATAACAGCAAGCATTGTTATAGAACAAGCCAATAGCCCTACCCATACAGTTGTCATTCCAACATTTAATATTGAAACATTTGAAAAAATTAAATCCATAATAAACTATTTTGTTTTACATGCTCTCCACAACTTTACATTCATGGTTTTTATATGTAGCCTGACGCTGCATAAGTAAATCAAAGTCTATAAGATGTCCGTCAAATTCAGGACCATCAACACATGCAAACTTCGTTTCGCCACCAACAAGCACCCTACATCCACCACACATACCAGTACCATCTATCATAATAGGGTTTAAGCTTACAGTAGTTTTAAGATTGTACTTTTTTGTAAGCAAAGCAACAAATTTCATCATAATAGCAGGACCAATAGCGATAACCTCGCTTATTTTATCCCCTCTTTCATATATTTTAGTAATCATGTCTGTAACAAGCCCTTTTTCACCATAACTACCATCATCTGTACATGTTATCACTTCTTCAGATATTTTTCCCATTTCTTTTTCCATAGAAATTAAATCTTTTGAACGTGCACCGATTATTGTAATAACTTTATTGCCAGCCTTAAAATGACCTTCTGCTATAGGATGCATAGGTGCCACACCTATTCCACCACATACACATAAAATAAGACCATCTTCTTTATGTATTTCAGTAGGTTTACCAAGCGGTCCAACAACATCTAAAATGCTATCACCTACTTTCATCTCTGAAAGTTTAATTGTAGATTTACCAATCGCCTGAACTACAAGCATTATAGCACCTTTCTCTATATCAGCATCTGCTATTGTTAGTGGTACTCTTTCGCCACCTTCATACAACCTTATAATAACAAAGTTACCAGGTTTACGTTTTTGAGCTATCATAGGGGCTTCTACCCAAAGCATAAATACTTTTTCTGACCATTGTTCTTTCGCTATAATTTTATTCATTATGTAAATATCCTTATAAATATTATAATTATTTCAACTTTATACCGCTTCAAGATTAACATATTTTAGAAAATTATCAAGCTAATTTAACCCCATCATTTAAATTCAATTGCACTTTATATAATCCTTTTTATAAATTAAACTTTATTTTATAGGATATTCTTGCTATTTTTCACCATATATTTCCACATTTTTAAGCATTATTTCATATATTTAACAAATATAAAATACAATTATATTTTACTAGTATTATTTTCTTTTAACTTCGATAATAAAGTTTGAAATGTTTTATGACTTTTGCTATCATCAAAGAAAAATTGTTTATCAACAGCCTCAACCGCTTTGATTGCTTTTTTAAGTAAATTAGTCCCTGCTTTCATATTGCTGATTTGATTAGCCCTTATGTCATTTTCTTGAGGTGTTTTTTTTGTTAGCCCTTTTTTTTCAAGTAGCTTCAAAGTAGATGATATAGTCATAATATCAATCATAGAAAAGTCTGAAATTTTTTTCTGTGTAATCTTTTCGTCCATTTGCTGCAATTCTTCTAGCACAGCCAAAATAACATATTGTGTATGTGTAAGATTATATTTACGAAGTGCGTCTTTAATCGCTCTTTGCCAAAGGGTCGACACTTGCCAAAATACAAGCCCTATGCTTTCTTCAGGAGATTTATGTTCAGAATATTTCATGCTATTTTCTTGATAAGCAAAGTAATGTATTCATATTTTCAGCAATATGCATTGTTATTGCTTGCCCTAGCCCTTCTACTTGTTTATCATCATCTCCAACAATATTAACTGTATGCTTAATAGTTTTAGATGTGAGTATATGTTTAAATGTGACAACAATGGCACCAAGATTTGAAACAGTACTAAATTCAACCATCGGCACGACACTATCTAAGACAAAAGGTAAAGATTGACCATTCTTCATATTCATTATACCAACACTACCTTTGACAAACTGCTCTTCTATTGTAACGCTCTCAAGTTCTTTATCCCATTCCGTCCAACGAGAAACATTAGAATATAAAGCCCATGCTTTTTCCAAGTCAATATCTCCATTAATGCTATGTTCAAAATTAAACATTTTACACCTCCTACATAATAAGTACACTTATAATAAGCATACTTATAGTACAATATAAAATATATTTGTCAATATTTTATAACTAATAATACCTTACAACTTTACTTTACTTCAATTTTTTATAAATACCATCAAAACCAGCCCCCATTCCATGCATTATCTGTGGATTTGTTTCTTCAATTTCAATAGTATTTTTATTCAAAATTTTTACTGCTAGTTTATAATCGCTCTCATTATTTTTATAAATAAGCTCACCATTATTATAGCCAATCACAAAATCATCCAATTTACCAATATTACCAGTAGATGTAACGACCATACCATTAATATACATCTGTGCTCTACCTTTCAATATTAGTTCCACTTCAGTACCATATTCATTTTCAAAAGTACCCGCAAGTTTTTCTAATGATATATCATCTTTTGTATTACTAACTTTTCCTGTAGTTGCTTTTTGAGTAAGATTAAATGACATATATTTTTTTGATTTTGGGTCTCTCCAAGCACCTGTAAAAACTATATTTTCTTTATCAAAAGTCCCAATAAATTTGCCCATTAGCTCACCATCAACACTCTCTTCTAATATAAGAGGCATTTTACTACTAGAATTTATTATAATATCTTTTTTATTCTTATCATAATAATAACTACCAGTCGCTCTGCCATCTTTATTAATAGTCAAAGACATTGTTACAGGATATTTATTATCAATTAATCCTGTCATCTCATAAATTCCTGAAGATTTATTACTTTCCCCACAAGCAGATAAAGTAAACATACATATTGCAACCAAAACTAAAAATAATTTTTTTCATAACCCACTCCATAAATAATATCGTATAATAATTATTTTATTTTAAATTACAGTAAGCACTATATTTTTCTATAAACTTTATTGGATTATAAGACATCTTTGCCTTACGTAAACCCTCATCACCAACATCCTGTTCTCTATTTATAAAATTATATTGTCCGCCATCATTTCTCAAAAACGTCCTATTTATTGCTTGATATGCTCCTTTATGCTCTCTATCCGCCCTCTCCGTATGTACGACAAATGTATCGCCCATAGTGCCGCATGCGACTGTATAGGCAACAACTTTATCATCAACAGTTAGAAGCCCACCTTGTATACCAATAATATCCTGCCAATTGTCAAAAATGGTATTTATCATCACCATGTCAGCCTCAGCTCTAACCTCATGGCTGATAATTTTTTTGCTATCAAATGATTCTTCATCTTTATCATGTTCTGGTGTATTTTTCATCTCATTTTCATACCATTTAATCTCAAATTCTCTAAGCCTATCTATCCAAGAAATATCTATACGATGATACTCTGCATTATAAAGATTATCAAATTGATTACAAAGATTTTTCTTTTTATGATATTTTTTGCCACTTAGATTAACCAATGCCTCTCTATCATATACATATTCCCATTCATCACGCATTTCAGTTATAGATATATCTTTATTTTTTTCTAATTCCATTGCAAGCATTTTTGGTATACGTATTATAGATTTTGTATCAGATTCGCATAAGCAATTTGAAATACAATCTAGCTTATCCCAGTTACCCACAGGTGACCATAAAATTTTATACGGAGATAGCTGCTCAATCCAAACAAGCTCATCTGTGAAAGCCCATTTTAATGAATATATATCTTTTAATCCAAACAAATTAATGAAAGTATAATCAGCCGATTTCTCGGGCATCATATCAAAATATTTTAAATATTTTTTTTGTTTTTCTAATGTTATAGGTTCAAATTTAAGCATTATTTATCCTTTGTGCTGCCTTTTTTAATAGATGTAATATATTTTTAATTGACTTTTTTTTGTTTAATAAAAGTCTAGAAAAAAAACGTAGATATGGATGTGTCAAATATAGCGTTTCTTTTATATTTAATTTACAATGTTGCTCATCTTTTTCTTCTATTTCAAAACTACAGACGCTTGCATATTCCTCTGTTAGATTCGAAAATATTAAAAGAGAATTTTCTATTTTTTTTGTTTCAATAAATGTATTTTTTATTTTCCATTTTTTATGAAATTCTACCCAAGTTGTTTTTCCCTCTTTATTTATAGAAACTTCTACACTTTTTAAATATGGTTTCCACGATGTATAATTTTTGTAATCTACAAGTAAATTATATAAATATTCTCTAGGCAATTGTATATCTAGCGATTCTTTTATACTATATGAAGGGGGCATTTTTTTGCCTATCATAAATGGTAAAAATACAATTACAATAGTTATAAATATAGTGCCTATAAAAAATATGATAAATGGCAATAAAATTTCTAAAATAGTTATACTCATAATAGCCCTTGATTTTTATATTCCATATCTATCTTCTTTGATAAAAATTAGAATCATAATAGCGACCTACATACCTCTTGATAATTATAGTTACAATACCAACAAGCGGTACAGCCACAAGTATTCCAATAAACCCAAACATAACACCTCCAATGATAGTTGCAAACATAACAGTAATAGGACCCATCTTTACATTGTCGCCTATTATATTGGGGGCACATACGCCTGTATCAAGAATCTGCCCAATGCCATA
The DNA here is from genome assembly GCA_947040495.1 of uncultured Spirochaetia bacterium. Taxonomy (GTDB): domain Bacteria; phylum Spirochaetota; class Brachyspiria; order Brachyspirales; family Brachyspiraceae; genus CAMRBQ01. The sequence continues at coordinate 27,735 of CAMRBQ010000006.1, forward strand.
GATTATACTCATTTTTATAATCCCATGCCACCATACAACCTCCGTAGCAGAGCCCACCACCAATGCTATCAAATAAGCAACAAATGGACCTACAAATGGCACAATATTAAATAGCCCCCGAATAAAAGCAAGCAGTAATGCATATTTTGCTGATGCAATAGAGAGCATGATGAAAAAAATCAAAAACAAAGTAGTCGATAATATAAGCATGCCACGTAAATAATTATTTATAAGTTTACTAGAGCTAAGTAATATCTCTTGTACTGTTGTTTGCCAGCGAATAGGCAAAAGATTAACAAAACGCCTTCTGATATTATTTATATCAATCATAAAATAAAATGTCAAAAGAGGCATTATAAAAAGATAAGAGAATACTACGCTAAATATTGTAGTAATATTTGGAGTTTTAAAATTTGAATATGGAGATAAGAATTTAAGAAATATACTATTTTCTTCCATGATATAATTTGCCATACTAGATTTATTTTTTATAAAATCAATTTCTATAGTTTCAGGCAATATAGATTTTAATACAATTTCAATATTTTCTATTAATACAATAATATCATCTAATAACCTATTAATATAGTCAGGCATAGTCGATATAAGACCTTGTGTTTCTCTAATAATCGCAGGCAATACTAATATAATAAAAAGTGTCATAATTGTCAAAAATGGCAAAAATATTAACACAGCTACAACAGCTCTTGGCATACGTCTAGATAATTTAGTAACCAAAGGGTCAAATAAATAGGCAACAAGTATTGCAACGATAAAGGGGACAATTAAATAACCAGACTTTTGAACAACCCATATAATAAAAAATGTTAATGTTAGCCCTAAGAATACCCTACCCCATGAATATTTCCAAAATGGTAGCAGAAGCACTATTAAAATTATAAATAAAATTATTGGTGAGAGGCTCTCCTTGACACTATAAGCAAGTAAAGCAAAAAATATAGTTATAACTAAAAATACCAATACCTCACCATATACATGGATTCTATCTGTAAAGTGACTTACTATACCTTGCTTTTTATTATCTTCATCCATAAAATCACATACTCCCCTATAACTTAATACTAATTTTCAATACTAATATCTTCCAAAGAAGAAGCCACTTTATGTAAAGCTAAAACATTTTCTAACATAGATTCAACTTTATCTAATGGAAAGATGGTCGCCGAATCTGACTTGCTTTCTTTTGGATTCGGATGCACCTCCATAAATATTCCATCTACACCGAGAGCAGTAGTCGCTCGAAGCAAGGATGGTATAAACTCTCTACTGCCACCACTTACTCCACCAGCTACCGAAGGCATCTGTAGCGAATGTGTTGCATCATAAATCACAGGGGCAAATCTTTTCATTATCTCTAAGTTTCTCATGTCTACTACAAGATTACCATAGCCAAACATCGTCCCTCTTTCACATAATAAAAATCTTTTTTCTTCTATTGCTTTACTACATTTGTTTGCTATAAACTCTGTATCATAGCCACTTATAAATTGACCTTTTTTGACAAGCATCGCAAGATTCGAATCTTGTACTGTTGTGAGCATATCTGTTTGACGACATAGAAAAGCCGGCACTTGAAGTATATCAACATATTGCGAAACCATCTCTACTTCATTTGGCGTATGCACATCTGTTAGCACAAGTAGCCCTGTTTCCTCACCAATATCTTTGAGTATCTGTAATGATTCTTTCATCCCAATACCACGAAACGAATCGAGCGAAGTTCTATTTGCTTTATCATAGCTACCCTTAAATACTAATTGTATATTAAGTTCATCGCTAATACTTTTTAACTTTCTAGCTATAAGGAATGCAATATCTCTACTTTCTATAACACAAGGACCTGCAAAAAATATCATATTTTTATTTTGGGTTGTTATTCCTTTATAATCAAAAACCATTATTATTATTCCACCTTAACTATAAAATCAGACCGTAGTAGTATAATTTTTAATGCTAAAATTGCAATGAACTAGATAGTAATTATAAAAAAATAATCTATAATTTAATAATATCATAAATAAAGGACTTAATCAGTAGGGTAATTTGAATAGACTACTAATTTTATAAATTAAATACGATGAGTATTATGAAACTAAAACTTGAAAAAATCAGACTGGATATGGAAAAATCTTATCTATGCTTTATCGATGAATGGAAAAAATATAATGAAAAAATAATTCCTGTTTCAGCACTGTTAGATGGGAAAAAATATTCTGAGTTTGTTGCATATACAAAGAACATGGAAACAAATGCCCCTTCTGGATTTGTCAATGCAACGACATTATTTTTAACTTTAGATGATGAAATCATAGGTGCCATAAGCATTCGGCATAGTCTAAATAAATACCTATTCGATTTTGGTGGCCATATTGGTTATGGGATAAAACCATCTAAGCGTAAATGTGGATATGCAAAATCTATGGTAAAAATGTCTTTCCCAATATTAAAAGAATTAGGGCTTACAACTGTATTAATCACTTGCCATGCTAGTAATATAGCCTCTGCTAAAACAATAGAAAGCCTTGGTGGAATACTAGAAAATATATCTACAGATGAAAACAACATTCAATATAAACGATATTGGTTAGATGTATAGGTAGTAATTATAAAAAAATAATCTATAATTATATTTATGGAAAATAATAGTACATCAAAAAAATCAAAAGATTTATTAAAATCTATAAAAAAAATAGAGATAAAAACATCTCGTATTGTAAATAATTATTTTGTAGGCGAATATCATTCCATGTTCAAAGGTCGTGGAATGGAGTTTGATGAAGTTAGAGAATATAGTGTATTCGATGATATAAGGGCTATGGATTGGAAAGTCACTGCAAGATATGGCAGACCTTTTATCAAATGCTTCAAAGAAGAGAGAGAACTTACCGTATTTATTATGGCAGATATATCGGAATCAAATAATTATTCTAGTGTAAATAAATTAAAAAAAGATATTATTGTTGAACTCACCGCATCATTTGCTTTTTCGGCTGTCAAAAATAATGATAAAGTTGGGCTTATTCTTTTCACCGATGGAATAGAAAGATTTGTACCACCAAGAAAAGGGCGTAACCATATACTCCGCATTATAAAAGAAATTCTAGAATATAAACCACATAGCAAAAAAACAGATATTGCAAATTCACTACTATATTTTAACAAAATACAAAAGCGTCATTCAATTCTAATTTTAATAACAGATTTTTTCTCTGATATGCCAAAGAGAGAAATTGAAATCGCTTCAAAAAGGCATGATGTCATCGCTTGTATAGTTGGCGATAAGAGAGAAAAATATATAGATGATATGGGTATCATTTCTATTGTCGACCCAGAAACAAATGAAAGTATGTATATAGATACTTCAAATAAACAGATACGAAATAAATATAATAATAAAATAAAAAAGTATATGGATGATAAAATATCTTTTCTAAGGCGTCATAATATCGATACTTTAGAAATATCAACAGAAGGTGATTATACAAAATCTCTAATGAACTTTTTCAAAAAAAGAGCACATAAAAGATAAAACCATTACTTGCCCTTTGATGCACTCGATAAACCATGCATTAAAAATCTATGGAAAAATATAGATATAAATATAGCAGGAACTACAGCTAAAAGCCCTGCCGCAGTTGTGATGCCATATTTTATACTATCCTTTGATACAAACTCTGAAACCACTATAGATATCGGTTTTGTCTCATATGAGCTTGCAAGTATTAATGGTATTTGAAATTGGCTCCATGTCATGAGAAATACTAAAAGTAATGATGCAAATATAGAAGGCAAAGAAAGTGGCAGTATTATCTTAAAAAATGTACATAGCTTACTACAACCATCTATGAATGCAGCATCCTCTATTTCTTTGGGTATGGTATCAAAAAAGTTTGACATTATCCATGTGTTCATTGGCAAAAAGCTTGTTACATATACAAGTGAAAGAAAAAAGAAATTATCGAGCACCCTTAATGACGCAAATATTTTATATAATGGTATAATTGTTGCAAGCACTGGTATCGCCATTGTACTAAATAATATAAATTTTATAAATCTTTTGCCCCGAAATGGAACCTTTGATATAGCATAAGCAAAGAATGATGCAAGTGGTAATGTAAGAAAAATTGTAATGACAGATGTCTTTAATGAATTACTTATACCATTAAAAAATATCTTAGAATCTCTACTACTAAAATCAAGTAGCGATTTATAATTATCAAATATAATAGTTGTTGGCAAAAACTTTTTTGTATTCTTAAACATCTCATATTCTGGTGTTATACTTACTATAAAACCCCATACAAAAGGTATCAATATTGCTGTAATAAAAAACAACAAACAAATATAATATAATATCGAAGGCTTACTATATTTTTTTATTTTCATATATAATGTACCTTTTTAGATAATGCTTTAATATAAATAACAGCAAATATAGTTGATATTAAAATTATAATATATGTAAATGCACTACCAAGTCCAAAATCTAAAAATGTAAATGTTATCATATAATCTTCAAGTAGTAATGTTTTGGCAATATTACTATAGCCAGATAATGAAACAACCTCATCAAAAACATTTATAGCTGTGATTGAGGTAAATGTAGATACTATTGCTAATGAAGAAATAAGCAGGGGCAATGTCATTCTGAAAAATGATTGAAAAACACCCGCCCCATCAATACTTGCAGCCTCATATATACTCTCTGGTATAGCCTTGATAGATGAAAGTAATATAATAGTACCAAGCGGCACACTTCTCCATGCTATCATAATAGACAAAATAATTATTAAATAGAGCCTACTAGAAAGCCAATTAATAGGCTCATCTATAATACCAATATTTATTAAAACTTTATTGACAAAGCCAAAGCCTGGGTGAAACATCCATCGCCATAATATGCCATTAACAATAGGGGGTAATGCCCATGGTATTATTGCTATACCTATTAATATATTATTTATTTTGACATTAACATTAAACATCAATGCCATAATTATAGAGCATACACAACAAAACAGTACAACTAAAACCATAATAGACATAGAATTTTGTAGTGAATACCAAAAACTTTCAGAAGCAAGTATATTCTTATAATTATCTAGCCCAATAAATGAAGCATTACTTAAATTTGTAAGCTTCATTTTTTTTAGGCTATATAAAAAAGTAGTTAAAACTGGTATCATAACCAACATAACCATAACAGTTACAGAAGGGAGCATTAAACAATAAGCTAAAATAGTCTCTCTAAATTTTTTGCTTCTATTAAAATAAAATATTTTTTTCATCTATTTATTGCTATTTCTATAATCATTATTATATAGCCACCATTAAATTTATAATATATACAAATTATTAATTTTCTTTTATAAGTTTATTTACAACACTATCCATATAATCAAATGCCTCTTGAGGTGTTTTCACTCCCAAAACCATTTCACTTATAGTATTAAAGATATGGGTACTCATAACAGCATAATATACAGGGACACCATTTGGAAAGACAGATACTATTCTCTTAGACTCTTCAAGTAATGCACCTGGATTTTTAAGTTTACCTGCATCAATAATCTCTTCAAGTATGGTAGTTCTTGTTGGCATAGTATTTTGTGCATAATTTAATTCTTTTTGTATCTTAGGAGAATTAAACCATTTTACAAATTCCATCGAAGACTCTTTATTCTTACTCATTTTTAAAACACCAAGCCCCTCAGGCAAAGCAAATGTTTTTTCAGATGGGGCATTAGCACCGGGTAGCAATATTGCATCAATCTGACCTAATACGCTAGTTTCTTTTGGATCATTTATCCTACTGACAAAAGAAGTAGGCCCTACAATAAAACTAGCCTCTCCTGATGTGATTTTTCTATAAGCATCCATTCCCGATGAGGTGGTATTAGCAGGGTCTACTAGTTTATCAACATTTACAGCATGATTTATAAACTCTAAGCTCCCAAGTATAGCCTCTTTGTTTAAAGTATTATCATCATTAAAAACAACACCGTACTTTGAAAGAGCAAGCCATATTAATGTTGTAGTTGTAGGCTCTGTTGCACTCAAAGGTATAGATAAAGGATATTTCACAATATTTTTTTCTTTTATGGTTTTCATATTCTGATAAACTTCGTCCCATGTTTGAGGCTCTTTATTAATGCCCGCATTTTTAAATTGCACTCTATTATAATAGGCAAGACGGAAATCATTTGCATATGGAAGGGCATAAACATTGCCATCTACAACAAATGGTACAATAGAAGGCATTAAATCTCTATCTTCTTGGCTAATATCTATAGGCTCAAGCCAATTAGCCGCATTAAATTCACCAATCCATGACCAATCAACTTCAACTACATCAGCAGCAGCATTACCGCCTATAGCAGCTATAGATATTTTATCACGGATATCATCCCATGAAACAACATTTATAGTAACTTCTATTCCAGTTTGCTCACTAAAAGATGCTAACATCTGTTCAGTTGGAACAGCCCAATCGGGAATCATCACAGTGATACTATTTGAAACTTTCTCTTCTTTTGGAGAACAAGACAAAACAGAGATAAGACCTAATATCAGTAATATTTTTTTCATATTTTATGACATCCTATTTTATATATTTCTAATAATATAAACTATATTTAAAAATAATAAATAGGAAAATAAAAATAAATAAAACAACCTTAGTTTGAAATAAACTTTTTTACTTAAAATATTAGAATAATTATGCAATTAAACAAAAATAAAAACAATTATATTTTTTACAAAAATCAACCGATAATTACAGAGCTATCTTGTTTTATCGCTAAAATTATATATTATTATGTATGTATTATTATTATGATATATTTATTATAAAAAACAATATAGCATTTAACTTTATGAGGCAAAGTATAATATGACTCTAAAAAAAAGAATAATGATTGTAATTATATTGGTTATGTTGGTAACAGTTGTTCCTGGTGTAATCTTTACTATTTATCTTATAACTCAAGAACAGCAGAATGTAAAAGAAAAAGAAGCTATGCGTGCTAATAAGAATTCTTTACACCTGTTGCAAAAAGAAACAGAAAGTAATATAAATACTGTTATATCTTTATCTGAAATTTCATCCATACTGTATAGCCTGTATGAAAATGCATCTGAACAAACTATAAAAGAAAATATTCCAAGATATTTAAATAATTTTTATTCAAAGCAAGATTCAGAAATAATGTATAGTGTCGCTATATTATTTGAACCAGACGTATTCGCTAATATTGAAGGGCTATACTCATCTTATGCTGAATACGATGATAATATGTTATTAAATAGCAACTATAATAATAACTATGTAACAAATCAATATTATAAATTAGCAATACCACAAACATGGGATAGAACAAAAAAAAGAGATGAACTCTATTTTATATCAGATATACATAATTTCTACGACCCTCTAACAGACAGTATAATCCCCACTATTACAATATCTGTACCCATTTATAATAATCAAAACAATATCATAGGTATAACTATTGTGAACATTGATATGAATAAAGTCAATGATTATATATCTACAGTAAATCAAGAGCAGCCATTTAAATTTATTTTAATAAATGAAGCAACAGAAACAGTTATACTACATTCTGATAAATCAAAAATAATGAAAAAAATAAAAAATATTCCAGAAAATATTTTATTTAACAAAAGCATGGTAGATAGATACAAAGAAAAGATTATATTAGATGATATTGAATATAGAGTTTATGCATTAGATACTACTATTATAGAAAATACTAAGCTTATATTCTTAGCACCAGAATCTTATTTTTCAGAATATATGGCATATGCCAAAAATACTTTACTTTTTGTAATTATGACATTTCTAGCATTTATAACATTAGTTATTGTTGTGCTCAATATTTTAATATCTTTACTATTTAAGTCTATAAGAAATGTTGCTGATGATATTGAATACAGCATAAGTAATAGCGATTTATCAGTCAAATTTAAAAGCACAAAAACAAATGATGACCTTGATGAAATAGTAAAATGGAGTGATATATTCCATAATACAATACAAAGTCTAATATATAATGTTATGAATACATTAAATACATCCAAAGATCAAAGTGGTACTCTAAGAATACAAATGAATGAGGCTTCTAGCACATTGAGAAATATGATAGATAAAATACATTTGCTTATAGAAAATATCACATCACAAAAAGCTCATATAAATAATACAACCAATGATAATAACCATATTAATGAAAATATTAATATGAACCTTAAATCATTAAATAATATAAGAAATGAAACCGGCAACCTACAAAAAAAGATAAATACACAATTAGTCTCTGTAGGTGATATGCTTGAGGCAATAAATAATATAGGACAACTTATAAATAATGTAGACTCTGTTGTAAAGGATGCCAATGAATTAACAGAAAGTAAATATAAAACACATGATAGTAATAAAGAACATATAAAACTGATGGATGAAAATGCAGATGAATTTACAAAATCAATAACAGCCATAACAGAATTTGTTAGCTCTATCACAGAAATAGCACAACAAACAAATATGCTAGCTATGAATGCTGCAATAGAAGCCGCCCATGCAGGCGAACATGGAAAAGGCTTTGCTGTTGTGGCAGAAGAAATACGTAAACTATCTTCTATGTCAAATAAACATGCAGAAAATGCAAAAGAATCTTTAAAAAGTATAACGAAAAGACTAAATACTACCATAGATGAATTCAAACAAAGAAGTGAATATTTTTGGGAAATGTCAAAAACTATAGGTCAAATTGATAACATACTGAGCTCTCTAAATGATAGCAGTAGTGGAACTGTAATATCTCTCAACATTATTAAAAATTCAAGTAATTTGCTTTCTAACACATCAAGTGATATAAAAAGGTCATATGAAGTGCTTCTAAATCAAATTGAAAACATCGAAAATGATACAAAAATTTTAAGCGAATTTTCTAATAATACTACAGAATCTATGGATGATTTAAAAAACATGTCAGATGATGCCATAGCAGAAATAAGTAATATAAATGTTATGATTAAAAATATTAATGACATTACATTAAGCGTAGAAGAACTTGTAATTAAGACAGACACGTCTGTAACTAATTTAGAAAACCAGATATCCAAGTATAAAGTATCTGACTTAAATACTATAAAAGAAAAAATGATAGAAAAAGAAAAAAAGACATTTAAAGTTCGAGCCGATATTATACTAAGTGAAATTGTATATGTAAAGGATAATTTTGGTGATGAAGCATTTGAAAAATTACTAGAGCAACTGCCACCTGATGTATCTTCTATTATTGAAAATTATGATAATATCGCATTAAAAAGCTACTTCACATTAGATACTATATATAAATTAGAGACTGCAATATCTGATTTATTTTTTAAATCAGATGAAAAAAGCACATATGAAATGGCTAAAAATTATATAATAAAATCAATACCTCTAGGAGTAAAAATTCTAATAAAAATTGTCCCCGAGCAAGTCTTTTTCAATATGATAAATAAAATGTTTTCAAAAATATATACAGCTGCTAGATTTGAAGTTGTAAAACTAAGAAAAAACCGAGCCATTTTGCATGTTAAAGATGTGGCAAGCATGACAGCATTTACAGAAAATGGTATGCTTGGAGCAATCGAAGGGATTGTGATAATGAGAAGATCAAAAACAGCAAATGTTATAAAAACTCATTCTCTAACAAAAGGTGATCCATATACAGAATTTGTTATAACTTGGTAGTAATATATTTTTTATTGCCAGTGTTTTTTGCCACCACGTTTGACATAATGCTTCGAATCACCTTGTAGCCCATAGCCCACAGATTCCCCTATAGATAAAGCTATTTTATCAATGGATTGTAATGCTTTCTTATATGTAACATGTTTTGTTTTGCCTTCATATAAATTATAACCGTAACGATAGCTGTCATCTGTTACGTTTGGCATTATAATATTTGCACCAGAAAGTAGAGCATGCTTTTTACCATCCTCATCAAGTGTTTCAAGTGCTGTACTTGCCGCTATGTTTATATCTTTCATTATTATTCGCATGAGCGATGTAACAATTAATGTAAGTTCTACCCTTCTATCAATATCTATTATACTACCCTTGAATTTATATAATGGGGTATCTTTATGTGGAATAAATGGACCAAAACCCAACATATCAATATTAAAATTAAACATAAATATTATATCATCGGCAATATTTTCCATGCTCTGATTTGGAAGCCCCACCATAAAACCACTACCAGTATGATAACCTATCTCTTTTAACATATATAAACATTCAAGCCTTTTTTCATAATCATCACAAGATTTGGTGTGTATATATTTAAATAAATCTCTATTAGATGTTTCTATTCTGAGCAGATAACGCTTAGCCCCAGCATCAAAAAATTTTTTGTATGTAGAAAAACTTTGCTCCCCTAATGATAAAGTAATACCAAGATTAGGGTATTTTGATTTTATTTTATCAAGCAGTCTAACAATTCTATTTGTGTAACTATCATTTGCTATTTCTCCCGACTGAAGAACAATAGAACCTATATCTTCATCATGGGCAAATTTTACAGCATTTAAAACATCATCATCATTTATAATATATCTTTTAATATTATTATCGTGCCTTATACCACAATACAAACAATTTTTATCGCATATATTAGATATCTCTATCAAAGCACGTAAATATATATTTATCCCAACATGTTCCTTTTTTATATTGTAGGCAAAATTAAATAGAGATGAGATTATCTTTTTATTGTCTGTATTTAGAAAGAATAACAAATGCTCTTTAGAAAACTTATTATCCCTAATATCAGAAATTATATTTGTTGTATCTAACATTTATCATAACACAAAACAAATTTTTTATAGATAATACTACTTTGGTAAAATAGTGTTTGTAAGTCGCTCATAAATATATTTACAAAGTACATTAAGGTCAAAGTCAGATATCTTATGAAAAAGAACCGCACATGCTGAACCTTTCTTCGCAGTAACTAATGCGGAGCTAGATACCCTTGCAGAACCAATTTGCATCTGAAAATTATTAACAATTTGCCTTATTTGTATTTCACTATCCTCTACTGTGGATGTCAATGTAAATGCCACTCCACCAACAGAAATATCTGTAGCCTTACCACTTACTATCTTATGAGTAACAGGCGAACGAAAAGCTACTGTTATAACCTCTGTAGGCGCAGGTTTGACACGCACATGTTTTCTTTGAGGCATATCTACATTTGCCTTTTCTAATATAGTATGTAGTCTTTGTACTATCTCCTTCTCATTGAAAGGTTTTAATAGATAACCAACAATACCAAGTTTCAACATATCTATAACAAATTGTTTTGATGGATCTAATATATGCACAATAATTTTTATATTTTCATACTTCTCATCTGATCTTAATATTTTAATTAATTGAAGCATCTCTTTATCTGTTTCATCAACCTCTATAATAGCAAGAGAAAAAGGTTTCTTTGCTAAGGATGTCAACAGCTCTCTTTTGTCTTTTATTACGACAACCTCATATCCAGAAGATAAAAGCGTAATTATAAAGCCTTCTCTAACCTGTTGAGAAGAATCATAAACAAGAAGTCTCATCTCATTTTCCCCTTATGTTTTATGTGAAAAAACAATAAATCTATATTATATTGCGTTTTCATTTATTTTCCTATTTAAATAGGAATGTTATATCATTAGCTGTAATAAGTATAGCCAATGTTATTAAAATTGAAGCACCAACAATCTGTATCTTAGAAAGTATTGCTCTATTCACTCTACGCCTAGATATTATCTCAATCAAAGCAACAACAATCATCCCACCATCAACCACAGGCAATGGCAAAAGATTCATAAAAAACAATATCAAACTTATTATAGCACCTAATTGTAAAAAGGTATATATACTACTCTTTGCAATTTGAGCTGTCATCTGTATTATACGTACAGGACCTCCCAAACTCTCTCTAATAGGAAGTTTACCAGTAAATAATAAGCCAAGTCCATTAACATATTGAACTAGATAATTTTTTGTTTCAACAAAAGATTTACCTACAGCACTAAATATTGGCAAGCCTTCTATAATCTCTTCATCTAGCACATCTATTTTAAACATAACACCGATAGAGCCCATACCATTATTTTCGCCAATCATTATCTCTCTATCTATTTGCTCACCATTTCTTAGAATAGTTAATGTAGCTTTTGTATTTGCATTATCCATAACATATGGACGAAACTCTGATACATATGATATATTTGTACCATTTATTGCAAGTATGGTATCGCCTTCTTCAAGACCAATGTCTTGTGCGGGGGAATCATCAATTATATTTTCAAGTGTAAGCGAATGACCAAATGTAAAACCCAAAGAACCATTTGCACTATTCAGTAAAGCCATAACCTCTTTCGATGGCATTAATATATCAACATTTCTATCATTTCTTAAAACAGTAAATTTAACATTATCATTATCAACTATAGTATTTATATCAGATAATGCAAGCATAACATCTCTATCTGTTTTTACACTCTTATCATTTACAGATATTATTGTGTCACCTGCTCGCATCCCATATTTATATGCAAATGATTGAGTATCATCACCACCAATATAACTAGCATTTTCATACACATCTACTGTTGGCAAAAATGTTATTTGCTTTGTTGGCAACATAAAAAGTGCAGTAAATATAAAAACGGCAAATACATAATTAAAAAACGGGCCTGTGAAATATATAAATATTCTTTTGATAGGCGATATATTTATAAAATTATCTTCATCATCTTTACTATTGGCATCATCAGCATTTTCACCCTTAAACTTACAATATCCCCCAAAAGGAAGTACCGCTATTTGAAAACGAACATCTCGTATTGTCTTCTTTAAAATAGTCGGCCCAAAACCAATTGAAAAAACTTCAACAGGAACTTTCATTGCAACGCCGGCTAAAAAATGCCCCAACTCATGTATAAATACTAAAATGCCTAGTAGCATAAAAGCTGCTATTATATTCATATTTGTTAATTATATCTCCATTTTATTAGTAATGAATACTATATACTAATTTTACATTATAATCAATTTATTTTTACTATATAAATATGTATTAAAGCAAAGAAAAAGAAAAATCTATTTATCAAAAATATTCATAGACCTATCAAGTATACCATTAATATAGGCAAATACCATACCATAATTAGTAATATTTATATTACTATTCAATATTACTTGCAACCTATGATTTATCTCTGTTCTAGTTTTCATGCATCCGCCACATTGTATTATAAGGCTATATTTTTCAATATCTTTTGGTATAGCAGTATCAGCCGAAATAAAATCAAAAACTATATTTTTATTTGTTCTTTTTTTTATTATATTAGGAATTTTTACCCGACCTATATCTTCACATGTATGTTTATGAGTACATGATTCTAAAATCAATACATTGTCATTATCTTGTAGTCTATCAATTTTATATGCCCCTTCTTTATATCTAAAAATGTCTCCCTTTTGTCTTGCAAATAATATACTAAAACTTGTTAGGGCAATGCTATCATCAAATGCTTTTGCAACCATATCAAAAACTTGGCTATCTGTTATGATAAGGTTTACATCTATATTTTTTTTCTTGAACAATTCTATCTCTGTTTCTTTTATAACAATAGCAATAGAGTTGTTATCTAGCAGTTCTCTCAATACATTAACCTGTGGCAATATCAGTCTTCCAACTGGTGCGGATATATCGACTGGAACAACTAAGAGCACTGTGTCGCCTTTATTAACAATATCATATAAAAGTGAATTTTCAGCTTTTGGTTTTAATAATTTCAATCTATCAAGCAGAGAGTCTATTCCCTCATGCGTTTTGCTACTCACATAAATTAACTTACTACCATACTTTTTTATAATTTCATCTTTTGGCTTTGATAAATCTATTTTATTATAAATAATCAGATATGGAATTTTATAATAATCAAATATAGAAATGAGCTCACCCTCATATTCGCCATATATATTATCAGTTATAACGACAAGAGCAATATCTATAGATTCTATAATATGCTTTGTTTTTTCAATTCTTTTTTGTCCAAGGCTCGTGTTATCATCAATACCCGCCGTGTCAATTAAAACACTCGCTCCTATTCCATTGAGCTCAATTGTTTTTTTTACAGGGTCTGTTGTAGTGCCCTTTTCTTCTGATACTATAGCAATATCTTGACCTATCAATCTATTCAAAAGTGAACTCTTGCCTGTATTTGTTCTACCAAATATACCTATATATGTTCTTGCAATAGACATAAATATACCCCTCTCTCTTTCGTTGATTCTTAATGTAGATTATATATACAAAAAAATTATTTCAAAAAACAAACTATAGAAAAATCATTTTGCGAATAACTATCTACAATAGAAATATGTTTTAGCCTACTACTGTATGTGTTTTTTATTTTATTTAAAATGTTATCTTTGTCATAATAAAAATATTTTGGACCAAATGTATTTTCAGATTTTTTATCGAGCAAGTTAAAACAAATTCCATCGACAGCTAATTCAAAAAACTTTTTTATAGCATTATCCAAGAAATCCAAATTACAACCCATGTCCAAATTAAATATTCCAGATGAATATATATAATTATATTTTTTATCAGAAGAAGCATTGCATATATTATCTTTATAAAAAATATCTCTATCAAAAAAATTAGCATCTATATTTTTAAATTTTTTCTTGGCCGACAAAACAACCATTTCTTTAAGTATATCAATTCCAGTATATATTATTTTTTCATCTAATTTGTCTAAGTATTGTGCAAAATTACCAAGACCAGAACCTATATCTAAGACACTTTTATTTTTAATATATAGCCCAAAATTATCTACAAATATTTTAAACCTATCCTCTTGTGCATCTTTAGATTCCCAATCGAGTATTTGATAATCCTCTAAACCATTTTTATCAATATTTTTTATATAATGATTATAAATTATATTATATCTATTATCCATAATTAACTATTAGTATATATAATTAATTAACAAATTAAAACAGCTACATCTTTAATTAAATTGAAATAAGAGAAAAAATTGTTTATAATCTAATCTATGAAAAGTAAACAACAATTTTATACAAAAATACTTGAAAACTTTGACAGGCTTTCTCATGATGAGATAAAGCGTGTTTTCACCCAGCTTAGCAATTTATATAACACACAACTATTAGTAGCAGAGAATCTTGAAGAAGGTGTCATCGCTATAAACAATGAAGAACAGATACTCTTCCTCAATAAAAAAGCAATGTTTTTTCTAAATATAACTCAAGATATTGAAGGCAAAAATTTGGATGAATGTATAAGCTCTGATTCATTTGCATATATAATTGTAGAACTAAGCAAATCAAAAACAACCATAGAAAATACTATACTCCAAGATAAAAACAGTGGACGTATTTTGCAAATAAATATACTGCCACTTGGACATGAAGGGCGTATAGAGGGCTCACTTATATTAATATTTGATATAACTAATTTATGGCTACAATCTCAAAAATTAAAAAGAGTAGAACAATTGGCATCGCTTACAACAGTGGTTGCAAGTGTAGCTCATGAAATAAAAAACCCGCTTGGTTCAATATCTATATATATACAACTCATAGAAAAAATACTTAATAGATTAGAAATAGATAAAGACAATAGCGAGGAGCTACATCAATATTGTTCTATTGTAAAAGAAGAAATAAATAGGCTTGAAGACACTGTAAACTCTTTTTTATTTTCTGTGCGCACTATTAACTTAAACTTAGAAGAACATGATATATGCAAAATCATGACAAATACAGTAACATTTTTACAACATGAAATAAAAGAAACTAATATAAAAATAGAAATAAATTCTAAAGAAGAACATATCAATATGATGCTCGATATAAAATATATTAAACAAGCATTTATAAATATAATACAAAACTCAATAGATGCTTTGAAAGATAAAAAAAATAAAAACATTAAAATAAATCTACATAAAGACAATTCTAATGTATTTATTTATATATTAGACGATGGAGACGGCATAAAAAAATCAAATATATCAAAGGTATTTGAACCATATTTCACAACAAAAGACAATGGCACAGGGCTTGGTCTCACAAATGTTATGCGTATTATAGAGGCACATAATGGCACAATGGAAATATCAAGTGAACAAAATATTGGCACAGAGGTTTTAATTAAACTACCCATTATGTCTATGGATAAAAGACTAGTTTCTGTAAAATAATAATTCAAATTATTTTTTAGCTATCCTCATTTTTGGTTGAATCATAAACCAAAAGTTGGGCGGCATCATTAGCTTCTTCTTTACTATCATCTGTATCAACAACTACTTCGCTAATGCTATCCACTTCATCATCATTGTTATTATCATCATCTACAAATATACCATTACCAGACAATTCTCCTTGAGTAATTAAATAATGTAAAGCAGAGACATAATAGAATGTCTCTGTCAAAGCCTGTATAACAGTATAGCCCGATAATTTTTTATTTTCACCTGTCATAATCAAATCAAGTTTTAATACATCATCTGGATTTGCAATAACTCTTTCTCTTTCTTTTTTATCAAGCATAAGTTTGTCCATAGACATTTTTAATGATGATATAATCGAATAATATGAATCCCTTAATTTTTTAGATGCTATAGACCTTTGAGAATTTTTATCTCTTAATAGCTTGCTCTTGCGAATATCTGTTATATTCATATCCTTTTCTATAACGCTTATATTTTTAGAAACAGCAATATATTCATTAAGCCTATTTCTTAAATCAGAAACTGAAATAGTAGCATTAGTAAATTCTCCTAAATAATCAATTTTTTGATGGTCATCGAAAAGCATATTATATTTTACATATTTTGCTAAAAATACTATAGAATATTCTTTATCTAATAAATCAAACAAAACCTTAATTCTAAATACTTTGTCTCTCTCATCCAAAAAACACATGTCATCAAAATTAGATATATTAGATTTTATTTTTTTATAATCCACAATATTATTTACTAATTTTAATCCTATATCTACTATCTTATCATGTTTGTTGCGGTTTTCTTTACCAATATTTTTTTTAGCCTCTTCAACCATTTTATTTTTTAAATCTTCTTCCCTTATTCTTTTTATAGTATAATAACCAAAAACATCCTCTTCTCCAATATTAAGAAGCGTGATAATATCCTTTTCCAAAGAATCAATAGATGCATATTCCAAAAGAGAAAAAAGTTTTTTATAATAGACATTATATATAGTATCTACATTTTTTTTAAAAGTAGAAATTTGTTTATTTATTGATGAGTTGCCTATCTTATACAATTTAGCATATGCTAGAAAAGATTTTTCTGCCGCAATTTTTATTCTACTTGAATAATTTTTTGTAATATATAATGGCTTTATTATGGATATAATAGCATCCAAATAATCACTTGCTTTTAGATACTTCCCATTTGTCTCATACAATCGTAAAAATATTATATATGAACCTTCATTATAATTATCAATATATCTTTGAATCAATTCCAAATCTTCATCGCTTGTAAGTGCTTTTAATATTGTTTCATGATTTGTCTTTGCCACATCTGAACTCATCGCTGGTGGATATAAAGAATTAATTAATAAATTCTGACTTTCTAACATTATATTTGTTATATTTCCATTTACATAATTATAAAATTTCTTTGAAACCTTAGAGCCAAACAATGTAATAACCTTATTTTTCCAAGCATTAAACCATAAGTCAAACTTTTTACCTATAGGAATCTGGATTTTTTTTGTTGGTGTTTTTATAACTACAGGATTATCTTTAGTTTTAAGGACGGCTTCATTGTTATCTCTATTTAATAAAGAGCCCCCTTTTGATTTATCATTTTCTACTAGAGCTCTATCTGTTTTTTTTTGAACTGTCCTCTTAGGCCTAGATTTTTTATTTGTAATAACCTCCCCACCACCCTCTACAAATTTATTGAATAATTTTTTTCTATCCAATAAATCAATATTATCAATCTGTAATTTATCCTTCATAGCATCCAAGTCTTTCATAATTTCACATCCATATTTGTATATTTTATATCACTAAAAAATGTTAAACCTATTGACTTAAATTATATATAGATTTATCATTTTCTACAACAATATAAATTTCAGGATGGTATCAATTTGTCAAAATTAAAGGCAATAAAAAAATATATTGACAATGCTTATGTTTACCTAGATATAAAATCTAATAATAAAGAAGATGCATTAAAAGAAATATTGCTAGATTTGAAAAAAAAAGGTATAAACTTAGATACAAATAATATAATAACAAATATTTACAAAAAAGAAGGGATTAGTTCAAGTGGTTTAGGTTATGGCGTTGCCTTCCCTCATACATACACAGAAGATATCAATGATGAGATGATTATATTTGCCACATCAAAAAAAGGACTCACTTACAACTCTATCGATAATAAGCCCGTTCATTTACTGATAATGTTTCTAACACCAAAGGCTCAATCTGGACAATATTTAGAACATTTGTCTATTTTAGCAAAGGTGTCACATTTTGCAATGCATGTTGTCCTTCTACTCGAAGCAAAAACAGAAGAACAATTCAAAAAAGAAATTATAACCTTTATAGAAAACATTTAAAAATAAAAACTATATCTACTACCTTATAGTAACAAAGGAATGCTTAACATCCTTATCACTTGTTGCTATATTATAGTTCATAGGGTCTACTTCCCACTGTCCATCTACAATAAAATTATAGTAATATGGCCCAGGCATTAATGATACTGTAATACGCCATATATTATCATCGCCCTTTTCCATTCTATATCTATCAGTATCAAAACCATATTTATTCAAGGCAAAGTTCACCTCTAAAGCATGTTCATTTTCATAAAAAAACGTTAGAGTGCCATCATCATTATAAAGAGGATTTGATCTATAATACTCTATATCTTCATCAATAGTGAAATAGCTAAGCTCTTGATTTTGAGAATCAAACATCATATTAGTCTGTAATGGATCATTTATCCATAAACCATCAACTCTATATTTATAGGGATATCGACCTGCTTTTATTGGATTTTGGTATAAATAATAATATACACCATATCGCCCTTTTATTAGAGGGATACTATATTGCCAATCAATAAAATCACCAGACAATTCTACAATCCCATAATCTTCACCAAATGTAAATAGTATACCATCAGCAACCATCTTTGGTGGGCCGACTTCTTGTACATAGTAATATTTTAAAAGCCTTTCATAGCCTTTGTCTTCATCCGAAAACTCTAAAAAAGTTACTTCCTTTTCGGAACATCCGAAAAAAGCAAATATGCATAGTATAAAAAAGATATATTTTAGATTAAACAATTAAAAAAACCTCTGAGAAATTTAACCAACAACATCCAATTTACTTGTACCATCTTTTGGTTTGTTATTAGTAGTATTTGTAGCACTATTCTTACTTACAACAGAAGCCCAAGCCACTCTCAATTCTTTCAAATGGTCAATAATTTCAATAATTGGCTTCTTTTCTTTTGATATATTCGCCTCACTAAGCCTTTTATTCATATATATATAAATAGAAGAAAGCCTATGAGCAATGTCCCCCGCATCAAAATTTAATGAAGAAGAAAGTTCATATATAATATCCTGTGCCTTTACAATATTATTATGAGCATCCTCTGTGCCATGCTTTTTATCTATGGATTTAATAGCATTTTCTAAATAAAGAATAGCCCCATCATATAGCATAACTATAAGTTTATCTTGTGAAGCCGTCACTATATCAATTTTTTTATAACGTCCCATAGCATTATTAGTATCCAAAATATAACTCCTTATATTTAATCACTATTTATTTCTATATAATCTATTTCTAAAAGACTTGCATGTCTAAAATTTTTATCAAACACAGTATTATCTTTAATATGAAAATCTGTCATCTCTATAACTAAGCCATGTTTCATAGTAAATTTTAAGCTTGGCATGAGAGAATCTTTGAAGTCATCGTTCTAAAAAAAATCATAAGAATAATACTCCGATAAATATCTTATCGATATTTTACAGAAATCTATTAGCATTTTCTTTAACTTTAATTTTCTAATTTTTGCTATTAATAGAGTATTAAATTTAAAAAATCAAGCCTATTTTATAAAAAAAACTAATCCCATAAAAAGCCTTTGAGTTCCTTAGACAAACTAAGCTTTCTTATCTTTCTTAAAGCTTTTTCTTGAATTTGTCTTACTCTTTCCCTTGTAATGTTTAATTGTTCCCCTGTACTTTCTAATGTCAGAGGTTTTTTTCCATTAAGACCAAATCTTAGTATTAAAATATTTCTTTCTTTTTCATTTAATTCTTTTAATGCTTCATCAATTGTCGATTTCAAACTATCCATAAACACTTGCTTTTGTGGCGATGGATATTTTTTATCCTCGATAAAGTCAGTAATATTAGTCGGCTCTCCATTTATATTTATACTAGACTCTATCGATATAGTGCCACTTGAAAATATTGAAATAGACTGCAAAACTTTTATACTCACACCCATATCATCTGCAATTTCTTGTGGGAATGGGTTTCTATTGAGCTTTTGCGAAAGTGCTTTTGATGATTGTATATATTTTTTTATGAGCCTTGCTATATGCATAGGATAGCGTATAACATCACGTTTATTGGCTATTGTTTTTGTGATACTTTGCTTTATCCACCAAGCACCATATGTAGAAAATTTAAACCCTCTAGTATAATCGAACCTGCAAATCGCCTCTATAAGACCAATATTACCCTCATCAATTATATCTATAAATGGAACACCACTATTATAATAACGTTTTGCCATACTAACAACCAAACGTAAATTTGATTTCACAAGTTTATTACGTATAATATTAATTTTATCGTCTATCCTTTTTTGAGATTCCATATCATTTTCAAAAAGAATTTTCTCATCATTATAATCTTTTAGTTTCTTCCAAAGAACAAGTTCTTCTTCTTCACTAAGGCGTTTGAGCGAACCAACCTGTCTAAGATATACGCCAACAGCACCTTCACTTTCACTTAATATTTCATTTTTTTTTGTTTTTTTAAATGTCGTATCAATATATTTTACATTATTTATTTCTATTTCTTTTAATAGATAATCAAGTTTATCTTTTTCTATAATGTTTTTCTCTATGGCACGATCTATATCTAATGATGTAATTGAGCCTTCTTTTTTAGCACACTTTAACAAACTATCTACATCATAAATATCTTGGCCATATTTTTTCAATATATTCATATTAAGTTATTATATACCTAATCAATAAGTTTTCAACGATTTATTATAGATAATATAGAAAAATTATATTGCAATTAAAAACTTATAAATATAATATATGAAAATATAATATATAGGACAACCATCATGTACAATTCATTTACACCAAATTACAATAACCTATTAGATGCTTCATATAATAAAAAATCGCAATACTTATCACTATATGAACATAATATATCTGAAAACATAATGCAAAAAATAATGAATAAACAATTTAGTGAGCTTATAAATGGAGACTATAAAGATAAAAAAGAATATTTCAATAATCTATGTAAATTTTGGTATTCAATGGGCTATGATGCTATATCATATGAAGCATGTATTGTAGAATTTGTACAAGGTGGACAGGCTCTCTCTGGTATAAAAGATGGCATAATAAAAACACAAGAAGATTTTGATAAATATGATTTTAATGAAATAGAAAATAATTTTTTTAATAAATACACAGAACAATTTACTATATTTAGAGAATGCTTGCCAAAAAGCATGAAAATTATTGGGGGGCTTGGCAATGGAGTATTTGAAATCATCCAAGACTTCGTATCATATGAAAGATTATGTATGATGCGTGTTGATGACCCCATACTATATAAAAATTTATTTGAAAAAATTGGCGATATTATGTTCAATATTTGGAAAAGATTTCTTACCGAATTCCAAGACATAATAGGCCTCCCTAGATTTGGAGATGACCTCGGATACAAAACTTCAACTATGCTTATGCCCGATGATATAAGAAATCTTGTTATACCACAATACAAAAGAGTTGTTGCTCTTATAAGAAGTTTTAATAAACCATTTATACTTCATAGCTGTGGCTCTATATTTGAAGTCATGGATGATATTATTTCAAATGTAGATATAACAGCCAAGCATTCTAATGAAGACCAAATAGCACCAATAGAACGCTGGATAAATGATTATAATGATAGAATAGCTATATTTGGGGGAGTGGATATGGGTATGCTCTGTCAATTAGAAGAAAAGGAACTTAAAGAATATGTAAAAGATATACTTAGAAAAACTGAAAATGTTAAAAATGGATTTGCAATAGGCTCCGGCAATTCTATTCCAGACTATGTGCCTGTAGAAAATTATATAACTATGGTAGAAACTATACGCGAATATAGAAATTTTTAACTACTATATGGGCTTTACTTACATATTATAAATTAATTAATATTTTACGAGACACGAATTAGTCCTATTGCCAGATATGGTTTTCCTGAAGCATGCTGCCATGATGCAAATTTAGTATATCAGAACAAACACTCAGACGTCTATCCAAAGTCTTTTTTGAGTAGTTAAGTTAAATATAATTAACTTAACGCCCATGATAAAAACGCAAAAATACAATACTAAACATAGCTAGTATATTTAATTAGCTAAAAAAGTCAAGCATGAAAATAATGATGATGAAACTTGCTTGTAAAGAAAATGAAAATGCAAACTAGCATTGCGATAATAATTTTTCACAAGAGCGATGAACACTTGCTTAGCCATAATAAACAGTTGTAAATAAAAAATATCCTATACTCAAAAATAAAATTCATATGTAATAATTGATGATGAAAATAATTGATGGAGTATAAAATGCCAAACAAAAAAAGAGAATGCATAATTATAGCGAATGGTTGCAGCCATAGCAAAAATAGTGGCGAGCAATTTCATATGGCATATTTATACCTGCTCGCTTATGTCGATTTGCAAAATCCAACTACAATAAAAAATCCTGATTTTCCTTCTAGCGATAGCGATGATTTTAATTCGCTACATTGGTATGTCGATACGGATAAAAATATAGAACAGTCGAGATTGCGATTTGCAAAGCATGGCATTTACAAAGTTACTATTGAAGAAAAAATATTTGATGGCAAATATGGACTTTATTTTATTGTCGATAATTCGGAAGCGATAGTTGAAAATAAAGTGCTCGCAGATTTTTTGAGCGACTATAACAAGCCCACGATTATTGAAGATGAGTTGTTGGGTACGCTTGTTGCAGAAAATGCAGGGGCTTCATTGAGTGGCAATATTATGTGGAATAATATTGATCTAAATATTTCTCTCGATATAGAAGCCATCGATAAAATGAAAGAGTTGGTCGGCTCAAGTAAATCTTGGAATGAAAAATTTAGCACCGCCTTGAGCGAAGAGTTTTTTGAAAGTGCCAAACAATATTTTGAAGGTGGTCAAAAGTCGATGAGCAAAGAACAGTTTGCACAATATTTTATTCTTGAAAGATTATACATCGATGAGCAAGGCGAGTTTTATGCGAGCTTTAATAGCAAAATATATTTGCCCGACCATAATCTCGAAGTCAACGGCAGTTTGGACGAGGGCATCAGCAACATATCACTCGAAGGCTAAAATATTAATTTTTTAAAATATAAAAATATAATTTGCAAATTTTATATTTGGCTTTTACTTCGATTAATTAATTTCAAAAATTTATTATCGATAAAATAAATTAAATAGCCCATAAGTAAAAAGCAAAAAGCAAGCAATAACAAATTGAGAGAAATTTGAGCCATGCCATATTTATCAATGTCAATAAAAAAATATGGATAGCGGCTGCCGTCAGAAAAAGGCTTGCCAAGAGCCCCCCTTATAATAGAAAAAATAAAATAAACAAGAGGGATTAAAAACCATATAAGAGGGTCGCTTTTTTTGTAAACACCCTTTTTATCAAAAATTATAAAATCAATCATCGACATCATCGGCACAATATAATGAACAAGCATATTTGAAATATTGTAGCAACGATAAGGCTCGCTCATCGCAAAATTATTATTGCTAAGTACAAAATGATAAACCAAAAAAGTAATGCTAATACACATAGTCACCGCACCTTTAACTTTTGGAAACACACTAATAATATTTTTATAACTATTATTTTTGATATAGGCAAGCGAATAAATAATATTAATTATAAAATAAATGAACACAAATAAATTACTAAGATATGTAAAATAAGCGAGCTCTTGAAAATGCGCCCCTCCCCTCGTAGCACCCATGCCGATGGCAAGACCTGTCGCAGCAAATATTACGATGAAAGATTTGTATATAACAGAAAAAATAATATTGGCAATCATAGACTTTTTAAAACTCCAAAATAATTTTTAATATTTTTAATATTATTATCAAAAAACAAAACAATTTATACTACATTAATTTTATATAATTAGAAATATTTTTAAAAAAGCAACAATTTATAATAGATATTTTTTTTAAAAATAGTATTTTTTGATAAAATAATATTTATTAGGTTGAAATTAAAGATTAAGTATCTTTCTAACGACAATTAGTGAACTATATATAGTTTTTTCGGGGAAATAAAAATAAGGACTATATATTATGCAAAAGACATATAAACCCGACTATCAGGGTTTTCAAAATTACTACAAAAATATCAAGGCAGACTCTACAGTTGCCATTTATCAAAAATGTTTGAAAAAGTTTTTTGATTATTATCGCCATAGCCCATGCCGTATCACAAAACAGGATTTGATAAAATATATAATATTTATCAAGACCAAAAATTATTCGGCAATATATTTGAAGGTAATAATTTTTGCATTGAAAGCATATTTCAAATATTTAAATAACATTGGAAGCAAAACATTTCTCAACATGAATATTTTTGAAGATTTACAATTGCCAAAAGTACAACATCATAAACAAAAAATTACGAGGTATAAAGAATTAAAAAAAATATTTAATTATATCGATGAGAATAGCCAAAATGATTTTGTAAAGCTCCGTGACAAAACTATGCTCATGCTCTATGCAACAACGGGGGCTCGTCATAGTGAAATATCGGAACTCAAATTGGAAGATGTTGAACTCGATTCTAATATAATTTATTTTTTAAAAACAAAAAATAATAAACCTCGTGTAACATATCTCAATGAAAAAACAAAAAAATATTTGAAACGATATTTAACAATGAGGGCAAAACTTAAACATAGCAAGGCAAGCGATAGTCTTTTTATACCCTTTGTTTTTTACAATAACAAAAAAAATACCAAAAATAATATGGGCTATTTGCTCTATTCCAAAATACGAAAGTTTATGCCAACATTTACTCTTCATAGTTTAAGGCGTGGTTGTGCGACCGATTTATATGATAATGGTGCGAGCATATTGGGCATCAGTCAAATCCTTGGCCATTCAAACATTGCTATCACTGCCAAATATTATATACAGGCGGATTTCAAAAATGATATTTATAAGCATCCAAGTTGTACTTTACAAAGTCCGCCAAATGTTAGATAAATAACAAGCCTTAAATATATAATTTTTTATAAAAGCAATATTATATTATAAAATCAAAATTAATATAATATTGTTTTTATTATATTTTGTGCATAAATTTCATGAAAATTAGATTGTTTTTTTTTATATTTTGTGCATAAATTTCATGAAAATTAGATTGTTTTTTTTAAAAAAAACTATATTCTTATCAGCCTAGTCATGAAATATTAACACGATTTTTTTCTTTTATAACTATTGACTTTATACACAATAGTTATTATTATACTATATATAAATACATTACATCATAAGGAGATGATATGCTTGAAATATTAAAAAACTTTTTTGATTCTGAAGTCGACAAAACATTTGAAAACTTTGAAAACTTTTGTCATGACAATAAAATTAGACTTGCCGATTTATCGAGCGGTCAATATATTAGCAAAGAAAATCTTGAAAATCAAATACTATTATTGAGAGAAGCGGGCACTAATAATAGAAAGGCCAGTAATGAGTTGATAGAAAAAATGAATATACTAAAGCAAGATTTGAATAAAGAACAATTAGAGCAAGCTATGATTGAAATAAATATTGCCAAAGATAATTTCAAAAATGTGAAAGAAGATTTTGAACAAAAATATAATTTCAAATATAAAGAAAATGACCAACAATATTTAGAAGAGCAAGATGAAGTCAAAGAGCAACTTCTCAAACAAGCCATTAGTGATGCGGGCATAAATGTTAAATTTGCTAATCCATATTTGCTAATCCATAAATTATTCAATAATTTGTCCATTGATAAACATGGCAATTTACAGGGCATAGATGAGCTCATTTCTGTTTTGAAAAAGAACAAGGAAACTATGATTTCATTTTTGAAGAGCATTGATTCTAACATGGATAATTTTGCTCTCAATATTAGTGGCATCAGTGGTGGTACGACAAAAGCTATGGAATTAAAAAGTGCTAGTGAGCAAGCCAAAAAAGACCTCCAAGGTTTTTCATAGGCCTGGCATACGCTTTAGTTGCGGATTTCAAAAATCATATTTTTTCTAATTACATATTTAAAAATCAATATTCATATAACAAAAAAAAATATTTCTACATTTCAAAAATCAATATAACAATACATTTTCACACTGTTATAATACACCATATAATGGAAGAAAAAAACAAATAATTCAATTATTATAATGCTTTCAATTATGTCACAAAAGAAATCATGCAACAGCAAGTCTACAATTAAAATATCTACATCAAAATATTTTCACATTTCAAAATTTATATAACAAATATAATAAATAAAAATTAATATCATAAGTCAAATAACAGGAGAACAATTATGTCATTAACAACAAGCGAATATTCAACAGTCTTAAGAGGCGAAGGTCAAGAGGTCATGGAACGCGAACCGCTCACAGCAATGCTCGGCAATCCAACTATGATTTCTCGTGACAACGAAAGCATTGCCAATTACAAAGAAATAAAAAAATATGTGATGGACTATTCCAAAATTGGACTGCTCGATTATGATGGCGAATATCCCGAGGGCAGCCTAACGGGTCAATGGGAAACTCATATGCTAGAATATGACAGGGCATTAAAATTTAGTTTTGACAAAATCGATTCACGTTTTGGCTCGCCATATAGCGGAGTGTCGGTGGGTTCGATTATGGGCAACATTCAAAGAAATAAAGTTATACCAGAAGTCGATGCTACAAATATCGAAAGATGTTTTAATGTTATCGAAACTACAAAATTAAAGCCATCACCAACATCTGTAAATATTTTGAGTGAAATAGAAAAAGCAATAAATGAAATATGTGAGCTTGGTCTTGATGAAAGCAACCTACAATTATTTATGAATTATGAAACAAGGCAAATGCTTATCGAATGTATCGGCACAAAAAATGCTCAATATATTGCGGACTTAAATTTTGTTGCCCATAATGGCGTTTCATATACATTGCCTAGTATCAACGGGGTCGCAATTCAAGTGATGCCAAAAAATAGATTCTATACTAAGATAAAAAGATTTGTAAAATCTGATTATATTAGCAACCCTCTTAACAATGGTTATGCCAAGGCAGATGATGGCAAAGATATCGCATGGATGATAGTTCCAAAAAATTATGCGACACCTGTAAGTATATTGACTGATCTCAAAATAAAACTTGATAATGTTGAGAATACAAAAAACAGAAATAATGAAGCTGCTTATAATATCGTTTTTGATTGTATTATAGAAAAGAATGTTCCAAAGATAGCAGATTTATTTAAGGCTGCTGTTATGCCTCCTGCTGCTTCAAAGACTGCTAGTAAAAGTTAATTATTAGAGAACATAGTTATTTATTAAAGAACAACATTAATTATTAAAGAACATCAATATCTATTACAAAATAACATTCATTATTAGAGAACAATAGGGGTAAAAAATGCCAGTAGATAAATCAATTGTAGAGCAAGAGCAATCACAAATTATATTAGAGTATTGCGAGTTCAAAAATATTTATCCACAAAGTAGATTAAGCGAGGGCGAATATGCTTTGATGTATTATGAGACTTTGCTTAATTTCAAAAATTATATTGTTTATAGCAGCAAAGAAATTTTGGCTATGGGCGAAGTTTTACAAGAGTTACGTTGGATACTTGCAAAGCAGATATTCCATGTCGAAAACCATGGCATTGAAGTTGTTGGCGATGCTATTGTTTCTCAAAATGCAAATGGTATTTCGATGACTGTCAATAATAATAAAATTTATGGCAGTTATAATTGGAATGATGTTGTGCTACAATGGCTCAAGACTTCCTCTTTGCAAATAAAATTAAAAATATAAAATATTTATAACTTATCTAATATTAAAATATGCAATAGGAAAAAAATGTATAATATACCTAACAAATTAATTTGTAATAATCATATTACATTTTTCGCAAGACATGCAAATGCAAACGAAAATGATAGCGAGTATATACAAAATTATAAAAATATTTTGCTGCCAACATATATTGAAAATGTGTCGCTACAAATTAAAAATAATAATAATGCTTCTATCATATCGAGAAATAGTTGTGCGAGTTTTAGTCTCTTGTTGTCGCTTGAAAATAACATCACAAAAATATATCGCAACATCGATGGCAAAAAATATTATTTACAATATATCGATTATAGCAAATATAAATCTCTCGACTATGAGAGCCAGCAAAAATTATATTTTACAATTAGAAAAAATTATTTTTTTATTAGCCCGATGATTAGCGACTTGCCAATGCCTTTGACAGATGAAGAGTTTAATATCAATATCAAAAATAAAAATTGTTGTGAATATAAAAAATATAATATCGATGATTTCAAATATTCTTATGCGGCCAATAATAATTCTAATCATAGGCATTTATGTTTGCTAACTTGTACGGGTGTGAGCAGTAGTAATTAATTTTATACAATTGAAAAAATGAAACGGCAAATAAGCCGAGGAGAATAAAATATGAACAATCTTATGAGAGAACAATTTCGAGTATATATGAAATGTGCCGATCAAAAATATCATGTGATTGGCAAGAATGCAAGTGAGGGGACGCTAAGTTTTGGTACGACAAGCGAGAGCAAAAATTCTATCACCAATGAGCTTGCCAAAAGTGTTGCAAAAAAAGGGGCTTGGAGTTTACCGATTTCGACAATCGTTGATGCTGATGACCCGACCATGAGCGAATTATTGAAAGACACTCTTGACATGAATATTTCTCGTGAATATGAAATTTTGATGACATGGGAATTTATGCATAAAGATAGTGATGTCAATTTTATCAAGACGCATATGTTTAAGGCTGTTGTTCCACTTTCAGAAATTGGTGGTTCTGGGCAAGCAGAGCTTAACACAAGTTTTACAATTTCAAATAGTGGCGATATCAAAGTGGGTTATGTCGATGTGAGCGAGGCTACTGGCATTTATGATGCGAGCACTGATACCTATTTTTTTCCTAGTACTACATAAATTTAAGTTCTATATATTAAATGCATTAATAATAATTAAATATATAAAATTAAAGTATATGCAGACTCTAGGTAATGAGGAAAAATGGAAAAGCAAAATATAGCAATAACAATTGACACCGCACAATTTGACAAGAGCATAAAAGAAATAGATAAAAAAATTATTGAGCTCACCAAAAGTCGAAAAATCATCATTGCCAAACCCAAAACAAAAGAGACTGAAGATGCGGTCAAAAAAATTGAAAGCCGATTAACTCAACTGTCCAATCAAAAAATTGAAATTGAAACTAACATCGCAGAAATTGCAAATGAAGGGACACTCGCATTAGACAGCCTCGCAAATAAAAATACAACAACAACAAAAATATTTTCAGAGCAATGGAAAAAATCAACCGATGAAACTCAACAAATATTTGATAGTTTTTTGCAACAAGCAGGCGACCTCGGAGATGCGATTGTCAATGCACAGAACAATAAAATTGATGGCCAACTTCAATCGACAGAAAGTGCATATAAAACAGAAATAGAATTACTAGAAAAAAAATATGAACAGGAGCAAGAGTCTTATAAAAATCATTTGGAAAATATTGATGAGCAACGTGCTGAGCATGAAGAAAAGTTAAACGAGGCTAACATTGAACGTGAGGAACTTGAAGCCGAAAAAGAAACTATCATGGTCGAAGATGATTATCTCGCTTTACAAGAAAAAATAAAAAATAAAGAAAATGAAATCGCAGCACAAGAAGCACTCATCAATCAAATTAATGAAGTCGAAAAAAACACATTGCTTTCCAAAGAAATTTCTGAGAAAGAATATCAAGCTCGAAAGGAAGAACGTGAGCATCAATATTTAATTAAAAAAGCGGAGCTCGAACGCAAGCAAGCTATCGCAAATAAAGGTATGCAAATATTTAATGCTTCGATGAATATGGCATCTGCGATTATGGGCGTGACTGCGGGTAGTAGTTTGCTGCCTTGGATGATACCCATACAAATTGCCATGGTGTCTGCCATTGGGGTGGCTCAAATTGCGGCTATTATGAATGCGCCACTTCCAGAGATTCCGAGTTTTGCTATGGGGGGCATGGTGCCTCGTGCAAATAATTATTTGTACCCGGGCATTCCGCAAGCAAAAGATGAGCGTGATAAAACTTTGATTTGGGCTCGGCAGGGCGAGATGGTTTTGACGCCTACTCAAGCTTTGGGCTATCGTGATTTTCAAATGTGGCAAAATCAAAGCAGCATCAATAATATGACCACTAGTAATAATTTGAATAATAGCAGTGTCAATAATAATTATGAAATTGCTCTCAACATTGCTAGTAATAAATCGAACCCTCATGAAATTGCCAAGGCTGTTGTAAAGGCTATTGGTCATTAAGTGCTACGTACGCTTAAGGTGCATATATTAAATGCATTAATGACATGCTAATATATTAGAATATTATATAAATATTTGAATGTGCGACTAAAGCCTACGCAGTAGTGCAACTAAAGCCTACGCAGTAGTGCAACTAGGAAAAAATGTACAAACAGGAAAAGTAGTGCAAACAGGGAGAAATATGAGAGATGTTTTAAATAACTTAAACCCAAACCTCCAAATAAGTGAACTCTTTTTTATTTTAAAAAAAGATGATGACACAATATTAAAACTCGGTGGTGAAAAATATCCGATAGTCAAAAGCAATAAATTATTTAATAGCCTATTTACATTTGAAAACCTCGATAATAGCCGCGACATTCCCATTGAAGTTTATATTAATAGCATTAGCGATGTCGATGAGTTCACCAATTTTTTTGAGGCGACAAAGTATAATCAAACATATACATATAAAATGGACATTCATTGTAATGGCAAAAAATATAATGCCAATATTATCACCGCAGAACGCCCGCTCGAAATTACAAACATCGAAGATTTATACGGCACGCTCACGCAACCCTCGGCAACGATGAAAATCGAACTCATCATGGAGAGCCCGTATTTTTATAGCGACTACAGTTATGATGTTGCGATTGGTGGGGGCACTGAGCCTTTGATGAAATATCCTTTGCCATGGCGTTGGGGCGATACTAGTGGATTTGCTGTTTCAAATGCACAGGCGATTATCCCGCATATTGTTGAAAATTATGGCAATGAAAATAATGGAATTATTATAAATATTCATAGTGGCAAAAATTTGAAAAACCCTCGCGTCATCAATGAGAGCACTGGTTTCATCATGGGCTTTGATATGACTGCGAACGCCAATGATATTATCGAAATAAATACTATCGAAAAAACTGTTTATAAAAATGGAAAATTTATGCCCAATGTGAAGAGGCTTTTTGACAAGTGGCTTATGCTCACCGATGGGCTCAATGTGATTGCTTTTAATGCCGACAGTGGTGCTCAATCATGTAAAGTCAATTTGAAATTTTACAACAAGTATCGAGTACTAAGCATACTCTAGGGTACTGTGCACACTTTAATTACATATATTAAATGCATTGATAACATGCTAATATATTAGAATATTATATAAATATTTGAATGTGCAACTAAAGCCTACGCAGTAGTGCAACTAGGAAAAAATGTACAAACAGGAGAAGAATGGTAGAGAAACCAATAATTTATATACTCGATGAAAAATTAAATGTCATAGCAAACATAAATGATTTTATCAAAATGACTTGGATTGAAAACTTCTTTGAAGCAGATAGTTTTGACATGGAGATACATTTTGATATTACAAGCAATGTCAAAAATAAATCTTATGAAAAAAATAAAATGATATTTGAAGCCCTCGACAGCATGTATCAAAATAATATATTTAAGCCTCGATTTGTTGTGGCAGATTTTTTCCAAAAAGATAAAATAAGAATCGCCATGATTGATAGTTTTCATATTAATGAAACAAATGCCAGCATGGAAATAAATGCTCTTGGCATGCTCTCTATTTTTCAATTTAAATATGCTTATAATAAAGAGTATATTCCGAGTGCAAACAGCAATGATAATATTGGTATAGTCGCTTGTCGCATTTTGGCTGATGGCTTTGCAGCTGATAACATTTTGAAAAATATTTTTATAGCCGATGAGAGTAGCAATAAAATTGGTCATGAAGTTTTTTATAAGACAGAGGATAGCCAAAATATTTATGAGGCAACAACGGCATTGCTTTGTGCTTTTAATATTGGATTTGAAACTATATATAATCATGATGAAAAAAAAATATATTTTAATACTATTGATAGCAGCGGTAAAATTATTGATACTGCCATAAGTACTGATGATGAAAATCTTATGGAAAATAAATATACATTTGAGTTTTCAGAATATAGAAATTATATATTTATCGAAGGCGAGAATGGCATCAATGAAGTGATTAACAAAAGCGATGGTAGCATAATATTTTCTATCAAAGCAAAAAGCAAATCGAAACAGGGCAACCTAAGCAATGATGCATATAGGCAAATCTTAAAAACAGAGGCTGCCATTGAACTCGACAAAAATAGCACGTCAGAGCATTTCGATATTTCAATTCATGATGATGTAGATGTGGCTCTTGGCGATACTTGTGTGGTGAAAATATTTGTGGGCTACAAAGAAATTGTGAAGCAAATTTTAATTACGTCTATAGAGCATGAGTTTGAAGATAAAAAATATAATCGTAATATTGGATTTGGTAAACCCTATAATGCCAAAAACCAATTAAAAAAAATCTTAGGAGTTTTATAAAATGAAAGTCAATGGCAAAGAACCAGATATTGGGATGAGATATTTAAACAGCGTAAGTAGCATGATTGTCCATGGATTAGTTAATGAGCAAATTGTCGAGCAATATTTTGAAGTCAATACCGAAATAATTTTAACTATCGATTATGAAGAAACTATAGGTCTTGTCAAAAGTTATAATTCGATGCTGAGCCAAAATAATCAAATAATTGCTGTACCTATTAATAGCGATGTTACAAGAGTGAGCGATAGTTTTCGAGGGCATACAATTTTTACCGAAAATAATAATTTAGATATTTTGTATGATGCCTCTGATATTCAAGAGCATACTTATCTTACAAATGCTGATGGCTTTAACAGTGTCAGTGAACATGATATTACTGTGACGGGCAAGATGGTGATGACGCTACTTCCTCAAAGTGGGATTATCGATGGGCTCACTTTTTCGATGTCGCAGCCGCAAAATGTTGCTTTTGAAGTTGGTGAAGATGGCATGCGAAGAGATTTAATCTTGCTTCGTAAGGACCAGCACAGCCGTAGCATTAGTATTGTTCTCAGACGGGGCATACCTGCCATGCGACCTGAGCTACCGCCTTATGAGCAAAATCATTTTGGTATATATGAGCTGCCGATATTTTCGGTTTTTATTGATTTAGGTTTTGACCCTGTAAAGCGAATACATGTTTTAGATTTGCGTCGTAATCTTGGCAAGGAAAATTATACCACACAAAATAACCTTTGCGGTTGTATCATGGCATTCTCTGGTGGTGCGGAAGAGTATTTGCCACCCAATAGTATGGTTTGTGATGGGCGTGCTATTAATCGTATTACTTATGGAAATCTATATAGTAAATTTAGTACATTATGGGGGGAAGGTGATGGCTCAACGACTTTTAATATTCCAAATCTAAGTAACCGTATTATTCAAGGTGGCAGGATTTCTCATTCTAATAGAAATAATCAAAATGACGAGGCTGCTCAAAATAATCAAAATGACGAGGCTGCTCAAGATACTCAAACTTATGTGCCTGCTCAAAATAATCAAACTTATGTGCCTGCTCAAGATACTCAAACTTATGTGCCTGCTCAAAATAATCAAAATGACGAGGCTGCTCAAGATACTCAAACTTATAATCCCGCTCAAAAAAGTTTTCAGAGTTCTATTCTTGAATGGATAATTTTTTATTAAGTTTTCATGGATTTATTTAGCATCAAACAAAAAAGCATCATAAAAAATGCGAACCAACGCTATAATATTTTAAGCGGGGCTACTCGTAGTGGCAAAACTTATATCGACATCAGTTTTCGGATTATCGATAGGCTGCTCTCACTCAAAAATAAAAATGGGATTGCCATCATTTGTGGATTTAGTTATAGCACAATCGAACGAAATATTATTATCCCCATGCAGCAAAAATATGGTGGCCTTGTTGGCAATATTGAATCTGGCAATAATAAAATAAAATCTACTCATGTGAATATCATGGGCGAAAATTTTATTTTATTTAATGCGAGTGACAAGAGTAGAATTGATAGCATCCGTGGTAGCAGTGTCAAATATGCATATTGCGATGAGGTGGCTTCTTATGATAGCAATTTTTTTGCCATGCTCAAAAGTAGGCTCGACAAAACTTATAGCATTTGCGATTGTACTTGTAATCCACATTCGCCAAATCATTGGTTTAAACAATTTATGGATAGCGAAAATATTGATAAATATGTAGAGCATTTTTGCCTCGATGACAATCCTTTTATCTCTGAAACTTTTAAAAAAAATATCAAAGCCGAATATGAAAACACCATTTTTTATGACCGCTATATTTTGGGCAAATGGGTAAACGCAGAGGGCTTGGTTTTTACAAACTTTGCTAATGACAAAAATCGCTGGCTTATAAATTATAATAATAAAAATCATTATCGCCGAATTAATATTGGTGTCGACTTTGGTGGCAACAAATCGAAAACTATGTTTATCGCAACTGGGCTTTTTTATAATAATCAAAATCAAAATTATGAGGCACATATTCTCGAAGAACATCATGTACATGCGACGAGTAGTAGCGGTGTCGATTGCCAAAAAATTGCTGGCGAGCATTTTGAGTTTTTTAATATGATAGCAAAAAAATATAATACTGTGCCCGTTCAAACTTACTGCGACCATGAGATAAACTCGATTAATACTATTCGCAATTTTCATCGAACAAATGGCAGCAAGCATTTTGTAGACAAAGCCGACAAGCATAGCATGAGCCTCAATGATTGGATTATGTTTCTCAACTCATTATTTAATTTTGACAGGATAAAAATTAGCAGCCATTGTAATATGCTCATCGATAGTTTGGCCACACTTATGTATGACATCAATAAGCCCGATTGTATTTTGGATAATAATTGTACTGATGTTGATTCCTATGATGCGCTTAGGTACGGACTAGTCAAGATTTTTTAGTTTTATGTTTTGCCTGATAGATTAATAACATGCTAATATATTAGAATGTTAGATTGATATTTGCATTTTATTAATGCATTTAATATATACAACTTAAACGTACATAGTACCAAATAGGAGAAATATGAATATCACAAATAAAGCAATTGAGTTTCTAAGCAAAAATAATATCACAGTTTACAAAGAGCATATCCCCTTTGTCAATGAGTACCGTGCATTTTTTAATATGAACGATGACAGCTATACGAAGGAGCAAGTTTTTGTGAACCGTGCGGGTGATGAGCGTATCCATAAAGAGATGGCTCAAAAAGTTCGCTACATCACAAATATTCATCTGAGCCCTTGTAAGGAATTTGCAAAATTGCTCTTCAATGAAAAAGTGGATTTTAAAAGCGATGATGAAATAACAAATCAAATTAATATATTGCGAAAATATTATACCGACAAAAAAGTCTGGCTCATGCTCGAACAAAATATGATAGAAATATTTGGCACGGGGACGCTTGGCATCATGAATAGCTATGATAATTTTTATGGCATACAACATATTCCATTTAGCGCCGACCGCATATTGCCAATTTCTATAGTCAACAATGAAATAAAAGAATGTGTCTTTGTTGCCGAAAATGAAATGGATAAAACTATATTATTATATAAGCATACAGTGAATAAGCATGCGCATGTAAAATCTACAACTAATAAAAAAAATAAAAATAAACTCAGGCAAGTGGCATATAAAATTGAAATTATTAAGCTCGATAAAAATGGCATTCAAATCCCATACGATGAAAATAATGATACCAAAATTATTGATAGTGCCGTCAAACAATTTATCATCATCAAGCCTTTTAATGTTGGTAGCATTTATCATAGCAATGCTTTTGGCATGCCTATTTATTGGAAATATTTATTCTATGTAAAATCGATTGATAAAATTTCTTATATTCAAGACAAGGATATCGACCTCTCGCAGAAGCAGGCTTTTGTCGATGAGAGTTTGCTCGATGATGGCTTTGGCAATTATATTGTGCCCAATGCTTTTACCACCGCGTTCATCACCAAGTTTAACAGCAACACAAATAATAGTAGCGAGCATGAGAAATTTTTTGAGGTGTACTCCCCTATTCCAAACAGCGAGGTTTATGACAAGGCTATCGAATATAAAGTGAAAAGTTTTTCTCGGGAGATGGGGCTTGGAAGCAACGGGCTTAGCATTGATAAAATTAGTGCAAAAACTGCCACACAAATTATTAGCGAAAATTCCGAAAAGTTTTCTACTCTCAAAAAACATTATTCGATGATGCGTGATGCCTTCATTGATTTTAATCGTGCGATTTTATTTTTGATACAGAGCAATGAAAATATCGACCTCGATTATGATGTCAATATTGAGTACAATGTGAGCGACAGTATTATTGAAGATGATGCGGCTATTGAGGAACGTGCTTTGAAAGAATATAATGCGGGGCTCATGAGTGCTCGCAGATATCTTAGCACTGTCAAAGGTTTGAGTGGCGATGAGCTTGAGCTTGAACTTGCGGGTATGACTAAATAGTTATCCTGATTTTATCCTAGTTTTTTCCTAATGCACATTTTTATATTAATCTAACATGATAATATATTTACATTCAAACATTTATCTAACATGCTAATACATTAACATGCTAATACATTAACATGCTAATACATTAATAACATTTAAATATATTTGCATGTAGAAACAGATCAATATTATATCGCATTACAATGTGCCACTAGGAGAAAAATGAAAACAAAAAAATATATCATTTCAAAAATAGAACTCTACCTTGAGAGCCCCGAGCCTTTCGCACATATCAAAGATTTATGCTTGAAAGAACATTGGGGCTACGAGTATTTCACAACATCGCTATTCCCCAAATATATCGAGGCCGAAAAATCTCTCACTTTTCATAAACGTGAAATCACCAATCTGCTTGAGGCGATAAAAAATAAACATGAAACCTATTTGCTATCGATTTGTTCGAGCTCTGTTAGCGGGGCGATATTTCTACTCAAAAGCAATTATAATTATAGCGAAAAGGCTTGTGAGCAAAATTATGATGAGGCGATTAAAATTATCAAAGCCACTCATGAAATAATTAAGGCTTCAATTTCTTAAAGTGCTGCCTACAATAAAGTTGTACATATTAAATATATTAGAATATTAGATTGATATACTAATATGTCACTAGGAAAAAATGTTAACAAAAATATCACTCTATTTGAAAATCGGGCTGCTTGCCATAATCATCGCATGCCTAGTTTTTATCGGCATACAATATATCAACATCAAAGCCCTACAAAATAATATTGGCGAAATCAAAATTAAAAATGCACAGCTACATAAAGATAATTTATTTTTTGAAGTAAGGATTAAAATACTCGCCGACTTCACAAACAGCAACGCCGCCATCGAACAAATTACCAACATCATTATTTTTGATAAGGACAAGCAAAACGCCATCGACAAAATCATCGAGGATTTTTACAAATGCGATACCAATATAAATATAGAAAAATAAAATTTATCATAGCAATTCTAGCCGCAATATTTTGCTTGCCTTTTTTTGTCGGCTGCTCTAGTATTCCAGTGACACCAAGCCCGCCCGAACTTTTTGAGCCCATACGCCCGAGCAATGACAAGGAGCTACTCAAAGAATGGCAACGCTCGCTGATGAAAATCAAAGAGTATGAACTACTGCATAGGCTTTAATTGCTCATACAAATGCGTTCTAACATTTTCTCCTATTGACATATTAGAATTCTAATGTATTAGAATGTTAGATTAATATTGGAATGTAAAAATAGAAAAACATTATATTGCATTACAATGTGCAACTTAGGAGAAAACTTGAAAATATTATAAAAGTATATTATAATGAAGTAAATAAGATGTTGTTTAATAGCAAGCAAAATATACATTTACGAATAGTTTAATATATACTACTCAATATTTAGAAGGTGAAATTATGGATATTTATAATGCCAAAGATATAGCTCAGCATTTAATGGTGAAAAAAACCATTACGAACTCTTGGAAACTTCAAAAATTACTTTTTTTTATACAAGCGATGTCTTTTCGTATACTCGGGCAGCCGATGTTTAAAGAAAATATAGAGGCTTGGAAAGACGGGCCTGTTGTTGCCACAATCCGTACTTTGTATAAATATGAACCTGAAATACTTTATTCCTCTTCTGATAGAATGCCTTTGAAAGATAAATTTAATGACATCATTGATTTGACATTAGAACTTTTTGGTAAAAAAACACCGAGGGAATTGAGGGACTTGTCACATATAAAAGGTGGGGCATGGGAAAAAACCTATTCTACATTAGGCCGCAGTGGAATAATTGATAGCGAATTGATGAAAAAAGAAATTGAACTTCATGAAGATATAAATAATTTTTTAAATCAACAAGTTGAAATTGATGAAACACAAATATTGCCTGAAGTCAAAGATATAATAAATAATATCAAGGTATTAGAGTGCTAGATAGAAATGATAATGAATGTAAAATTATTTTTGTGAACTGTGCTAAAAATAATTTAATTTCATTTTACAACAGCATAGCATATAATAAGAAATGTACTAATCAAGTAATGTTGTTGATAGAAAGGCAGCTTAATTCAATTATAAAGATTGAGAAAAATGCTATAAGCAAATGTTATTTTTTTGAGAAGAGGCGAGATTTTGAGCTACTTGCCAAATCGAATCTAAAACAAAATATTCGATATAATGGTGAATCCCATACTGTAGATGAAATGTTCAATATTATATTAGATAAAGTTATAGACAAATATAATCAGTCATTAATGCATTAATAATTTTCGCCTATCTCTACATTCAAATTTGTCATCGCATTAATGTTAGTCTAGTATAACATTACTCCTTGCTGATTTGTAAATATTTTTTGACATCGCCAACCACATCCTCGCTCACAACAAAAAGCCCAAGCATAGCAAGCTTGACAATACCCATTCTCGCATTTTCCAATTCCTCAACACTGATACCAATTTCATCTGCCATTTTTATTTGATTATCAATACTATTTTGCTCTTCATGTTCTTTACGGCGTTGTAGTTTTCGCAATTGTCGAGCCTCTTCACGGGCCAAAATTTTGGATGCTTTTTTTTCGGAGCGGCTGATATAGCGTTCAACATTTTTCTCTTCGACACCATTACAATTACAAGCCCCGTCAATTAAAAGGATTAATAATTCATCAATGAAGTTTGCCCATCGAAAAGCAGGTTTAATATTTTGCATTTTAATTTTTCGCACAGCTTCAAAAATACATTGTCGCCAATTATAACGCCTATTGATGAAAGCGTTTTCGAGTGAGTTTTTAATTGCCTCACGAGCCACTTGCCCTTTCACACAAAGACAAATTTTTTCAAACAGCGTTTCATATTCGGATACAGTTTTGATGGTGAGCTTTTTATGGGCTTCCAATAATTTTTCGACAAAACATTTTTTCTCATCATTTTCAAGTTTGTCCCGCATCAATTTAATTTCCGCTTTACTACTACTACATAGGCTTACTTTTTTCGATTTATTGCTGCTATCAATTTGAATATTTTTTTCAATATCAATATTAATTTTGGGGGGGCTACTGTCATCATCAATATCAATATTTTTGCTATTACTATTTTCAATTTCGATTTTACAATCGCCCTCTCCCTTTTGATTTTTATTTTTCTCTAACTCTAACTCTATGTTACGTTTTTGAACATACTCATCCCATGACATTACATATTTGTTCCACTCGACCGAATAATCAATATTGTCAGTTTCATCATAGCTACATTTTGTTTCACAAATTTCATCGCCCTGTTGCTCACATTCTTTTTGATATTCGTCATATTGTTTTTGATAAGACAGTTCATGTTCGAGCGCGCCATTTTTGCCATAGCCCTCATACTCGAGTTCATATTCACTTTTGCGATTTTTATAATCCTCTACATCATCGAAATTATAATCATAATCGTCATCATCAATGTTATCATAGATTTCGTCATCGTCATCAATGTCGTCATATTCAATTGTGTCGTCAAAATATTTTTCTTCGGTCATCTCTTCACGGATGCGTCTCTTTTCTTCCTCGCTAAATTTTTTTTCTTCCATTGTAGTATTATTTATTTTAGCCGCACTACTTCGACTTGAGTTGAGAGCCTCAATGTTATCATCAATATTTTTATTTTGGGAAATATTTTTTTGCCTCTCTCGATAAGCACGCACTCGTTTTGTACTCTCACTTTCTTTGCCAGTATTTTCCAAAGCCTGATGAAAAAATAATTCATTATTATTATTGAACTCGCATAATTTCAAGCTATGTAAAATATTCAAACATGCTTTGATATTGCCCTCGTCCTCATCGATGAGCAATGCGATTTCTTCGCTCGGTTCATCACAAATATTTTTCAAAATTAATAAGCCATCATTGCAAATTGTTTCGAGCAAGAGTTTTTGATAAATAATTATATATGTGTCACCCCCTGCCAAGCTGCGTAATTTTTTCACACAGACATCGCTATAAAAAGTTTTTTGTAATTTTATCCAAAAATATTTTTTGCTGTCGCTCATTTTTTCACCCTAAGTATTTTATTATTATATATTTATTTTTTATTTATTTAAATATTTACTAATTCTAGTATGCCGATTTTTTTCAAGAATAAAAATGAGTTTATAATTTCTTCTTCTTTGACATCGGCTAGAGTTTTGTAAATAAATGTAACAATATTTTCTCCGGGCATTTTTTTATAATAGAGCAGGCATTGAGAGTCGATAAGTTTTTCTCTTTCGCTACGCATTATATTTTCTATCATTTTTATATTTTCCTTTTTATAAATATTTTATTTTTGATAATATATTTTTATACTGCTCTCTAAAACGAATCATATTTTCGTGGGTTTATGCCATAATAATTTTCTATATCATGCTCATTAATATTGCCCTGATTTTCGATGCTCACTATTTCATAATCCACATTAGCAAAGTCGATTTCTATATTGTTGGACAAAAAATAATCATAGACCCATTCTTCCAAGTCGA
The DNA here is from genome assembly GCA_947040495.1 of uncultured Spirochaetia bacterium. GTDB lineage: Bacteria > Spirochaetota > Brachyspiria > Brachyspirales > Brachyspiraceae > CAMRBQ01. Next base: position 69,643 of record CAMRBQ010000006.1, read on the forward strand.
GAGATTTTTGCCCTTCATCGCTATCGATTGTTATTTTTAATGTGCTATTTATTTTTATTTCGATTTCTCTATCCATGATTTTGCCTCCTGATTTTTTATCACTATTTTTATTTAATGCTAATATTTATTTCTTACATTTTAATCTGAAAGTTTTGCTGATATTTTATATTTAATTATGGGAACAATATTTTCCTCCTAATTTGTATAGTCTATCCAGATATGGTTTTCCTGAAGCATGCTGCCATGATGCAAATTTAGTATATCAGAACAAACACTCAGACGTCTATCCAAAGTCTTTTTTGAGTAGTTAAGTTAAATATAATTTATATAGTATTGTTCTGGTGGAATGGAATGGCAAGGCTTTTTAGCACAAAAAATATTCGTCCACAACTAGCCCCTTCCTCTAACATCCATCTTTTCTAACATGTCACCTAATACTGTAACGGAGCAACATATCCCAAACTACTATGAAGCCTCTTCGAATTATACCAATTAATGTAGTCGGTA
>CAMRBQ010000007.1 GCA_947040495.1 uncultured Spirochaetia bacterium
CCGAGTTAGCTCAGTTGGTAGAGCAAAGGACTGAAAATCCTTGTGTCTAGGGTTCGATCCCCTGACTCGGCAATTATTTTTTTTGTACTATATCTAATCTTTAATATCATTATCTATTTTTCTTTATACAAGTTTAATTTCATATATTTTTTATAAAAATGTTAGAATAGATGTAATTAGTTTGCAAAATGCTCAAATAAGTATATATTGAGTTATGTAGGGTAATTATTTTTTTAGAGGTGCTGATTATGTCAAAAGGTTACTTAGCAATGGTCTTGCATGCCCATCTTCCATATGTTAGACATCCCGAACATGAAGAGTTTCTTGAAGAAGAATGGCTTTATGAAGCTATAACAGAAACATATATACCATTACTTGATTCTTTTCAAAGGTTGGCAGACGATAATGTTGATTTTAGAATCACCATGAGTATAACCCCTCCTCTTGTCAACATGCTTGCTAATGAGCTGCTTCAGAATAGGTATGTAGCACATATTGAAAAGCTTATAAGGTTGGCTGAACTAGAGAATGAAAGAACAAAAGATATGCCTGAATTTAACCATACTGTACATATGTATGTGGATAAATTTTATCATATAAGAGATGTTTTTGTTAATAGATATCATAAAAATCTACTTAATGGATTTAGACATTTTCTTGAAATGGGTTATCTTGAAATAATGACATGCGGTGCTACACATGGTTTCTTCCCACTCATGCAAGAATATCCCAATGCTATAGATGCACAGCTTGCGATGGCTGTGAAGACACATAAACGTCATTTGGGTGTGGCTCCAACTGGAATTTGGCTTGCTGAATGTGGCTACTTCCCAGGTCTTGATAAACATCTTGCAAAACATGGTATAAAATATTTCTTTGTTGATACGCATGGTATACTTTTTGCCGAAAAAAGACCAAAATATGGTGTCTTTGCTCCACTGTTTTGTTCATATGAAACAGGCGTTGCTGCATTTGGGCGTGATATTGAAAGTTCAAAAAGTGTTTGGAGCAGCGAAGTTGGATATCCTGGAGATTTTAGATACCGTGAGTTTTATAGAGATATCGGTTATGATTTAGATTTTGAATATATAAAAGACTTTGTACAAACAAATGGTCTTAGAAAAAATACGGGAATGAAGTATTATCGTATTACAGATAAAACAGGTCATAAAGAGCCTTATAATCCCGAATGGGCATTAGAGGCTGCTGGCGAACATGCTCATAACTTTATTGAAAGTAGGGTGAGTCAAATATCACATTTAGCAGAGGTCATGGATAAGCCACCTATTGTAATTTCTCCATATGATGCTGAACTATATGGGCATTGGTGGTATGAAGGTCCTGTATTTATTGAAAATTTATTTAGAAACATGCATTATAATCAGGATACAATAGAGCCTATTACACCAAAAGAATATTTAGAGCGTCATCCTGTAAATCAGGTGTCTATGCCTTCGATGTCAAGTTGGGGGGCAAAGGGATATTGTGAGGTTTGGCTTGAAGGTTCTAATGATTGGGTATATAGGCATTTACATAAGGCCTCTGAAAGGATGGTTGAATTAGCCAATAAATATTTCTTTGAAACAGGCCTTTATGAAAGGGCATTAAACCAAGCGGCAAGAGAGCTACTCTTAGCACAATCTAGTGATTGGGCTTTTATTATGAAAACTGGTACTATGGTTGAATATGCTGAAAAAACTACTAAACTATATGTTAGCAGATTTACAGATTTATATTGGGCTATAAAAAATAGAAATCTAAATGAACAATGGTTATCAAAGATTGAATGGCGTGATGATATATTTCCAGAAATAGATTTTAGAATATATGCTGACAATAATAGATAATATTTTTCTGTATTTATAAATGATTGATAATATAAGAAATTATATCAATAGGATAAAAAAACACTCTGGTTTATCTTTTATAATAATTTGTTTTATTATAGCTTTTATAGTTTTTGCTTTTGCGGCTTGGGTTAGTACATTTACATATGAACCTGGTGCTAATGTATCGCATTACTATAGACCTATATATATTTTTCTTATTCTATTTATACCAATTGCAAGTATAGCTATAGGGCTTGCCAATTTTATAAAGATTATAATTGATTTAATTTTAAAAAAAACTGGTAGCCTATTTAGATTATTTATAATTTTAACTTTTATGTCAATTGTTATAATACCAAGTTTTATAATAACAAATATATCTATAAGTGTAATAAAATATAATACGAATGCATGGACTAAAGCCAATTTTGATGGTGGTTTAGAGCTGCTTTTAAAAAGTTTTGAGGATAGGCTCTCTCTTAAAAGGGCTTATATGGACAATAGTATAACAAAGGCAAGCTATGATGGGGTTTTTGCACAGATAGCATTAAAAAAAGGTACAAATTATACTGCCAATATGATGCTAAATAATAGGGGTATTACAAATTTCTATGTAATTGATAAGGAACTAACAAATATAATATTTAAAACAGGGCTAGAGCCTGTTATAAATATAGATACACTAACAAATACGAATACTGTGTATATAGAAAGCCAATATGATAACTCCTTTTTTATTAGTGCCATAATACCAATTGTAAGAAAAAAAGAGCCCATAGCTTATTCTATTTGGACAGAAGAGATGGGTAGTGATTTTGTAGAGGACAGAAATAATTCGCTAAATATACTAAGTCTTTATAGGTCGATAAATCTATTTTCTAATGAATTTGAGACATTATTAGCCTTATTATATATATTTGTAATGGGGATAGCAACATTTATTATGATTATATTAGGTTCTCTTTTGTCAAAGCTAATATTAGAACCAATAATAAATGTCTCTGAAATGGCACAAACACTTTCATCATCAAATTTTAATGTCAGAGTAAAGCCTAGGGGATTGCCTGAAATGCGTATCCTTATGAGTAGATTTAATATAATGGCACAATCTTTAAAGCATCATATCGAAATGCAAGAATATACACAAAAACTTACAGTATGGCGTGATGTTGCCTTAAAACTTGCACATGAAATTAAAAATCCATTAACCCCAATTATGATAAATACTGATTTTATAGGGCATCTCATAAGCAAAACAGATATAAAAAATAAAGAAAAAATAAATGAATCTATAAACATAATAATGAAAAATATTAAAAATATAGAATCCCTTGTTAATAATTTTTCACAATTTTCTTTTGAAACTACATTTTCAGATGAAAAAATTTCTATAAATGATTGTCTTAGAGAATCGATAAGCTCATTTGAATATTTTAAAAATGTTGATTTTAGTGTGACATATGCATCAGTAGATTGTTTAATTAAAATGGATAGAAAAAAAATCATTATAGCATTTAATAATATTATAAAAAATGCTATAGAAGCTATAGAGCCAAAAGGTAGCGGCTATATATATCTATCAACATATCATGATAAAATAGAAGATATAGAATATTTTATAATCAGCATAACAGATACTGGCATTGGGATTAAAAAAAATATACAGTCTAGTATTTTTGAACCATATTATACATTGAAAGAAAAGGGTACTGGGCTTGGGCTTTCTCTTGTAGAAAAAATAATTCAAGACCATGGTGGCTTTGTAGAGATAGAAAGTGTAGAAGATGAAGGTACTACATTTTTTCTAAAATTTCAATTAAATTTATAGCATAACTATAATATAATAATAGCATTAAATATTTTTTATAAATTTAATTATAATAATATATAACGCTATTATATATATCAGCCTATTTATTTTACTTTAACTAAAAACTATTTTGCAATTTCTCTTATTTTACTTTCAAGTTCTTTTTGATTTGGTATTATTGAAGAATAGATAAGTTTTCCATTAAGCATCATAGCAGGTAAATTAGATACCCCAAGTTTACCAAGACGTACAACATTTTCTGGAAGCATGATTTTATGCTCAATTACATCTATATTTATACTGCCTTTTAGATGTTTTTGTACATTATCAGCAGCAGCTTTCATATATCCACAAGCAGCGCATGATTCAGAATCGATAGTTAGAACTTCTATTAATGGATTTTTTAGATTAGCATAATCTGGAAGTACCACTTCAATATTCAAATCTGCTTTTGTATAATTTTCTAATGCTTTCTTTATAGCAGTAGGGTTTTCTACTGATTGAGCTATCGCTATAAGATTTTCTTTTGGAGTGTCATATGGCATATCGCATCCCGGTGCAAGTATAAAGTTTTTTTTGCCCATCTGATCCATTCTGTCGACAGCTATTTGTTGACAATCCTGCTGTGTTCCAAAGAGTAATGCAACTGTAAGATTGATATTGCCAGATATAACTTTATTATATTTATCAGTAACTTTCTTTGCACCAACCATATCGATGTTTTCATCAATTGATAGACAATCTGGGTCTGTTTTACACATAAGCTCAATATTTTTTGTAGCATCACCACATACGAAAAATGATGAATATGCTTTTTTAGTTCTAATATGAGCAAATAATCTTTTATATGGCTCTAGCAAAAATTCTTCAAATGAATCTGGAGAAATTTGTGATACCAATGGGTCTACAGCACCTATAACATCCATGCCAGCTTCAATATAATAGTTACTCATTATACAAGCAACATCAGTAGCACAATTGAGTAATGCTTTGACATATTCAGGCTCATCATACATATCCATAAATATATCTGTACCACGTAAATGGCTTACAAGTGTAAATGGTCCTGTTATAAGTCCATATAAAGCTGTTTTATCTCCAACTTTATTTTTCATTTCTTTCATTACATCTAAAATTAAAGGAATTCTACCATCTGTTTTTTTTGGTAGGCTATAATTTTTATAAGCATCTTTATCATTAGCAAGTGGATGTGCTTTTACAGTAGGTGGTGCTTTTTCAGCCCATAGAAGCTCACAACCTAATATCTCTGCTTCAATTTGTAAATCAAATATTACAGGCTGTCCATCTGGTGAATAGAGTTCATTTGTAAGTAATAGACATTCTAAAAGTTTTTCTTTGCTTTTTAATAATGATGTAGCGTCATAATTTTTTAATGAACCGATATGCACACCTGTATATGGTATCCATGGTACTCTCTCAAGCTCTTCATGATTCAGACATTTAATAATTAATTCTTTACCAGTCATAATTTCATGCTCCTTGTTTTATTTGAAATATAGTTTTATTGATTATTTTATATATTCATTATCTGAAGTATATTTATTTAGAAATATATAACTTGTATTATTTTATGATATTATTGCACTTTTTGATTAAAAGCATTTGTATGATTTATCTGTTTTTTTTTATACTATAATTTAATATTAATATGGGAACTTTTTTGAAACTTGTTCGTCTAAATGTTGTACTTAAAAAAAAACAGGAGAAATGAAAATGAAAAAAATATTTGTTTTAATTTTGGCGTTAGCTGTACTATCAACTGGTAGTATCTATGCATATGAAAGAAGTGGTCACTATCAAGGGAATAATAATTCTAGTTATGACAATCATAATGGTTGTAGAGGATCTAGAAATGGCGGTAGAGGATCTAGAAATGGCGGTAGAGGATATGGTCGCAATCATAGAAGTGGTTATGGTCGCCACAATATGAATGGTAGTAGAGGATATGGAAATCATTATAGAAATGGAGACAGAAACAATTATGCTGCTTTATTAACAGATGCTCAGGTGAAAGAAATTGATAATATTAGAGAAGAGTATTATGAAAGACTTTCAAATGCTTCATTAGATATGGAAAAACAAAACAATGCAATAAGAGCAGAAATGATGAAAGAAAGTCCTGACAAGGCTAAAATTGATGCTGCTATAGATGCAAAATTAGAGGCTCAAGGGCAAAGTCAAAAACTTAGAATAGAAATGAATTTGGCTATTGATAAGGTATTAGAAAAAACAGAGGCTACTAAATAATAAAAATATTTGAAATATAAAATTTTATTATAAGGCAGCAATTATATTATAAAGATATAGTTGTTGCCTTTTTTTATATTTAAAATATAATTAGAGATATTATTTAATTATAAAGGAGAAATAAAATGAAAAAAATATTTGCCTTAGTATTAATTTTGGTAGTATTGTCATTTGGTAGCATTTATGCGCATCATGAACAAGAGCCAGAACAAGAAACTGAAACTGCTATATACTAGAAAATAAAATTTTAATGGGCGGTAATTATACTTTAATGCTATAGTTGTAGCCTTGTTTTATATTTAGCGAATAAGAAAAAATTATACTTATGGTAAATATTTATGCTTTACAGTAGCCTTGTCATTTTAATTGCGGGTAGCTCGACTAGATTTAATACGGGAGGTATTAAAAAGCAATTTCTCATTGTGGATGAAAGACCTGTCTTTATTCACACACTTCAAAATCTTACAAAATCAAATATATTTCAAAATGTTATAATCGTTTGTCAAAAAGAGTATCTTAATGATGTAGATAAATATATAAAAGAATATTGTAAAAATATAGAAAATATAAGTATAGTATTGGGTGGAGATACTCGTGTTGATTCTGTCTATAATGCTATGAAATATTTAAAAAATAATTATAAAGTAGATTATGTTTTTATCCATGATGGGGTGAGACCAATAGTCGCCGAAAGCGAAATTAATATGCTTATGGATAAAGTTATAGAGTATGATGCTGCTATCCTTGCCATAAAAATCAATGATACTATAAAAAAAATAGATTCAAATAATAAGATAGTAGAAACATTAAATAGAGAAATATTATATAGGGCAGCAACACCTCAGGCATTTTTGTTTGCGAAATACTATAATGCTATAGATAAATATATAAATATAGATAAGAGCAATATTGCTGTTACCGATGATGCAGAGATATATGCAAGATATGAAGGCGATGTTTATATCGTACAATGCTCAAGTAAAAATATAAAGATTACAACAGAAGATGATATACATTTGCTTTTTTAATATTGTATTAATGAATATATATATTTATAGTATAAATTGACAAAAAAAAAAATAACTATAAAATATCAAAATGATAGGTAATCTAATAGCTAAAGCAAAAAGCTACATAAATAAAAAAAATATATCAAATCAGCCAGAAATAATAGATATCGATGATGGCAATAATGAAATACGTACCGAGCATATTACAAAGGTCTTTGGGAAAAGAACTGTTGTAAATGATGTTAGTTTTTCTGTTAAGCAGGGGGAAGTTGTAGGGCTTTTAGGTCCTAATGGGGCTGGAAAAACAACAAGTTTTTATATGACTGTTGGTTTTATCAAGCCAACCAAAGGCAATATTTTTTTAAATGATATGGATATAACATCTTTGAAGATGCATGAAAGGGCACAATGTGGTATTGGATATTTACCCCAAGAATCATCCATATTTCGTAAACTTAGTGTTGAAGATAATCTTATGGCAATTCTTGAATACAATAAGAGTATTACAAAAAATGATAGAAAAGCTAAAGTTGATGAATTACTTGCAGAACTTGATATAATGCATATTAGAAAACAAAAAGCCTTTACATTATCGGGTGGAGAGCGGCGTCGTGCAGAGATAGCCCGTGCTCTTACAACAAATCCAAAATTTTTATTGCTTGATGAGCCATTTGCTGGTGTCGACCCTATAGCTGTTTTGGATATTCAATCTATTATAGAAAAGCTGCGTCTTAAAGGGCTTGGTATACTTATAACTGACCATAATGTGCGTGAAACTCTTCGTATTACAAGTCGGGCATATATAATGGGTGATGGAGTTATACTTGTAACAGGGACACCAGAAGAAATAGTTGCAAATCCCACGGCTAGAAAGGTATATCTTGGTGAATCATTTACCATGTAATATAAAAATATAAATAATTTTAAGGATAGTGTATTTATGGAAAACAAAATGTATTTGGCTTTAATAATAATAGGTGCACCAGGTAGCGGCAAGGGTACAAATGCAACGGCTATAATAAATAAATATAATATAGCTCATATATCTACAGGTGATATACTTAGAGATAATGTTTCTAATAATACAGAGCTAGGGAAAAAAGCAAATGACTATATGCAAAAAGGGGCTCTTGTGCCAGATGAGCTTATCATATGTATGGTAGAGCAACGTATAAATAAAAGTGATTGTGAAAATGGCTTCCTTTTGGATGGATTTCCTCGTACAATAGAACAAGCTAATGCATTAGATAAACTATTAGATAGTAAGGCTAAGTCTATCGATAAAGTTATCAACTTGGTTGTAAGTGAGGATGAACTTATGGGAAGACTTTTAAAACGTGGAAGGGCTGATGATAATGAAGAAACGATTTCTAATAGACTATCTGTTTTTACAAATCAAACATCCCCTGTTATAGAATATTATAGTAAAGCAAATAAAATTATCAATATAGATGCTGTAGGGGATATTGAAAAAATATCTGATGATATTTTAAATAGTATTTAGATAAATATATTATTTAAAATTTTATACCATGGTGTAATATTGAGTTATTTAAAGCTAACTAATAGGCACTAAAATGGGGCGGTTGACTTCTTTTATACATATATATATACTATAATCTGTTTATTTTTTAAGGATAACAATATGGAATTGACTTCTGAAGACAACAAGATACTGCAATCATATATCAAAACAATTTCTAACTTAGCTAAATTATTTGGTACAGGGTGTGAATTCGTTATTCATTCCTTAAGTAGCCTAGAAGAATCGGTAATGGCTATTGAAAATGGGCATGTGTCTGGGCGTAATATAGGCTCTCCAATAACAGACTTGGCACTTGAGATAGTTGAAAAAAGTAAAAATCAAGAAAATATGGAACCATATTATTCTATTAGTTATAAAGGTGAAAAACTTCGCTCTATTACAACCCCTATATATAATAAAGATAAATTAATTGGATTACTTTGTGTTAATATCAATCTCGATATGAAAGTTTCTGAGTTTGCTTCTATATTTGAGTATAATGATAAGATAACAGGCACTACTTCATCTGAATACTTGGGTAATTCTGTGGAAGATATGATAAAAAACTTGTTAGAAAAAGTAGAGCAAGAGGTACTATTAGATTCTAATATACCAAATCAAGATAAAAATAAAGTTATTATATATAAATTAGACGAAAAAGGTTTTTTCAAACTGAGGGGTAGTATAGAGACACTTGCGGAACATTTGAAAATATCTCCGCATACTATTTATGCTAATTTGCGTAAGAAAAATTAATTATTTTTAATAAATTCTAAATATTTTTGATTTTTTAAAAAAAAATTATATTAAATTAAATATTTCTATTGACAACACAGAATATATACATTAAAGTAGTGAAAGTTATTTAAATAACTATATAAAATACATTTATTTATGGGGCTATATATGAGCGAAAATATCAAATGGAAAGGCAATACTATGCCAAAAGATAATAGTAGTTATTCATGGGAAGACCATCTTTCTTTAGAAGAAGTGAATAAAGCAAAAGAATTTCATGCAAGTTTTGAAGAATATAAAGAAACACCACTTGTCAATTTACAATCTCTAGCAGATAAAATTGGGATAGGTAGCTTATATCTTAAAGATGAATCATATCGCTTTGGACTGAATGCCTTTAAGGTATTGGGTGGTTCATTTGCTATGGGGAAATATATGGCAAAGTGTTTAAACAAAGATATATCTGATTTACCATATTCAAAAATAATATCACCTGAAATTAAAAAACAATTAGGTGACATAGTGTTTTATACAGCTACAGATGGTAATCATGGTCGTGGTGTCGCATGGACTGCTAATAGACTTAATCAAAAATCTGTTGTATATATGCCAAAAGGCTCTTCAGAATATCGATTAAAAAACATACAAAAAGAAGGAGCAACAGCCTCTATTACAGATATGAATTATGATGATGCTGTAAGACTTGCTGCAAAAGATGCTCAAGAAAATAATGGGCTTATAGTACAAGATACAGCTTGGGAAGGCTATGAAGAGATACCACTTTGGATTATGCAAGGCTATGGTACTATGGCTTTGGAGGCGATTAAACAATTAAATGATTATAATGTCGATAGTCCAACGCATGTATTTGTTCAGGCGGGTGTTGGTTCTCTTGCAGGTGGAGTACAAGGGGTACTACATTCATTCTATAAAGATAAATGCCCTATAACTACAATTGTCGAATCAGATTTGGCTGACTGTCTTTATAAATCTGCGTTGGCAAATGATGGTAAGCCTAGATTTGTTGGCGGCGATATGCAAACTATCATGGCAGGTCTTGCATGCGGCGAGCCAAATACAATTAGCTGGGAAGTATTAAAAAAATATTCAAAGATGTTTGTATCATGTCCTGATTGGGTTGCTGCTGAGGGAATGCGTATACTTGCAAAGCCTACTCACGATGATAAAAAAGTTGTATCGGGTGAATCTGGTGCTGTAACTACAGGCTTAATTGTAGAGATTATGATAAATGATGAATATAAAGCACTTAGAGAGGAATTAAAATTAGATAAAAACTCTAAAGTTTTGGTATTTAGTACCGAAGGTGATACTGACCCAGATATGTACAAAAAAATTGTAGATGATGGGTTTTGTAAAAAATAGACTATTATTAAATTAATTAGATTAGTTCAGTTAATTTTCAAGGGGGAAAGTAAACATGTCAGAGCAACCGTATAAGTATTCCTTTTTGGGCAAGCCACCATTAGGGGAAGTATTATTATTAGGGCTTCAGCATATGATAGCAATGTTTATAGGTAATATTACACCTATTCTTATTGTAGCACCACTTGCTGGAATAACAGATCCTGCAATGGTTACAGCCTTGGTACAAGGGGCAATGATTTCATCTGTTGTTGCGACATTGGTACAGCTTTACCCAATTTCACTTGGAGCCAAGTTTCGTATAGGGTCAAGACTACCTGTTATTATGGGTACAAGTTTTGGCTTTATGTCTGTCAATATGTCTATAGCGTCGCTATATGGTGTCCCAGGGATATTCGGAGCTCAAATAGTCGCTGGTCTTATAACCATACCAATAGGATTTTTGCTACCACGTATACGTAAATATTTTCCGCCGATTGTAACAGGTACGGTTATACTTTCAATAGGTCTATCACTTTTCCCTATTGCTATGAGAGATATTGCAGGTGGAGCGGGTGCAGCCGATTTTGGTTCTCTACAAAACATTGGATTAGGATTTTTTGTTCTTGTTCTTGTTATTTTCTTTTCTCAATATACAAAAGGGCTCTTGAAACTAGCAGCTATTTTTGCATCTGTTGTTATAGGTTATATTATTGCTATACCACTTGGTAAAATTAATTTAACCAGTGTAGGGGATGCTGCGTGGTTTTCACTCCCGGGTATATTAGAATTGGGTGTTACTTTTCATCTAGATTCAATAATTGCTATGACTGTTATGTATTTTGTAACAGCTTTACAGCTTATAGGTGATTTATCTGCAACAACAATGGGTGGAATGGATAGAGAGGTTACAACAGAAGAACTATCAGGTGGGATTATTGGAAATGGGCTTAGTGCTGTGTTGTCTGCATTGTTTGGCGGGCTTCCTACAGCTACATTTAGTCAAAACGTAGGTATAGTAACATTAACAAAGGTAACTAGTCGTATAGTTATACTTGCTGCTATATGTGCTGTGGGGTTGGCAGGCTTTGTACCAAAAATGGCGGCTATTATTACATCAATACCAAGACCTGTTTTGGGTGGGGCTACAATAACTGTTTTTTCTATGATTTCATTGACAGGTATTAGAATCATAGCAAAAGAAGATTTATCATTAAATAGAAATGTTGTAGTTATTGGATTATCTCTAGCTATTGGTGGGGCTATACCTCAGGTTCCCGGTATACTTGCAAATGTAGACCCTAGCTTAAAAATTGTATTAGGCTCTAGTGTTGTTGTTTCATCGATGTTGGCAACTATTTTGAATCTAATTTTACCAAAAAAATAGTAGATTTTATATAAAAGTATTTTGTAAAAATAAGAAATTTAAGGATATAAAAATGACAACAATTGTAAATGCAAAAATATTAACACTTGATGATAGTAATCCATATATTGATAACGGATATATTATTATTGACAATGGTGTAATTGTAGATATTGGTAGTGGTAGCCCATCTAAGATGGAGGGTGAAATTATCGATGCTAAAAATAAGTATGTTATGCCCGGTTTAATAAATGGACATCATCATGCTTATAGTTCATTTGCCCGTGGTAGTATGTTTGTTGCAGATAAATATTCTAATAATTTTGTTGAAGTGCTTGAAAATGTTTGGTGGAGATTAGACAAAGCCCTTACGCTAGAAAGTGTAAAATATAGTGCTTATGTTATGTTTATAGAGAGTATTAGAAATGGTGTAACTACAGTGTTAGACCATCATGCAAGCCCATATGCTGCTGCTGGTTCTCTTTTTGCGATGAGAGAAGCTGCTGATGATGTTGGTATTCGTTCATGCTTATGCTATGAAGTTTCTGACAGAGATGGCGATGCTATTTTAAAAGAAGGCATAAAAGAAAATGTTGATTATATAAATCATTGTAAAAAAAATAATCCTGAATATGGTTCTGGAATGTTTGGGATGCATGCTTCATTTACACTTTCTCAAAAAGCTATGGAAGAATGTGTTAGTGCAAATTCTAGTACAGGTGCTGGTTATCATGTGCATGTTGCAGAAGATATTAGAGACCAATATGACTGTATGAAGAAATATGGTAAACGCCTTGGACAAAGACTTTTTGATTTAGGTATACTAAAGCCAAATACAGTTATCGGTCATGGTACATATAGTTCAGACCATGAACTTGAGATGTATAAAGAGGCTGATATTACAATGCTACATAACCCAGAATCTAATATGGGTAATGCTGTTGGTGTTGTCAATGTTAATTATCTTGCAAAAAAAGGTATTAGAGTTGGTATCGGTACTGATGGCTATACATCTGATATTCTTGAATCTATAAAAGTAGCGAATGTTTTATTAAAGCATACTGCTGTAGATGTTAATGTTGGTTGGCCTGAAATCCCTGATATGCTTTATAAAAATAATAGAGAAGTTGTTAATAGAACTATGGGTATAAAAGCTGGAATATTAGAGAAAGGGGCAATGGGTGATATTATATTTATGAACTATACTCCATTCACACCTTTGCATGCAGACAACTATATGGCTCATATTTTATTTGGTATGACAGGGCGTGCTGTATCTACTGTTATAATTGGCGGCAAAGTTATAATGAAAGATTTTGAGATTGTTGCTTTTGATGACAAAGAAATTGCAGCAAAGTCTAGAGAAGTAGCACAAAAAATTTGGGATAAAATTAAATAATAATTTTTTCTAAGTTTTCTATGATATATTTTTATAATTAAAGAGTCTTAATAAATGATATTAAAAAATGCAAATGTTTTATATAATGATAAAATAGATAAATTAGATATCAAAATAGAAAATGAAAAAATTATAAAAATAGATAGTAATATAGAAGCCAAAAAAAACGAAAGCGTACTTGACTATAAAGATAAATATATAATAGCCGGGGGTATAGACCCTCATACACATTTTAATATTTTCACAAATACACAATCATCCGATGATTTTCATAGTGGTAGTATTGCTGCTTTACATGGTGGCACTACTACTGTTATAGACCATCCCGGTTTTGGTCCAAAAGATTGTGCATTAAATCATCAAATAAATAAATATCATGAATATGCAAAACAAAGCCTATGCGATTATGCTTTACATGGGGTAGCCCAACATATAAATGAAAGTACATTTGATGAGATGAAATCTCTTAAACAAAGCGGTATACATAGCTTCAAAATGTATCTTACATATCTCTATAGGCTAGAAGATAATGATGTTATAAAATTATTAAACTATGCCAAAGAATTAGACATCATAATATGCGTACATGCTGAAAATCATTTTGGCATTGAGTATCTCAAAAAAATATATAAAGAGAGAACTGATTTACTCGAGCCTCTCAAGCATGCTTTATCTAGGGCGAATATATTTGAATCTGAGGCTGTATATAGGCTGCTATCATTTTGCGAGGCTATAAAATTTGATAAATTATATCTCGTTCATATGTCTGCCAAAGAATCATTTGATGTTATAAGGCTATTCAAAGATAGGGGCTTAAAATTTTATACAGAAACATGTATACAATATTTGTTTTTGGACGATTGCGTTTATTTAGAAGATGATGGATATAAATATATATTATCACCACCGCTAAGAAAAAAAGGCAATGAAAAATATATATATCAAGCTATCAAAGATGGGTTAGTCGATACAATAGGTACAGACCATTGTACATTTTCATTAGAGCAAAAGAGCATTGGCAAAACTGATTTTTCTAGCTGTCCAAATGGTACACCGGGGGTAGAAGAAAGGATAGCATTACTTTTTACAGAATTTTTGAAAGGTACATTTACAGCAAAAGAGTTTGTCGATTTGAGTTCAAAAAATGCTGCCTCTATATTTCAATTAAAAAATAAAGGTTGTATAGACAAAGGTATTGATGCAGATATTATTGTAATCGAAAAAGGCAAATATTATTTTGATAAGATACACTCCCTATGTGGATATACCTGCTATGATAAAATTGAATTACAAGCAAAAATAACAGATGTCTTCTTACGTGGAGAGCATGTGATAAAAGATGGGCAATGTATAAATAAAAAACAAGGCATTTATGTCAATAATATAGATTAAAATAAGGGGAATAGCTTATATGTATGAATTAATGATTAATGGTAAAAAATATAATTGTGAGACTAACAAAAATCTACTTTCTTATTTGAGAGATGATTTACATCTTACAGGTGCAAAAAATGCATGTGGCAATGGTGCTTGTGGGGCATGCTCTATTATTGTTGATGAAAAATTAGTACGCTCTTGTGTATTTAAAGTAGAAAAAATGGTTGGTAAAAATATCACAACTATAGAGGGCATTAGTCAAAAAGAAAAAGATACATATACATATGCCTTTGCACATGCTGGTGCTGTACAATGTGGATTTTGTATACCGGGTTTTGTAATTGCTTCAAAAGTGCTCCTTGATACAAATAGTAATCCTAGCGAAGATGAAATAAAAAATGCTATATCTAGTAATATATGTAGATGTACTGGATATGTAAAAATTATAGATGCGATTAAACTTGCAGCAAAAATATTATCTGGCGAAGAAAGTATTAAAACAGAAGAGTATAGTGGAAAGATTGGTACTCATATGCCACGTCTTGATGCCAAAGAAAAAA
Organism: uncultured Spirochaetia bacterium; assembly: GCA_947040495.1. GTDB lineage: Bacteria > Spirochaetota > Brachyspiria > Brachyspirales > Brachyspiraceae > CAMRBQ01. The sequence continues at coordinate 15,245 of CAMRBQ010000007.1, forward strand.
CTCTTGGAACAGGCTTATATGTTGATGACATGCATATTGAAGGGATGATATATGGTAGTGTTGTGCGTAGTAAATATCCACGTGCCCGTATAATTTCTATAGATACATCTAAAGCTAGTGCATTAGAGGGTGTCGAAACTGTTATGACTGCTGAAGATATACCGGGGGAGCGTTATATAGGACATCTTGCTTTTCTTTCAGACTGGCCTGCTTTAATTGCGAAGGGAGAAATCACTCGCTATTTGGGTGATGGTATTGTTTTAATTGCTGCCAAAACTAAAGAGATATTAGAAGCAGCAAAGGCTTTGGTAGAGATTGAATATGAAGAGTTGCCACCTGTCGATAGTATAAAAACAGCATTAGATAAAAATTGTCCAATAGTACAAGAGAGTAGCCCAAAAAATATTAAGACCAATATATTGGTAGAAAGACATCTTAAAAATGGAGATGTTGATGCGGCTATTAAAAACTCAAAATATGTTGTAACAAATAAATATATCACACCAGCAACAGAGCATGCATTTATGGAACCTGAAAGTGCTATAGCAATATTGCAAGACGATGGCACAATGTTACTGTATACAGGTGCACAGGGTATTTATGATGAGCAAAGGGAAGTTTCATTGGTATTGGGATTTACTAAAGAGAAAGTAAGGGTTGTATCTCAATATGTTGGTGGTGGATTTGGTGGCAAGGAAGATATGAGTATACAACATCATACAGCTTTGCTTGCACTTAAATCAAAAAAGCCTGTAAAGATTACACTGACTAGAAGTGAAAGTATGATAGTGCATCCGAAACGTCATTTAATGGAAATGGAAGTTACAAGTGCATGCGATGAAAATGGTATGCTTACAGCTGTAAAGGCTGATATATATGCAGATACAGGAGCCTATGCATCTTTAGGTGGGCCTGTTTTGGAGAGGGCTTGTACTCATGCTGTAGGTCCTTATATATGTTCAAATACTGAAGTTAATGGATATGCTCTTTATACAAATAATATGCCTGCGGGTGCTTTTCGTGGATTTGGTGTTTGCCAATCTAATTTTGCTACAGAGAGTAATATGAATTTGCTTGCTGAAAAAGTTGGTATATCTGCTTGGGATATACGCTATAAAAATGCTATTGTCGCTGGCAAATATATTTCGAATGGTCAGATTGCTGATGAGGCTACAGGATTTGTTGAGACACTTTTGGCTGTCAAAGATGAATTTGAAAATAATAAATATGCAGGTATTGCTAGTGCCTTCAAAAATTCTGGTATTGGTATGAATCTTAAAGATACCGGTAGATGTCGTATTTTTATAAAAGATGGTAAAATAAATGTTGCTAGTAGTGCTGCTTGTATTGGGCAAGGTATTGCAACAGTTATGCTACAAATATGTTCTGAAATTCTTGATATGAAACCTGAAAACTTTATTATATTAGACCCAGATACAAGTGCTACACCAAATAGCGGTACAACAACAGCCTCAAGGCAAACTGTATTTACAGGCGAAGCAACAAGACAAGCCGCTTTACTTCTCAAAGAGGCATTAAAAAATAAATCACTTAATGAACTTGAAGGGCAAGAGTTTGCTACTGAGTTTTGTCCAGAGAGTGACCCACTTGATAGCGATAAAGAGAATCCTAAATTCCATGAGGCATATGGTTTTGCTACACATGTAGTAATATTAAATGAAGATGGAACATTAAAAAAAGTTGTTGCCTCTCATGATGTTGGGCGTATTATAAATCCTCGTGCGATAGAAGGGCAAGTTGAGGGTGGTGTTGTGATGAGCCTTGGTTATGCTTTGACTGAAGATTTCCCACATGAAAAATCAGTCCCTACTATAAAAAAATATGCGGGGCTTAGATTATTCAAAGCAAATCAAGTACCAGAGATTGTTACAACATTTGTAGAAAAAGGCGATATTAATTCAACTGCATTTGGAGCAAAGGGAATGGGTGAAATAGCATCTATACCTACTGCTGCTGCTGTGCAACATGCTTATTATAAATTGAATAAAGAGTTTGAAACAAAACTACCTTTGACAAATACTCCTTATGCAAAAAAGAAAACAAATTAATTTATATATTTATAAAAAAATATATAAATTAATTCTTATACAATATTAAATTAGAGATGTTTTATGCAAGACATGTATCGTAAAATATATGATTTACAAAATAGTAGATTAAATTTTGCTATAGCTACTATTGTCAGTAGTAAGGGTTCTGTCCCGAGAAATAATGCGAAGATGATTGTGCTAGAAGATAAAACTATATTTGGTACTATTGGTGGTGGGTATTTAGAATTTTATACTATAGAAGAATCTGTAAAATCTATACAAAATAAAATATCGATGATGCTCTACTATAGACTCAATAGCGATGGGACTAGTCACATCGCTTCAAATATTAATAGCGATAAAAAAAATATTGAAATGCTCTGTGGTGGTGAAGTTGATATATTTGTAGAATATGTGTCTTCTAAGCAGAATATATATTTAATCGGTGGTGGGCATGTAAATTTAGCATTGTCGGGATTGATTAATTTTTTGGGTCTTAATTATTATGTTGTTGAAGACAGAGAAGATTTTCGTCTTAGAGATAAATATATAAATGCTAATTTTATTGTAGATAGTTCATTTGATAATGCTATTAAAAAAATAAAGTTTAATAAAAATGATATTGTAATTATAGCCACATCAAAAAGTGATGAAGAGGCTTTTTTATCTATACTTAAAAATACTAAACGTATAGAAAATAGTCTTGCATTTTTTGGGATGATAGGCAGCAAAAATAAAGTATCAAGTTTAAGAAATAAGGCTATAAATACTGGCTTAATATCAAAAGATAGTTTAGATAAAATATTATCATCTCCTATTGGGCTTGATTTGGGTGGAGAGAGCCCTGAATGTATTGCATTAAGTATCATGTCTCTTGTATTAATAAAAATAAATAATGCTAGCGGTAAAGATATAAGCCTTGGGGCTAAGTATAATAGTGAAAATAAAAATAAAAATGATAATATTATCGTAGTACGTGGTGCGGGTGATATTGCAACGGGTACTATTAAAGCATTAAAAGATTCTGGTTTTAATATTATTGCATTAGAGATAGAGGCTCCTACTGTTATAAGGAGTACAGTTTCTCTTGCTAGTGCTTTATATGAAAAAGAATATGAGGTTGAGCATATAAAATCTATTTTGGTAGATACAGTAGTAGAGGCTATAAAGATATCCAAAGAAAAAAATATTGTGCCTATATTGATAGATAGAGAGATGTCGAGTATAAAAGAAATTAATCCTTTTGTACTAATCGATGCAACTATATCAAAAATTAATAGAGGGATAACTAAGGACTTGGCTGGTATTACTATTGCCTTAGGACCGGGCTTTGATGCTTCAAAAGATTGCCATTATGTTATAGAAACTATGAGAGGGCATACATTTGCAACTATTATAGATAATGGATATGCAATTCCAAATACTGCTGTGCCTGCTAATATTGGTGGGGAAAGTATTTTGAGGGTTATAAAAAGCCCAAAGACTGGCATAATTAAAAACAAAAAAAGTATAGGGGACATTATTTCAAAAGATGATGTCATTTGTACTATAAAATCTAATGATGATAAAGAATATCCTGTAAAGGCTCAAATTAATGGTGTGCTTAGAGGGATTATACGAGATGGCTTTGATGTTACAGAAAATTTAAAAATAGCGGACATTGACCCAAGAGGTCAAGTAGATAATTGCTTTACTATATCAGATAAATCTAGAACATTAGGTTATGCTGTACTTTCTTGCATATTAAAGCATGAAAATAAAATGAATGAAAAATAAAATCACAGCCATTATAATGATTGCAGGCTGTTCTTCTAGGTTTGGAAAAAATAAACTTTTAATTCAATTTGGTGAAAAAAAACTCTGTGAATATATACTCGACTTGGTATATCATTTTAATTTTTATGATGTATTAGTTGTTTATAATAATGATAAAATAAAATCTCTTGCCAAAGAACGTAAATTTAGATGCATCTATAACGCCTATGCAGAAAATGGTATGGGTACTTCTATAAAAATTGGCACTAAAAATACAGATAGTAGTAGCGATGGATATTTATTTTTATCGGGTGATAGACCATTTCTAAATAGCGAACATTTGTATGCAATTGTAGAAAAGCATTTGGAAAATAAAGATAAAATTATTGTGCCGTTTTTTAATGATAGAAGTTCAAGCCCTTGTTTATTTCCTAGTGTTTTTAGGCAAGATATACTTTTATTAGGCGACAATGATGTTGGTAAAAAAGTAGTAAAGAGTAATTTGGATAAATATGTCAGAGTTGATTTTGATGATGATATTGCAGCATTAGATATTGATACAGAAAGTGATTATCAAAATGCACTTCGCTATATAATACCTAATACTACAAAATCAGAATAATTAATATTTTCTATTTTGAATACTTAAGCACTTTACCATTAAGGCTGTCAGTATATTTTTTGCCATTAGAATATGCTATACTTCCATTTATTATAACATGCTCTATGCCATCTGGTGCTTGGTCTGGCTCCATAAATGTAGCTTTATCTATAACAGTATCTGCGTCAAATATTGTTATATCAGCAAAATAACCTTCTTTGATAAGCCCTCTATCTTTAATTTTGAATATCTCTGCGGGCTTATTTGTCATTTTAGATACAGCATCTTCAAGAGAGAAAACTTTCATATCTCTAGAAAATTTACCAAGAACACGTGGGAATGAACCAAATACTCGAGGATGTGGTTTGCCTGCTAGAAGACCATCTGTACAAAAACAGCATTCATCTCTTTGCATAAACTTAACCAAATGCTCATCTTTACCATAATAGTCATACATGCCGATAGCATTATCTTCTTCATATAGTAAATCAAAAAGTGCTTCAAATGGTTCTTTGTTTTTAATTGCGGCTATTTCATTTAAGTTTTTGCCAATACAATCTTCATTTTTATTTGTTTTTACAGATGTTACATATATTCCATCAAAGCCCGCAAAATCAACAAAGTTATCCCAACCCGGTATACCATTTAATATATCATTTTTAATTTTTGCTCTGTCTTCTTTGTTGTTTAGTCTTTGAAGCAATTGGTCAGTTCCACCATTATGAACCCAAGGTGGTAAAAGAACACCAAGCATCGTGCTACCCGCAACATATGGATACATATCAAAACTCACAGGAATACCTGCTTCGTGGAATCTATCTACTTTTCTAAGTAAGTCATCAATTTTAGGCCAATTATTTTTACCACAAATTTTGAAATGTGATATATGCATTTTTATTCCACTTTCACTTGAAATTTGGAATAATTCATCCATAGATTCCAAAATTCCATCGGCCTCAGAGCGTTGATGTATAACAATAGGTACATCATATTTGGCAGCAATCTTAGATATCGCGATAACTTCTCTTGTATCTGAAGCAGCATGAGGGAAATATATTAAACCAGTTGAAAGTGCAAATGCACCATAACTCATTTCTCTTTCTACTACTTCGCACATTTTTTTGAGTTCATCATCGGTAGAAACTCGAGAATCAAGCCCCATTGCCTCCATACGGACATTACCATGTGGCACAAGATACATTACATTGCTAGCAGTACCATTTTTTTCTATTTGGTCTAGATATTTTTGTCCTGTAGTCCAATTCCAAGGGAATGCATCAGTATCGCCATCAAGACCTGCAAGGTTTTTTCTCCAAGGGCTTATATATTTTTCTGGCAATGGTGCTACAGAAAGTCCATCTTGGCATAATATTTCTGTAGTTATACCTTGCATAATCTTTGGTGCAACATATTTATCTGTAAGTACAGCCAAATCAGAATGTGTATGTGTATCAATAAAACCGGGTGCAACTATCTTGCCTTTAGCATCGATAATCTCTTCATTACCTTTTGGTTCTACTTTACCTATAGAAACTATTTTTCCATCTTCTATTAAAATGTCAGCATTATATCTTTGTTTTTTACTGCCATCTATTATAGTTCCATTTTTTATAATTAATTTTTTCACTATTTTCTCCTAGTTTGAAATACTTTTTGAGAGAGTTTTAAATTTATTCCTTACCAAAATCTATCGGAGGAAGGGCAGTCGCTCCCATTTTTCTATCAATTATAGAAACAACAAATATGCAAATAAATGCAACAGCACCGCCTGGAACAATCGCACTTATACCCCAAGGAGTACCAAATCCATAAATCCATATTGCAGCAACAACTGTACCCATAACAATTGAAATGAATCCACCACGCTCTGTAACATTTTTATAGAAGATACCACAAATAAATGCCGCAAATGGCCCAGCACTTCTTAAAGCAAATGCCCCCATCATAATGAAAATTATATTCTTAGAAACAAGAGCAATTATTAGCCCAACAAGACCAACAACAACCATTGCTATACGAGAAATCCAAATTTCTTTTTTATCATCTTTCATGCCATTATTTATATATGGTGTAAAAATATCATTTGTAAACATTGTTGCAGTTCCAATCATATTTCCTGATGCACTACTCATAGTAGCAGCAACTATAGAAGAAAGAACTAATCCTGCGATAACAGGTGGTGTAAATGTTAGAGTTGCTTGTGCAAGTGCATTACTTTGATATTGATCGATATATCCATCTATACAAACATAAGCAATTAAACCAACCATTGCAGGAACAATAGCATAAACTGCTGAAAGAAGTCCCGCAATAATTGAACCAACTTTAGCAGATTTACCATCTTTAGCTGAACAATAAGTTTGAACAATTTCTTGACCTGTAGGAAATGTCATTGATAACATTATTACATAACCAAAAATAACAGGGAAGCCAATTTTTATCATTGATGTTAAATTCATTGGTGTGCCATCGGATGCTTTCATTTGCTCTGCCTTCGCAAACAGTGCAGAGATTCCACCAACAGCATTATTGTTAAGCATTATAAATAAAGCAATTGTCATCCCAACTGTTATCATAATAACATGGAGTAAGTTTACAGAAGTTACTGCTTTATATCCACCGACCATTGTGTAAATAATAATTACTACAGTTGAAATTATTGCAGCAAGTTGGAAAGAGAACCCTGTTACAACATTAATTATAGTTGCGGTTGCAATAATTTGAACGCCAGTTGCCATAAACAAAGCACTTATAGATGTAATTGCTGTAAAAATATGAGAAGATTTACCATATCTCATGTTTATAATTTGAGGAACTGTATTTGCAGCAGCCCTTCTAAAATATGGTGCTATAAATGAAACAAGTACAAAAGCTACACCAGCAGCAATAACATACCAAGCTGAAGATAGACCATAAAAGAATACATTTGAGGCAACACCTGTTGTGCTTGCCCCACCTGTATTTGCTGCGAATAATGTCCCAGCAAGAACAAAAGGCCCAATAGATTTACTTGCCATTAAGAAGTCGTCATTACTTTTCATTTTTGACTTTTTGTCTTGGTTATGTTTTACCAAAAGACCAATGATAACTGTCAATGTCATATAAAGTAAAATAACAACCAAAGCAATAATTTGTGTATTATTCATATCTTAGTCCTTATTAATAAAATTATAATCCACTCATGAATTATTCCATCTAGCAATCTATATAATTTTTTTATTCTATTTCAAAAATTCCTTAAAAATATAATAAAAACCATTACAAGTTTTAAATAGCTGATCAAGTTCAACATATTCATCAATAACATGTGCTAAACTTTCTGTTGATGGTCCAAAACCAAATGTTTTAATATGTGCCTCTCCACCATAGTGAGAGCCATTTGTACAGAATGAATATTGTGTAATAGTTGGGTTAAGTCCAGATTCTTTTAAAGCACTTGCTGCCTTTTGTACGAATTCTTCATTTTCATCATATATCCAACCGGGGAAAAATCTTTCTCCCTCTATTTTATTACCAGTATAGCAATCTTCTGTAGCCTTAGCATATGAAACAGTTGCTTTGAACTTTGGATTTTCTTTAGTCATTATATCAATGAGTTCTTGTATAGGTTTTATGACCGATTCCATAGTTTCGCCAACAAGCAATCTTCTGTCATATGTAGCCCTACAATATGATGGAACAACAGATGCACCAGGATATGGTGATGACTTTATATCTGTAAGTTCTAATATACCATCGCCAAGTTTTGGATGATTTGTAGGCTTTAATTCTTTTATACGCTTTATTAAATCAGCCATTAAATATACAGAATTCACACCTTTATGAGGGTTTGCAGAATGAGCAGGAACACCAAATGTTTCTACAACTATTTCTGCACGACCTCTTTGCCCAATTTTTAAATTTAATTCAGAAGCCTCTCCAATAAGTACATAATCAGGCTTTGTATATTCGCTTACTTTTCTAGCAGCAATACCTTCAAAACATTCTTCATGTACTACGCCTGCTACATGTAAAGTCCCTGCAAAGTCTTTTTTTGTATCTTCTGCAAAATAAGCACCCGCCATAATCATAGCAGCAACAGATCCTTTCATATCTGTTGTTCCACGACCATATAGTTTACCATCTGATACTTCGCCACCAAATGGGTCTTTCGTCCAATTATCATCTTTGCCTACTGGTACAGTATCTATATGTCCATCATAAAGGAATATAGGGCCAGGACGATTGCCTTTTATTGTTCCTATAATACTTCCATATTCATCAACATGAACATCATCGTATCCATTGGCTAAAAAAGCAGCCTTTATTTCAGATACAACTTTGCCCTCATTGCCTGAATAGGATTGAGCTTGTATCATTTTTTGTAAAACACTAACTAATTTGTCTTCTCTTTCTTTTGCTAACATATATACCCCTTAAAATGATTTAGTTATTAATAGATAAATTAAACTAATATTAAAAAACTTAAATTAACTTAATTGTGCTATTGCATCTATTTCAACTAATGCATCTTTTGGTAGTCTAGCTACTTCTACAGTTGCACGAGAAGGGAATGGCTCTGAAAAGAATGTACCATATACTTCATTTACAGAAACAAAATCATTCATATCTTTGACAAATATTCCACATCTTACAACAGCAGACATATCTACACCAGCTTCTTTTAATATAGCTTTGATATTTTCAAGACTTTGTTTTGTTTGTGATTTGATATCGCTAGGCATTTCAGATGTTTTTGGGTCTATAGGAAGCTGTCCTGAAACATATACCATATTGCCACTTATAACAGCCTGTGAATAAGGACCTATGGCCTTTGGTGCATTTTCTGTGTTTATATTTTTTATCATTATTTTTCTCCTAAGAATTTATATTGTGTATTATATTATATATATATATTTTCATATGTCAATTTTTTTTATAAAATAAAATTATTTTGATTATAGTTAAAAATATATGATTAATTATATTTTTTATATAGATTTTTATATCTAAATACTATATAAATCTAAATTAAAGTATATAAGTAGTATTATGTATGAAATAGTTCATTCAAATTTTATTTTATATATATTATAATTATGACAAAACTAGGAATATGTTTTTAGAAATAGACATTTAATTTTAGTTTGAGCTTGACAAAATTATATTTAAATATATAATAAACTTATTAGTAACCATTACTAATAAGAAAAAATTAAAGGAGCACTTTTATGAAAAAATATGTATGTAATGTTTGTGGTTTTATTTATGATCCTGCTGCTAACGGCAATGTTGCATTTGAAGATTTGGTAGAAGATTGGATTTGTCCTGACTGCGGCGTTGGCAAATCTGAATTTTCAGTTATGTAAATAGGGATATTATTAAGAAGGTTTAAATTTATGGTCACTATTAAAAAAAATATTTATTGGGTTGGTGGAGTTGATTGGAATATAAGAGATTTCCATGGCTATACTACCGAAGAAGGCTCGAGTTATAATGCATATCTCATAATAGATGAAAAGATAACTCTTATAGATACAGTAAAGGGCTATCTGTATGAGGAAATGCTCTCTCGTATATCTGAAATAATAGACCCTGCCAAAATAGATAATATTATTTCTTTGCATACGGAGATGGATCATTCAGGTGCTCTACCAGAAATATATAAAGTTGCTAAAAATGCAAAGATATATGCATCCCCTCAGGGAGTAATTGGATTAAAAAAACATTATCCAGAACTTAAAGAGATTGCAACATGTGAAGAGGGTTCTACTCTCAATACAGGCAAATATACATTTACATTTCATCTAGCACAGATGTTACATTGGCCTGATAATATGGCAGCATATTTAGGAGAAGAAAAAATATTATTTTCAAATGATGCTTTTGGACAGCATATTGCTTCAAGTGTGCATTTTGATGATATGTATTCAGAAGGTATGTTCTTCAGACAGGCGATGAAGTATTATGCAAATATTGTTCAGTGTTATAATGAGCGTGTAGTTGCTTTTGCTAAAAAGGCTGTTATGCCACATGATATAGAAATTATTTGTCCTTCCCATGGTATAATTATAAGGAAGTACACAAAAGAAATAATTGCAAAGTATATAGAGTGGGCTACAAATACTGTGAAAAAAAAGGCACTTGTCGTTTATGATAGTATGTGGGAATCTACAGACAAACTTGCAAGACAGATACAACGTGGTCTTGAAGATTCTGGAGTAGAGACCTCACTTTGTGATTTAAAGTATAATCATATATCAGATATTATGACAGATGTACTTGATTCTGCGGCTATTATTGTAGGCTCTCCTACATTAAATAGTAACATGCTTCCCAATGTGGCTGCTTTTTTATGCTATTTAAAAGGGCTTGCCCCAGTTAAAAGAATTGGTATGGCATTTGGTAGTTTTGGTTGGAATGGGCAAGGGCATAAACAGGTTCATTCTATATTGTCAGAATTGAAAGAATGGGATGTAAGTCTTGAGCCTTTGGGTGTAAAATATATTCCAACAGAAGAGGAGCTTGCAATGGTATATCAAAAAGGTAAAAGCATAGCCTCTCTTATAGAAAACACAGTAAAATAAAAATTATAAAAAAGAAGGAACTAATATGTCATTTTCAAATTATGTAAAATCTAGCGATGGTGAAGGCAAAGAAAAGCATTTACCAGTTATTGAAGTAAAAGGTGATACTGTAGTAGTTACAGTTGGTAAAGAGGTTGCGCATCCTAATACTGTAGAACATCATATAAAATGGATACGTCTTTATGGTATTAAAAAAGAGAATAATATGCCTGTTGATATAGCTTATCTAGACTTGGGACCTACACTAGCTTCTCCAAAGCTAACTGTAGAGCTTCTAGTAAAAGAATATAAAGAGATATATGCAGTTTCATATTGTAATGTACATGGCGTATGGGAATCTGCACTTCAGTGTTAGATATCTTTACGGTAGTAATAAATAAAATTTAAGTTCTTATTTAGATATTATTTAATAATAGATTCAAAATTTTTTAAAGGAGACAGTAATGAAAGATTTAAAAGGTACAAAAACGGAAAAGAATTTATGTGATGCTTTTGCGGGCGAATCAATGGCAAGAAATAAATATACTTATTTTGCTAGTGTTGCAAGAAATGAAGGTTATGAGCAAATATCTGGTATTTTTCTTGAGACAGCTGATAATGAAAAAGAACATGCTAAAGTTCATTTCAAACATCTTGGAGGCATCGGTGATACTGCTGCTAACCTACAAGCTGCTTGGGAAGGTGAAAATGAGGAAACTACAGAGATGTATCCTAGAATGACGAAAGAAGCTAAAGAAGAAGGTTTTGATGATATAGCTGAATCTTTTGAAAAGATTGGTGAAGTAGAAGCTGTACACAGAGGAAGATATGCTGACCTTCTGAAAACTGTTAAAGATGGTAGTGTTTTCAAAAGAGCTACAACAGTTCAGTGGAAATGTAGAAATTGTGGATTCATTTCTGAAGGAACAGAAGCGCCTGCTTTATGTCCTGCTTGTAAGCATGCTAAAAAATTCTTTGAAGTAAAAACAGAGTCTTATAAATAGTTAATAATTAAAAAATATAAAGCGTTAAGTTTATTAAATTGTAATTAAATTAATAAATTTAACGCTTTTTTATTGCAACATTATCATATTTTTATACAAAATGTTATTAACATAACATTGGGATTATATGCTTTTATTATAATTAAAATCATACAAACCATTAAAATTTTCAATAGCTAATACCGATTAATATAAACATAGACAATTGTATACATAAAATTTTTATAAAGAGAATTTTGTGGAGGATTAATTTATGAAAAAGGTGATTTTATTTATAATGCTAATAGGCTTGGTATTTGTTATATCATGCGGAAGCAAAAAGGATGAAATAGAAGATAGTTATCTTATTGAACTAGAGAATCAGTATAATCAAGATGATGAAACAGATATACAAACTGAGATTCCAGATTCTCTTACAAATGAAGATAATGATTTTACAGGTAGTACAGTAATTGATAGTGGAAGTTCAGATAATTATATATCTACAACTACAGGTAATAAAACCTATAGCAATGATGGAACGAGAACATCTAGTACTGATAGAAGACAAGTTGTTAGTGAAAAACCTACGAGTTCATATAGACCTGTAGAAAAAACTACAAGTTCATATAAGCCAAGTAATGTACAGAAGGCTTCATATTCAAAACCAAGACAGTTTAGATCTGTTTGGGTAGATACAAAAGACTCTCAAGTTATAAAGGATATAAGACTACTTATAGCAGGTCAAAAGTATAAAGATGCTCAGGTATATATAGACAGACTTAATGTTGATAATTTACCAAGTACAGATGTCGGGCATTTATATCAATTCAAAGGTATCGTACATTATTTCTTAGTACCAGAAGATTCTAGGGCTTTCTCTGTAGGTATAGAATCTTTTCAAAAAGCATATGAAGAAACAGATGTAGAGAAGTTTAAACCACTTTCAATACTTTGGCTTGGTATGTTATATGAAAAATACTCAAATAATACAGTAGAACTACAGCAGGCTGTTAATTTATTTGATGAGGTAATCAATAGCTACTCTAATACAAGATTTGTTAATGATGCTGTTTTCTATAAGGCTTTAACATTGCAAAAACTTGATAGAGATGATGAATATAATGAGTTAATATTATCTTTGAAAAATAATACATATCCAGATAATCTTATTTATTCTAAGTGGAATAATGATTATATAAAAACGGATATTCTTTTATCTAAATATGCAAATTAGTCAATCATAATTTATTTCCCATAACCCAGCCTCTCTAAAACAGAGTGGTTGGGTTTTTTTATTTTTTAAATTATATATAATACAAATTATGGAACATCTTTTGAAAACAAATAATAATAATTATGATGTAATAGTTGTAGGGGCAGGGCATGCGGGTATTGAAGCTGCTCTTGCTAGTGCAAAGCTTGCTTGTAATACACTTTTAATAACTATCAATCTTGATAATATGGGCCAGCTATCTTGCAATCCATCTATTGGTGGCATTGCTAAAGGGCAAATCGTAAAAGAGATAGATGCCCTTGGTGGAATCATGGGACATGTAATCGACAATACCATGATGCAATTTCGTATGCTTAATAAAAGTAAAGGTAAAGCCGTATGGGCCCCACGTTCGCAGGCGGATAAATATGCATATAAAGACTATGTAACAAATGTTTTATATGCTCAAAAAAATCTATCTATTATGCAAGATATAGTTATATCTTTATGTGTAGAAAATAAAAAAATTGTTGGTGTAAAGACTGAGCGTAATAATATATATACAGCAAAATCTGTTGTTCTTACTACGGGTACATTTTTGAATGGGCTTATTCATATTGGGCAATATCAAAAAGCCGCTGGTCGTATTGGTGAATTGCCTGCAGTTGGGCTGTCTGACAATCTTCTATCACTAGGTTTTTCTGTCGGTAGATTAAAAACCGGCACTCCTGCTAGAATAGACAAAGATAGTATAGACTATAATAAAACTGAAATACAACATGGCGATGATAAAATATATCCATTTTCATATGAAACTAATAGCATAGATATAGAACAAACTCCATGTTGGTCTATATATACAAATATAAATATACATAAAATTATACAAGATAATATTCATCTTTCTCCATTATATTCTGGTCGTATTACAGGTGTTGGTCCAAGATATTGCCCGAGTATTGAAGATAAGGTTGTTCGCTTTGCTGATAAGGATAGGCATCAATTGTTTTTGGAATTAGAATCGCTACGTAGCAATGAAGTTTATATAAATGGATTTTCATCTAGCTTGCCCGAGCATGTTCAAAATCAAATGATTCATAGCCTAGTAGGTCTTGAGGAAGTAAAAATATTAAAGCCTGCCTATGCTATAGAATATGACTATGTCAATCCAATAGATTTATATCCAACACTCGAAACAAAGATTATAGAAGGGCTCTTTCATGCTGGGCAAATCAATGGTACTAGTGGATATGAAGAGGCAGCAGCTCAAGGTTTAATAGCAGGCATTAATGCGGCATTAAAAATACAAGAGCGAGATAGTTTTATATTAAAGCGTAGTGATGCATATATCGGTGTTCTTATCGATGACCTTACAACTAAGGGAACAACCGAGCCATATAGAATGTTTACATCTCAAGCGGAATATAGAATGATATTAAGGCAAGATAATGCTGATGAAAGGCTTACAAAATTATCATTTGATATTGGGCTTGCTAGCGAACATAAATATTTAAAAGTCGTAGAAAAAGTAAAACAGAGAGATAAACTTATTGCTTATCTTGGCGGATATTATCTATCAAAAGAAGAGCTACTTAATATTGGGCTTGAAAAAGAAGCAAACGAATATAAATCTATTAATTTAGCAAATATAGTGAAGCGTCCACAATGCGGTATCGATTATATAAAAAATATTGGTGAAGTATCAAACTATAATGAAAATGTCATAGAGAGTGCTGAGATAAATATAAAATATGAGGGATATATTAAGCGGGCGCAAAATGATATTGAAAACATGAAAAAATATGAGAACATGAAAATCCCAATAGATTTTGATTATGACCTTGTGCCAAGTATAAAAACAGAGGCAAAAGAAAAATTAAAACTGCATAGACCGCTTTCTATTTCTCAAGCAACTAGAATATCTGGAATTGACCCATCCGTAATACAGGCTCTAATGATTCTACTGCGTAGGCTTTAGTTGCATATATAAAATGCATTATTGCATTGAAATGTGTTACTAGGCAAAGTGCTGCGGGGTATGCCTTGTTTTAGTTGTACATTATAAAGCTGTCTATCATTTCAATTTGTCTATTTCTTTTTTTGGTATATTTGTAATTTTTATTATTTCTTCTATATTATAATTCATAGATAACATTTCTTTTGCTATTTCAATATTTCTTTTTTCGATACCAACTTTTTCACCTTCTTTTTTTCCATCAAGTTTATAATCTTGCTTCTCTTTATCCAAAATATCTTTGACATCATCAACAGCCTGATAGGTTATATCTTGTTCGAAAAAATCTATATATTTTTCTACAAAAAAACTATAGTAAATTGATTCTTCACTTTCTAAAGATGAGCGTGAAATTATTATATGGTCAATTAAATTTAGCCCCAAATATTTCGACCTATGATAAAATTTATTCGTAAAGTCTATATCATATTGTGAAGGCTCAGGATTTTTTCTACTTGTATGATTATGGGCAATAACAATATTTTTTGATTTATGTTTTACGGCTGTATCAAAAATATCTATGATAGGAAGCTTCACCATATTTTCAGTGCCCAAAGCCACAAGATAAATACAAACAACATATCCATCGCTGTCCATGCCCATTATCCAAAAATGCTCTTTACTATATAAATCTTTATTCTCAATTTTTAACACATGGATAAACGCTCTATAATAATCTTCTACGCTGCTTATTTTTATAGATTTTTTTTTAATATCTTTGACAGTTCTAATCAACATTTTTTTATTATCTTCAATTTTTTTCTTGCTTGCCATGAGATATACCTTTGTAATTATTTATTAGTTTTTTTATGATTTTTTATTATATACAATATTTTATTATTTGCAGTACTTTTCCTAGTAGCACATACAAAATCAATATAATAAAATATATATTTAAATGTTAGAATGCAATTATAATGTGCAACTTAAGCCTACGCAGTAGTGTATTAAAATGTGCAACTAGGAAAACCAGCATTGTGGTTGCAGTATTATATATTATGGTATAGACTGATATGCGTTTAGTCAAATATTGAAATTACTCATTGGAGATTCGTCATGGCAATAAAAAATGTTGGAAAAAGAAATCTTAATAAAGATTATTCTTTTATGTTATCTATAGATAAGAATGATATAGATTTAACTGTAGATTATATAAAAAATAAGGTATCAGAAAATAATAGATTTATAATTTTAGAAATAAGAGATTTAGATAAAACTGAATATGCAGATGACGATTATAAAAAAGCAATATATGTTAAACTTCAATATCTTCCATTTATGAATGAAGATGGGGATGAACAGAGTGATAATGATAATGAAGAAGCAAAGATATTAGAATTAAAGGTCGCATTAATGCCAACATCTAAAGTTAGTGATTTGGTTATGAATGCTTATATGAAAACGGATGTTACACAAGATGATTGTGCTGCAATTTTTAAAAATGAACTTGCCTTAAATATTTCGACAATATATGAAAATTTTCCAATACAAGATTATCAAATACATTTGAAATTGTTAAATCTATTGAGCCCAAGCTCATTACTTTTTATCGATATATCAGGCTTTTTGGTTAGAAGCGGTACATGGCTTAGATATACAGCAAACTTTGAATTGCCTCCATCATTAGATTATCTTTATGCCGTACATAGTATATTTGATGATGAGAGTGAAGTTCATGAATATTGGTTTCATACACATGGACTTAATAGACTTGGCTTGCCTGAGGTTGAAATCATGGGGCTTAATGATGATGAACTTGCATACCCTTGTTCTACTTTATTGACTACCGTGGCAAAGTATATTATAGAGAATGGAGCACCAAAGGAAAAAGACCCAGCTTTTGTAGAGGTTATGTATGAAACTCCTACTATACTTAAACCATTTTATGAAGCTAAGCAATATTTCACTGAAAATACACTTGGTTTCACAAGGACTGATGGGGATATCGACCATCCAGTAGATTCTTTGATAGTTTTGGCAATGAAAGACGGTAATGTTGTGCCATTTAATGAATATAAAGATAAGTTTATGGATAATCCAATATTTTCATTAAGCAATTTTGAAACGACACTTATGAGAGAGGCAGCTAGAGAAACTATCGAATATTTTATAAATATTTTTGATGGGCATAAAGACAATGAAGATTTTGGTTTTTTGGTTAAACTTGGTTATGCTGAAAGGGATAAAGAAGAAGGCGAGACAGAGCATCTTTGGTTTGATGTGCATAATTTTGACAAAGAGACCATGCTTTTTGATGCAACACTTGTTAATAAGCCATATTATGATATAGGCATTACAGAAGGGCAGAGAGGTTCTTATGAATTGGCTAGACTTACAGATTGGATTGTCCATATAGAAGATTATAGTTATAATTCAGCAAATATTTATATGCTTTTTAAGACTGAAGACTAAGTTATTTACATAATACCTAGAGATTTTCTTTTGCCTAGCATTGCCCCATATTTTTCATGCCCTGGGTAGAATAAAGTCTCATCTGGTAGTTCAAATATTTTTTCAATACTATTTTTTATTGTATTGCCATCGCCATGTGGAAAATCCGTTCTGCCGACACCCATATAAAAAAGTGTATCCCCTGTAAAGAGATGGCCGTCTGTATAATAACAAACTGAACCATTGCTATGACCGGGTGTATGCATAACTTCGAATTTAATGCTGCCGATATTAAAAGTTTCACCACTTCCTTTGAACATAAAGTCGGCACTATGATATGTGATAGGGTCTCCAAAATATCCTGTGAGGTTTTCATTTGCATCTGTAAACATGATATTATCTTTTTTATGTATATATTGTGGTATGTTTTTATAGTGTTCTCGAGCTTCATCAGAGCCTTGTATATGGTCAAAATGCCCATGTGTATAAACTATACGTGATAATGTTCTACCACCTATAGATTTGTCAATTAGCATTAAATCATCTTTTGTGGCGGGCATATCTATAATCATAACTTCTTTGTTATCGCCTACAATATATGTGTTTACAGCATAAGGGCTAAATACAAATGCTTCTATGTAAATATTATCTTTTATCATGAAATAAAATACCTGCCTTATAAAATTAAATATTCTCCTCTTCCTCTTCCTCTTCTTCTTCCTCTAGCAGCTGTGATAATTCAAGTATAACTAAAAGTTTTTCATCCAACTTAGCTACCCCTCTAATATATTTATGCCCAACACCTGAAAACATATGAGGTGTTGCTTGGATATTTTCATCGTCAATTGAAACAACTTTAGATATACTATCTATAATTATACCCATATCAATGCCATGAACATTAACGATAATAATACCAGTATTTTTTTCGCCATCTGATTCTTCAAGTACAAATCTTTTTTTAAGATCAACGATAGGTATCACATTACCACGCAAATTTATAACCCCTTCCACATATTCGGGGGCATTAGGTATAATTGTAATTTTTTCCATTTTGATTATTTCTTTAGCCTGCATGATATCTATACCATATTCATTAATACCAAGCCTAAAAGTCACCAGTTGCATATTAGAATTTTCTTCAATAGTGTCTATTTGTCTAGCGTCCATATTTACTCCTTTAACATATACCGTTTAAATATAATTCTACTTTACTTCAGAGTTTTGCATCTTTGCTTTTATCATAGCGGCACATTCAGATACAAGTTTTTTGTCGGATTCTGCTATATGATTTAAGAGCCATGATTTTAAGAATATCATAACTCTTCTACTTAAAAATCTCATATTTGGATTTTCGGTAGATTTAAAGCTTTCAAGAGATTTTTCTATTTGTTTTTCAAATGCCCTATGTTCTTTTATATGAGCATGTTTACCCGCATAGTTTAAGGCATGCATTATTTTTTCTTCTGTGGAAAAATGATAATCTACATATTGAGTGGTTTCATTAAGGCTTTTTAAAAATGCCTCAGATAGAGAATTGTTTTTATTATTAAGTGAAGCGATGTATAAAGCATTTAATATAGTAACTAGACTTTTATGCTGATTATCTATTTCATGATGTCCTGTATTAAAGAAGTCATCATCCCATTTTATAAATTCTTTTATTATTTTTTGCGACATATAAATTTTTCCTATTATTAAATCAAACCAATATATTTGAAATACATTAGAAGAACAATTCTATTCCTTTTCCATTACATAAGCCGAGACACGCATAGGCTTTTCTATAACATAACTTTTTGCAATACATACATGCTTGCTTTCATCATTTTTATATATTACATGGTTGTATATTTCAGCATCAATATTCTTTTCAAAGGACACTGAGGATGATACTGTATCTTTATAATTACATTCCTTACGAAACTCAATAATAAATTTATTTATCATTTTGTCTGTATAAACATTTTCAGGAAAGACTTCATTTATCCATGAAACAAATTTAGTATTATTAACATGCTGATTAATATCCAAATCACTTCTTCTTACATGAAAATCTATTTTATTAATTATCTGTTCTTTGTCAGGAGATTTAAGTTTTTCTATATTATTAATATCGATAAAAGGTTCTTTATCTTTAGAAAAATGCTTAAATTTTTCTGATATAAGAGTGGGTGCCATGTTTTTCAAATTTATCATCATCCATGTTGTTGTTGATTGGGCGATAATTTCTTCTTTGGCATTATATATAATAAAATCCCTGTAGGCATAATATCTATCTGTCGCTGATGGGTATGTTTTTATAGTTATATATTCTCCAATTATAGGATAATCATTTATATGAAGTTCTACCCTAGTTAATACCCATGTCATACTTTCTTTTATAATAAAGCCAATACCAAATTCTAAAACATCCGCATGAAGCATTGCCATTTCTTGAAGATAATTGCATATAGATTCTATAGTTGTTTGACCATATCTATTTGTTTCATAGCCTTTAACTTGATATGTTTTTATATATTCCTTCATAGATATTTGATTTTAACTTAACATATACTTAAATCAAGCTATTTTTATAAAAGAATTATAAAAATTAAAAGTTTGCAAAAATAATTTAATTATGATATCATGAAAATGCATTTAATTAATGTGCCTGTAGCTCAGCTGGATAGAGCGTTAGATTGCGGTTCTAAAGGCCGGAGGTTCGAATCCTCTCAGGCACAATTGCTACTGGAGAGATGTCCGAGTCTGGTTTAAGGAGCACGATTGGAAGTCGTGTGTGCGGCAACGTACCGTGGGTTCGAATCCCACTTTCTCCGATTCTTTCCCTAAGTTGCACATTGTAATATTCATATTAACATACAAATATATTTGACTACATCATGCTTGCAATACCAAATTATATTTTTAAATTTTTAATTTCTTTTTCAGTTAACCCAGTTGCTTTAATAATAGTTTCTATATCTAAATTAAGATTTAATAATTTTTTTGCTATAGATATTTTCTCTTCATGTTTCCCTTCAACTTTGCCATCTTTTTTTCCGTCAAGTTTATAATCTTGTTTTTCTTTATCCAAAATATCTTTAACATCATCTACTAATTTATAACTTAAATCCTGCTTAAAAAAATCCATTAATCCTGTTACCAAAAAACTATAATAAATTGATTCTCTACTTTCTAAAGATAAAGCTGAAAGTATTATATGGTCGAGTACATTAATATTTAAATATTGCGAAACATGAGAAAGCTTGTTTGTGAAATCAATATCAAATTGTGAAGGCTCAGGGTTTTTTCTCGTTGTATGATTATGAGCCACTACTATATTTGTTGCTTTCGATTGAACTGCTATGCCAAAAACATCGGTCATGGGAACTTTCACCATATTCTCGCTACCCAAAGCTACTAAATATAGACAAACAGAATAGCTGTCATTATCAATACCCATTATCCAAAAATGTTCTTTACTATATAAAGATTTAGGTTCTCTTTTGAAAAAATCAAGAAAAATTTTATAGTAATCTTCTACGGTATTAATTTTACTAGCTTTTAATTTGAAACCCTTAATGGTTTGAACTTCCATTTTTTTGACTTCAGTTTTTTTCTTGCTCACCATAAAATATACCTTTATAATTATTTATTAGTTTTTATTATTATATATAATAAAATATATATTTAAATGCTAGAATGCAATTATAATGTGCAACTAGGAAAAAACTTGATTTTTAATCGGTTAGTTGTATTATCATATTTATATTAGTATTTACTATAAAAAAATAATATTTAAGGCGGTTGTTATTATGAATTTTATTGAAAACACAAGCCCTTATTGGGCTGAAGATGTATCTATATGCTTGAGAGAGGGCGAGAACCCAGCCGAGTATTATGGCTCTATAAATCCCCCTGTGATTATGTCAAGCCTATTTACTTTCCCTAGTTATACGGATATGAGTACAAGATTTCATGATATAAAAAAAGAATATATTTACTCTCGTGGTAGAAACCCGACTGTTGATTTTTTAGAGAGGAAGTTAGCTCGACTTGAAAGAGGGGAGTATTGTAAATGTACATCATCGGGTATGGGCGCTATAACAGCAACTTTATATTCTTTGCTATCATCAGGCGACCATGTTTTATTGGTTAATAATATTTATGGGCCTGTAATACAATATTTAGAGGATGCTAAAAGAAATAATATTAGCTTTTCATATATCACAGATAATTTTGATATGGATTTTATAGAGAGCCAGATTAAACCAAACACGAAGATGATATATTTTGAATCACCTGCTACTATGACTTTCAAAGAACTTCATATTAAAAAATTATGTGAATTGGCTAAGAAAAAAGGGATTATAACTGTTTGTGATAATACATGCACAACACCTCTTTTTCAAAAACCTATAACTTTTGGTGTTGATGTAGTGCTACATTCTTTATCAAAGTATATAGGTGGTCATAGTGATTTGATAGGTGGAGCATTGATAACAAGTGAGGCTATATATGAAAAGATATATGCTTTAGGCTATCTTTTACAAGGCTCTGTAATGTCAGCACAGGATGCTATTTTGTTTATCAGAGGGCTGCGTACATTGCCAACAAGACTAAAACAGCATGAGATTAATGCTATAACTGTGGCTGAGTATTTGTCCGCTCATCCAAAGGTGAAAAAAGTTAATCATCCAAGATGTCTTGGAACATTTAATCAATATGGCGAAAATTATGGGACATCGGGTTTATTTAGTTTTGAAATAGACACAGAAGATTTAAAACTTGTAGGAAAAGTGCTTGATAGATTAAAGAAATTTTATTTTGGTGTTAGTTGGGGCGGTTTTGAGAGTCTCGCTTTATCACCACATTTTGGTAAGTTCGACCCAGTAAAGAATAATGGTATACCACTCAGTATAATTAGGCTTTCAATTGGGCTTGAAGATTCAAACTCTCTAATAGAAGATTTAGAGCAGGCATTGTCTATACTTTAATCATTAAAATTTACTATCCCATATAGCAATATATTTTTTATGAGATTATGATAAACCCCTAGTTTTTATTAATTCTAGGGGTCTTGTTTTAGTATAATTGTTTTGGTTAATTAGAAAAATTGTCATAGGAGATATTTATATTTAATTCATATTGCTTAAAATAAATCTTGTATTTATTATGTTATTATGATAGAATAGTCCTCAGTTGTAGGTATATCTATAAAATGCTATATTTAAATAGTTGATTATTGGATAAAAATATTTTTTAAAAAATCGCTTGCGTTATTTCTTAAAGAATGTATACTGCTGCAACTTCCAAATTGCTGAAGAAAGCTTTGTGTATATTTTATTCAACAAGGCTCGTTCATTGTTTACAGTGTTCGATTCGGTTTTTTTATTTTGAGTATATTTTTAATTCCTTTTTTAGGAAATAAAACTAGAAGAGATTTATTCTCGTATTAATAAATGAAGAGGTATTTATGCCCACAATTAATCAGTTGGTCCGTAAGGGACGTAAGAAGTTGAAGAACAAGACAAAATCTCCTGCATTGCAGAGATGTCCTCAGAGAGAAGGTGTTTGTACTCGTGTTTCGACTACAACGCCAAAAAAACCTAACTCGGCTATGCGTAAAATTGCCCGTGTTAGACTTACAAATGGTTTAGAAGTTACGGCTTATATACCAGGTATTGATCATACATTGCAAGAACACCATAGGGTTTTAATACGTGGCGGTCGTGTAAAGGATTTGCCAGGATGTCGTTATCATATAATTAGAGGGACGAGGGAAGCTACTGGCGTTGAAAATAGAAAGAAATCTCGTAGTAAATACGGTACTAAAAGACCAAAGGCATAGGTGAATTTTTATGGCAAGAAGAAGAAAAGCACAAGTTAGAAAAGTTGCGGGCGATCCTATTTATGGGAGTGTTGTTGTAAGTAAGTTTATTAATAAGCTTATGTATGATGGCGAAAAAAGTAAAGCAGAGACTATTTTTTATAAAGCTATAAAAGTTGCTAGTGAAAAATCTTCTAAAGATGCTGTTGATTTATTTTCTGAGGTTTTGGAAAATATTAAGCCTCGAGTAGAGGTGAAGTCTCGTCGTGTTGGTGGTGCTACATATCAGGTGCCTGTAGAGGTTCGGCCTGATAGGCAGAATTCATTGGCTTTTAAATGGCTTATAAATGCTGCACGTTCACGTGGTGGTAAGAGTATGGCTGAAAAATTAGCTAATGAGATGATTGATGCACTTAACAATACAGGTAAGGCTATCGGTCAAAAAGAGGCTGTTCATAGGATGGCCGAAGGTAATAAAGCGTTTGCTCATTTCCGTTGGTAGTAATAGTTATAAAAAAGGGTTATATTTGTGGCTAGAGAATATTCATTAGAAAATACACGTAATATAGGTATTATGGCTCATATTGATGCTGGTAAAACAACACTTAGTGAGCGTATACTTTTCTTTACAGGTAAAACATATAAAATTGGTGAAGTCCATGAAGGTGCTGCCGAAATGGATTGGATGGAGCAAGAAAAAGAGCGTGGTATCACTATTACTAGTGCTGCTACAACTTGTTTTTGGAAAGATGTTAGAATTAATGTTATAGATACACCGGGGCACGTAGACTTTACTGCAGAAGTAGAGCGTTCTCTTAGGGTGTTAGATAGTGCTGTTGGCGTTTTTTGTTCTGTTGGTGGGGTTCAACCTCAAAGTGAAACAGTATGGCGTCAAGCGAGTGATTATTTTATTCCTCGTGCTATCTTTGTAAATAAGATGGACAGAGTTGGTTCGGACTTTTTTTCTGTTCTTGAGCAAACTAGAGATAGACTTAAGGCAAATAGTCATCCAGTTGTTCTTCCTATCGGTGCTGAAGACAGATTTGAAGGCGTTATTGACCTTGTACAAATGAAAGAGATTATTTGGCCAGTAGATACAAAGGATGGTCTTGATCTTAAAGTTGTTGATATACGTGATGAATTAAAAGATATAGCCAGTGAATATAGAGAGAAGTTAATTGAGGCTATTGTCGAATTCGATGATGAAATTATGCATAAATATCTTGAGACAGGAGAAATACCTCAAGAATCTATGATGCCTCTTATACGTAAAGCTACTTTATCGGCTAAGTTTTTTCCAGTATTTTGTGGCACTGCATTTAAAAACAAGGGTGTTCAGCCTTTGCTTGATGGTGTTATAAGTTACCTTCCATCTCCTGTCGATGTGCCGGAAATTGATGGTGTAGATATGGATGGAAATCCTATTACTCGTAAGGCTTCCGATGATGAGACATTTAGTGCCTTGGCATTTAAGATTATGAGTGATACATATGTTGGAAAAATTGCCTTTTTTAGAGTTTATTCAGGTAAACTAGAATCAGGTTCTTATATATATAATTCGACAAAAGGTAAAAGAGAGAGAATTGGTCGAATATTACAAATGCATGCTAATAAACGTGAAGAGATAGATACTGTTTATGCGGGTGATATCGCAGCGGCTGTTGGATTAAAAGATACAATAACAGGTGATACGCTTTGTGCTGAAGATAATCCTGTTATCTTAGAATCTATGAATTTTCCTGAGCCTGTTATATCTGTGGCTATAGAGCCAAAGACTAAGGCTGATAGAGATAAAATGGGGATAGCACTTTCGAGATTGGCAGAGGAAGACCCAACCTTTAAAGTAAGTTATAATGAAGAAACAAGTCAAACTATTATCGCTGGTATGGGCGAGTTGCACTTAGAAATTATCTGTGATAGAATGTTGCGTGAATATAAAGTTGAAGCAAACATTGGTAAACCACAGGTTTCATATAGAGAAGGTATTAGAAATAGTGTAGAAGCAGAGGGTAAATTTGTTCGTCAGAGTGGTGGACGTGGTCAATATGGTCATGTTTGGCTTAGGGTTGAACCGAATGAGTCAAATGCGGGCTTTAAATTTACTAATGAAATTGTTGGTGGTGTTATTCCAAAGGAATATATATCTTCTATAGAAAAAGGTTGTTTTGAGGCTATGAGTACAGGTATTCTAGCTGGTTATCCAATCCTTGATGTTAAAGTTTCATTATTTGATGGGTCATATCATGATGTCGACTCTTCTGAGATGGCATTTAAGATTGCGGGTTCTATAGGATTTAAAGAAGGTTGTAGAAAGGCTGGTGCTTATTTACTTGAGCCGATGATGAGTGTAGAAGTTGTAACGCCAGAAGATTTTATGGGAGATGTTATTGGTGATTTATCTAGTAGGCGTGGACAGGTTCATGGATTTACAGATAGGTCTGGTTATAAAGTTGTAAATGCTACTGTGCCTTTGGCTCATATGTTTGGTTATACAACTAGCATAAGAAATATTTCTCAGGGAAGGGCTGATTATACAATGCAGTTCTCTCATTATCAAGAAACACCAAAGACAATATCTGAAGAGATAATAGGTCTTAGAACTGGAACGAAGTAAATTAGTATAATATAGTAGAAATCCTGCTATATTATAGTATAAATAAAAAAAATTAATTTCCTGTTAGGAGGGAGATCAAAATGGGTAAAGCAAAATTTGAAAGAACGAAACCACATGTTAATGTAGGTACAATAGGTCACGTTGACCATGGTAAAACAACATTGACTGCATCAATTACAGCTGTGGCAGAAAAAGCATACGGTGGTCCAAAATATATTAGATATGATGATGTAGCAAAGGCTTCTGAAAGTCAAGGTCGTAGAGATTCTACAAAGATTATGACTATAGCAACTTCACATGTTGAATATGAATCATCAATTAGACATTATGCTCATGTTGACTGTCCTGGTCACGCTGATTATATTAAAAATATGATTACAGGTGCGGCTCAGATGGATGGTGCTATACTTGTTGTTTCTGCAGAAGACGGTGCTATGCCTCAAACAAAAGAGCATGTTCTCCTTTCAAGACAAGTAGGTGTTAACTATGTTACTGTTTTCCTAAACAAATGTGATAAAGCTGATGCTGACATGATAGACCTTGTAGAGGCTGAAATAGTAGATATATTGAATGATGCTGGTTTTGAAGGTGATAAATGTCCTATTATTAGAGGTAGTGCCTTAAAAGCTATTCAGGCAATTGAAGCTGGTAAAGATGCTTTGACAGACCCTGATTGTAAATGTATTATTGATTTATTAGCAGCATTAGATACATATATACCTGAACCACAGAGAGAAATTGACAAAGATTTCTTGATGCCAATAGAGGATGTTTATTCAATCCCTGGGCGTGGTACTGTTGTAACAGGTCGTATCGAGCGTGGTGTTATTAAAAGAGCTGATGAAATTGCTATTGTTGGAATTAGAGACACTCAGATTACTATATGTACTGGTGTTGAAATGTTTAAAAAAGACCTTGATGAAGGTATCGCAGGTGATAATGTTGGTTGTCTACTTCGTGGTGTTGAGCGTAAAGGTGTTGAGCGTGGTCAGGTATTGGCTAAGCCTAATACAATTACTCCTCATAAAAAATTCCAGGCTGAAGTATATATATTAACAAAAGCAGAAGGTGGTAGACAAAGTGGATTTGTAACAGGTTATCGTCCACAGATGTACTTTAGAACAACAGATGTAACAGGTATTATTGAATTACCTGCTGATATACCAATGATTCAACCGGGTGATAATGTTAATATAGTAATAACACTTATAACACCTATTGCTATGGAAGAAAAGCAACGTTTTGCTATCCGTGAAGGTGGAAAAACAGTTGGTCGTGGTGTTGTAACAAAGATCTTAGAGTAAGTTTTTTAAAATTGGATAGAAAGTTGATATATGAGAAGATGTCAACTTATGTATAAATAATTAAAGCGAGTAGCAAATTATGCAACAAGAAGAGAGAATACGAGTAAAATTAAAGTCATTTGATGCAGAAATTATAGATCAGGCTGCACAATCGATTGTTATGAATGTAAAAAAAACTGGGGCGAAGGTTTCTGGACCTATACCTCTTCCAACACGTATTAGAAAGGTTACAGTTTTGAGAAGCCCTCATGTTAATATTAAATCGAGAGAACAGTTTGAGATGCGTATACATAAAAGACTAATTGATATACTTGATGTTACTGCTCAGACTATGGATTCGCTAAAGAGACTTGATTTACCTGCTGGTGTTGATGTTCAGCTGAAGTAGTTTGGCTATAAAGTCGACACGGTTAGTAGATGAAAGTATCTACATCAAATTTACTTATAGAGGATAAGCCTATGAAAGGCATAATTGGTAGAAAATTAGGAATGACGACCATATACGATGATAATGGTGCTGCTATTGTTGTAACAGTTGTAGAGGCTGGTCCTTGTACTGTTACTGAAATAAAAAATCTTGAAAGAGATGGTTATAGTGCATTACAATTGGGCTATGGTTTTGTCAATGAAAAACATCTTAAAAAACCACAGATTGGTAAGTTTAAGAAAACAAATATAGAGCCTAAAAAATATTTGCGAGAGTTTAGAATAGAGGATATATCTAATTATACTCTAGGTCAAGAACTCAAAGCGGATGTTTTTGAAAAGGGTGATTATATAGATGTAAGTGCTTTATCGAAAGGTAAAGGATTTTCCGGGGTTATGAAGCGTCATAATTATCATGGTGGACCTATGTCACATGGTAGTAATTTCCGCCGTAGAGCTGGTTCTATCGGTTCTAACACATATCCTGCTAGGGTATGGAAAGGAAAAGGTATGCCGGGTCATATGGGAGATAGCAAGGTAACTATACAAAGCCTTAGGGTTATTGAGATTAGATCTGAAGATAATCTCATAATGATAAGTGGTGCTATACCGGGTGCGGTTAATGGCATAGTTAAACTTACTGTTGCTATGAAGAAAAAAAATAAGAAAATCACTCAGGCAGGGTAAATATGGATATTACAGTATTGAATGAACAGGGTGTATCCTCAGGCAGTATAGAGGTCTTAGATACTTTACTTGGTTCTGATGTAAATATGAATGTTTTGTATGAAGCTATAAAAAATGAGCTTGCCAATAAAAGACAGGGTACACATTCCACAAAAACACGTGGTGAAGTTTCTGGTGGTGGTAGAAAGCCTTGGAGACAGAAAGGTACAGGTCGTGCGAGGGCTGGTTCTATACGTTCACCTATTTGGGTAGGTGGTGGTAAGGTATTTACTCCAAAGCCACGAGATTATAGTTATAGATTACCAAAAAAAGTAAAACGTAAGGCATTGTTATCTGTTCTGTCACTTAAGTATGGAAATAGTGTCTTAAAGATTATAGAAGACTTATCGTTTGATCTTCCAAAGACTAAGAGAATGGTAGAGTTTTTAGGTAAAGTTAAATTAGAAGCATCTAGACGTATTGTTTTTGTAGTTGCTAAGGATGAAACACTTGGTGATAACTATAGAAATTTAATAATGTCTTTAAGAAATATTAAAGATGTAAAATTAGTAAATGCTGATAGTATGTCTATTCATCCGTTATTTTATGCTGATGAGATATATTTCACAAAAACAGCTATAAAAAAAGTGAATACTATAGTATCACAGAATATTAAAGGGTAATAATTATGGAAAAAAATGCATATTCACTTATTATAGAACCAATATTGACGGAAAAGACAAATATTCTTAGAACGAATCCTCATAATACAGAAAAACGTTATTACGTATTTAAAGTTCATAAGGATGCTAATAAACCTGAAATAATGAAGGCTATAAATACCTTGTATCAAGTAAATCCGCTTGATTGTAAAATAATCAATGTTAAACCGAGAAAGAAAAACAGAAGAATGAGTAAGCGTGGATATACACGTAGCTATAAAAAGGCGATAATCGTACTTGATGGTAAAGAAAAAATAGAAATAATAAAGTAGGTGGAGAAAAAAAGTGGCTGTAAAAAAGTTTAAACCAACAACACCAAGTTTAAGATATCGCACGGTCCCAAGTTTTGATGAGATAACTGATAGTAAACCGTGTAAAAAATTAACTAAAGGTAAGAGAAGAATTAGTGGACGTGGTTCTGACGGTCGCATTACTATGCGTAGACGCGGCGGCGGACATAAGAAATCTTATAGAGAAATAGATTTTAAAAGGGATAAATACGGTATCGAGGCAAAAGTAATCTCTGTGCAGTATGATCCAAATAGAAGTGCAAGAATAGCTTTGCTTAACTATACAGATGGTGAAAAAAGATATATCTTGTGGCCTACAGGTTTAAATGTAGGTGATCATGTTGTTAGTGGTGAAAATGCTAGGGTTAGAATAGGCTGTGCATTGCCATTATCAAAGATACCAACAGGCACTATAATACATAATATAGAATTACACCCTGGTCGCGGCGGTCAATTGGTGCGTGCAGCGGGTGGTGGTGCACAAATAACTGCAAAAGATGAAAAATATTGTGTTATACGCTTGCGTTCTGGCGAAGAAAGACGTATACTAGTACGCTGCTATGCCACGGTTGGTGCAGTCGGTAATGTCGAACATTTTAATACGACTGATGGTAAAGCAGGTGTTACAAGATGGAAAGGACGTAGACCAAAAGTTCGTGGTGTAGTTATGAATCCTGTAGATCACCCGCATGGTGGTGGGGAGGGTAAATCAGGTCAAGGTAATCCTCATCCTGTTTCTCCTACTGGTGTGCCAGCTAAGGGTTATAAAACTAGAAAGAAACATAAGTATTCAGATAGATTAATTGTTAAAAAGAGAGGGAAGAAATAATGTCTCGTTCAATAAAGAAAGGGCCTTTTGTGGATAAGAATCTTTTTAAAAAGATTCAAACACAAGGTAATGACAAAAAAAATCCCATTAAAACTTATAGCCGTGCATCGACTATAATACCTGAGATGATTGGGATAACAATTAATGTACATAATGGAAAAGCATTTATTCCGGTATATGTACAAGAAAATATGATAGGTCATAAGCTTGGCGAGTTTTCCCCGACTAGATTATTTAGAGGGCACTCTGGTTCTAAGGCTGATAGGAAATAAAAGGATAGAGTAATGGATTATAAAGTAAAAACACGTTATATTCGTATAGGAAGAAGGAAAATTTCCAGACTATTTACTTTTGTGGAAGGTTTATATGTTCAAAGAGGGATTGCTAACCTCATGACTATGCCACAGGAGTCCTCAAAAGTTTTAAGGGCTGCTATTAAAAGTGGAATAGCGAATGCATTGTTTACAACAAGAACAATAAACCCAGATACTTTATGGGTTAAAGAAGTACAATGTACGGATGGACCTAGATTGAAAAGAATAAAGGCTGGTAGTCGTGGTAGTGCTGATAAGATTATAAAACCTTATTCGCATCTAACAGTAGTGCTTACAGATGAGCCTATGCCTGAAAAGAAGAAAAACATAAAAAAAGGTGGGCCTAAGAAGACTAATGCTAAGCCATTAATTCTAGAAAATGAAGTGCCAGCATTAGAAAATCAAGAAACTACCGATAGTAGCAACAAG
The DNA here is from genome assembly GCA_947040495.1 of uncultured Spirochaetia bacterium. Classification (GTDB taxonomy): domain Bacteria; phylum Spirochaetota; class Brachyspiria; order Brachyspirales; family Brachyspiraceae; genus CAMRBQ01. Next base: position 46,207 of record CAMRBQ010000007.1, read on the forward strand.
GAGTAAAGTATATGGGTCAGAAAGTACACCCTATCGGATTTAGACTTGGGGTTAATAAGACTTGGAGTAGCAGGTGGTTTAAGAATAAAGCCGCTTATGCTGATACTCTTCATGAAGATTTATCTATAAGAAGAACGATAAATAACTATTACTACAAGACTCTAAAAACAGAACAGAGAAGAGTTGGTGGTCGTAGGGAAATGTATGATCCTTCTATTTCTGAAGTAGAGATAGTTCGTGGTCCTGATAGAGTTACTGTTTTTATAAATACATCACGTGCTGGTATTGTTATCGGCCCAAAGGGTGTTAGAGTAGAAGCATTGAAACTCATGCTTCAAAAAATTGTGAAAGAACCTATACAGGTTAATATAAAAGAAGTTAAAGATAGCGAAACAACAGCTTCTTTAGCCGCACAAAATGTAGCAAGACAGCTTGAAAATAGGGTTTTGTTTAGACGTGCTATGAAAACGGTTATTACTTTGGCTATGAAAAAGGGTGCTAAGGGAATAAAAGTTATGTGTTCTGGGCGTCTTGGTGGTGCTGATATGTCTAGAATGGAGCAGTATAAACAGGGTTCTGTTCCACTACATACGCTTAGGGCGGATATTGACTATGGCACTGCAGAAGCACAAACAACATTTGGAATAATTGGCGTGAAGGTTTGGATATATAAAGGTGAAATTTTTGATAAGCGCGATAAAGTTCAAGATGATGCTGGAAAAGTCATCAGCGCTAAAGGAGAATAGATATGCCTCCGGCAAGAACAAAATTTAGAAAACAGCATCGTGGTAGATTATCAGGTAAGTCTAAGAGAGGCAGTAATTTGTCGTTTGGAGACTTCGGTCTTATGGCATTAGAGCCAGTATGGCTTACTGAAAGACAAATTGAAGCAGCAAGACGTGCTATAGCAAGATATACAAGACGTCTTGGTAAAATTTGGATAAAAGTATATGCGGATAAACCTTATACAAAGAAACCAGCTGAAACTAGAATGGGTAAAGGTAAAGGTAATCCTGAGTATTGGGTAGCTGTAGTAAAGCCAGGTAGAATATTATTTGAATTGGCTGGTGTTTCTGAAGAAATAGCTACAGAGGCATTTAGACTTGCTGGGCATAAATTGCCTATAAAAGCAAAGTTTATAAAGCGAGAGGAATTGTAATATGGCTAGTAAGAAAGATGTATTTTTACGCGATTTGGATGCTGAGCAGTTAAAAAGTAAATTAACAGAGCTAGAAAAAAGTCATCAAGAGGCGCGTTTTAATAAGATAAGTGGTGATAGTGCTCAATCTAATAAGATAAAAGAGGCTAGAAAAGATATAGCACGTGTGAAAACGTTTTTGCGTCAGTATGAACTTGAGATAAAGAAATAGAGAGGGCATGTTTTGAGCAATAATAATACAATTAAAAAACAAAAGAAAGTATTAGAGGGCACTGTTGTTAGTAATAAGATGGATAAAACAGTTGTTGTACGTGTTGATAGTAGGATTAAACACCCTCTATATGGAAAAACGATTACACGCAGTAAGAATTTCAAGGCTCATGATGAAAAAAATGAGTGCAGAGAAGGTGATACTGTTAGAATAATCGAATGTAGACCTCTTAGTAAAGATAAGTCTTTTAGATTATTTTCCATTACAAAAAAATCTGTTTCCTTAGAAAATGATGATTTAGATTCATCTGTAAAAGATATGTTAGTGGAAGATAAAAAAGAAGAGCCTAAGGTAGAAGTAGAATCTACTAGTACTACGGAATAATAAGGCAGGAGTTTAGATTATATGATACAGGTAATGACAAGATTAAATGTTGCTGATAACACTGGTGTAAAGAGGCTTAAGTGCATCAAGGTACTTGGTGGAAGTAAGCGTCGATATGCTACACTTGGCGATATAATTGTATGTTCGGTAACAGATATTATACCTAGCTGTAGCATTGAAAAAGGTAAAGTTGTTAAAGCCGTTGTAGTTAGAGTGAAAAAAGAAGTTCGTAGAAAAGATGGTTCTTATATACGCTTTGATGAAAATGCTGCTGTTATTATTGATGATAAAAAAGAACCAAGAGGAAGACGTATATTTGGTCCTGTTGCGAGAGAATTACGCGATAGTGGATTTATGAAAATAGTTTCTCTTGCGCCTGAAGTAATATAGGAGTATTTGTTATGGATAAAGTGAAATATAAAATCAAAAGAGGCGATACCGTAGAGGTTATAACAGGCAATGATAGTGGTAAGCGTGGTGAAGTATTGTCTGTTGTTAGAGATAAGGGTAGGGTTGTTGTTCAGGGAGTCAATTTGGTGAAAAACACATTACCAAAGAGCCAAGAGCGTCCAAGTGGTGGAATTGTTAAAAACGAAGTAGCTATACATATGTCAAATGTTGTGCTAATTGATAAGAGTGGCAATAGAACCAAGGTTGGAAGAAAGATTGATAATGGTAAATTAAAAAGATATTCAAAGAAATCTGGTACTATACTTGATAAATAATTAGGAGCGAGGGTTTTATGCCGGTATTAAAAGAGAAATATAAACAAGAAGTAAAACAAGATCTAATAAAAGAATTGAATCTTGAATCGTCTATGGCTGTACCTCGTATTGAAAAGATTGTTATAAATATGGGTATATCATCTGCTGTAACTGATAAGAAACATGCAGAAAGTGCTGTGGAAGAGCTTACAATGATAGCTGGTCAACATGCGGTGGTTACAAAAGCGAGAAAATCTATAGCTAATTTTAAATTACGTGAAGGGATGCCTATCGGTTGTAGGGTAACATTACGCAATGAAAAAATGTATGATTTTTTGGAGCGTTTAATATTTATAGCATTGCCTCGTGTTCGTGACTTTCAAGGAGTTCCTCTAAAGGGATTTGATGGAAGAGGTAATTATAATCTTGGTGTAAAAGAGCATACAATATTTCCTGAAATTAGTTTTGATAAAACTGATAGTGTGAAAGGTATGAACATAACGATAGTTACAAGTGCAAACGATGATAATATGGCAAGAGAGCTATTGAAAAAAATAGGTCTTCCTTTTAGAAAACGTTAAATTTGTTGATACATAGATACTAAGGAGTATAAAAAGATGGCACGATTAGCAATGAGAGTGAAGGCTGTCAAAAAACAAAAATATAAGACTCGAGCTTATAACCGCTGTCCTATATGTGGTAGAGCGAGAGCGTATATACGTCAATATAAAATGTGTCGTATATGTTTTAGAAAACTTGCATCTGAGGGTTTAATACCAGGTGTAACAAAATCGAGTTGGTAGGAGAAAAGTTAAATGAGTATACATGATCCTGTAGCTGATGCTCTAACTATTGTAAGAAATGGCAGTTCAGCTAAGAAAAAATTTGTTGAATTAAGATTTAGCAATAAAATTATGGACATACTTTCTATTTTGAAAGAAGAAGGTTATATTCGTAATTTCAAGAAAGAAGATATCAAAGGTAAAAAGTTTTCTAGAGTAGTTGTAGAATTAAAATACTATGAAAACAAACCTGTAATTGATACTTTGAAAAGAATATCTAGCCCTGGACTTCGCGTATATACAAGTGTTGATACACTTCCACGTGTAAGAAATGGATATGGTGTTGCTATTATATCGACAAGTAAGGGTGTTATGACAGATAAAAAAGCAAGAGTAGAAAAGATTGGCGGCGAAGTGCTTTGCCATGTTTGGTAAGAAATGATTAAAGGATTACTTTTATGAGTAGATTAGCTAATAAACCAATTGCTTTGCCGAGTGGCGTCAGCTTAAATATTGACAAAGGCCATGTTGTTGTAAAAGGTAAGCTTGGTGAATTGACAAGAGATTTTTTTGACTATATAATAATAAGCCAAGATGACAAAGGTGTATGGGTTAAGGCTCCTGAAGCAACTAATGTCACTAAAGAAGAGGCTAGAAAAATATTTAAAAAACAATATTCTGCAAGTGTAGGACTTTCTTTTAGACTTTTATCTAATATGATTGAAGGTGTAAGTACAGGTTATAAAAAGGTTCTTTTACTTGAAGGTGTTGGATATAGAGCAAACATTCAGGGTAATATATTGACATTGCAGCTTGGTTTTTCTAGTGATATAAAGCTTACTGTACCAGAAGGGCTAAAGATTAGTATAGAAAAAGATACTAAGATTACAATTGAAGGTATAGATAAAGAGGTTGTTGGTCAGTTTGCTATAGTTATAAAGAAGAAGAGACCTGTAGAGCCTTACCAGGGTAAAGGTGTTCGTTTTGAAGGTGAGAAAGTAAGACGTAAAGAAGGTAAGAAAGCATCTAAATAATAGAGTTTTATTAGGAGATAGTAAATGGGTTTGCAAGATGTGATGAAAAATCAGCGTGCTAGAAGAAAGAGAAGTATAAGAATAAAAATAACAGGTACAGCTGATAAACCAAGACTTAGTGTTTATAGAAGTTTGAAATATATTTCAGCTCAGCTGATAGATGATGATAGAGGTATAACAATCGCTGCTGCTAGCTCACAAGAAAAAGATATGAAGAGTGGAAAAAATCTTGATGTAGCTAAAGAGGTTGGTAAACTTCTTGGAACTAGAGCCAAAGAAAAAAATATAAATGAAATAGTTTTTGATAGAAACGGTTATCTGTATCATGGCAAAATTAAATCTCTTGCCGATGGTGCTAGAGAGTCGGGACTTAAGTTTTAAGGAGAATATCAGTGGCTTATTACGAAGATAAAAATAAAGAAGATAATCAATTTGAAGAGAAATTAATAAAACTGAGTAGGGTTGCCAAGGTTGTAAAAGGTGGCCGTAGGTTTAGTTTTTCTGCTTTAATGGTGCTTGGTGATAAACAAGGCAATGTTGGACTTGGATTTGGTAAAGCAAATGAAGTTCCTGATGCTATAAGAAAAGCTTTAGAGCAGGCAAGAAAAAACATGGTGCATTTGAATCTCAGAGGAGATACAATACCTCATGATACAGTTGGCTATTTTAGAAGTAGTAAAATTATATTAAAACCAGCTTCAAAAGGTACAGGTGTTATAGCAGGTGGGCCTGCTCGTGCGGTACTTGAAGTTGCTGGCGTAAAAAATATACTTTCAAAATCACTTGGCAATAACAATGCTTTGAATTTAGCTAAGGCTACATTGGAAGGATTAAAAACTTTAGAAAATATAAAGGATATTGCTAAAAAACGAGATAAAACGGTAGATGAAATATATGGGGTTTCTAAATGAATAAAATAAAAATACACTTAGTAAAATCTCCTATTGGATATGATAAAAGTCAAAAGGCTACAGTTGTCGCTCTAGGTTTTAAAAAACATAAACGTATTGTAGAGCATGATGATAATCTAGTGATTAGAGGAATGATTAACAAGATTTCACATTTAGTAAAAGTAGAAGAAAAGTAAGGATTTTATAGATGGGACAAGAGAATAAAAATATTATTAAAGCTCCTCAAGGTAGTTCAAGAAAACTAAGACGTGTTGGTCGTGGTACTGGTAGTGGCTGGGGTTGTACTGCTGGCCGTGGTAATAAAGGTGCACAATCACGTTCTGGATATAGTAGAAAGGTTGGTTTTGAAGGTGGACAGATGCCGCTTGTTAGGCGTATTCCTAAGTATGGATTTACTAATGGTGCTTTCAAAAAAGATGTTGAAATTATAAGTATTTCTCAGTTAGTTTCATTATTTAATGATAATGAAGTTACAAGAGAAATGCTAATAAAAAAAGGCATGCTTAGAAATCTTACTGGATATATAAAATTATTATCTGATGGCGAAGTAACTAGACCAATTACTATTACAGTTGATATGGCAAGTAAGTCTGCTATTAAAAAAATAGAATCTGCTGGCGGTAAAGTTATTATAATAGAGCGAAAGAAATGGCTTCGCGAAAAAAAATCATAGGTATATATAAATAATGTCAACTACAGTTACAAATATATTTAGAGTAGCCGAACTAAGAAGGCGTCTTTTGTTTCTTTTAATGGCTATAGTAGTCTATCGAATTGGTAGTCATATACCTACACCTGGTATCGACCCTACGGCCTTATTTGGCTTTTTGAATGATGCCCAAGGTAGTGGTGGTTTATTAACAATAATGGATTTGTTTTCAGGTGGAGCTCTTTTTAGATTTTCTGTTTTGGCACTAGGTATAATGCCTTATATATCTGCCTCGATTATAATGCAGTTGCTTACAATAGTATTGCCTGCACTTGAGAGATTACAAAAAGAGGGTGATACTGGGCGTAAAAAAATAAATCAGTATGTACGTTATTTGGCATTGATTTTATGTGTGGTACAGTCTGCTGCTATGGCAAGTTGGATACAGAGTATTCAAGATGGTGCTATGATATTTATGGAACCTGGATTTGGCTTTATAGTGCTTGTTGTACTGACAGCAACAGCTGGTACAATGTTCCTAATGTGGTTGGGAGACCAGATAACAGAGTATGGAATAGGTAATGGTATATCAATGATAATATTTGCGGGTATTGTTGCAAGAATTCCTGCCGGTGTTATTGATATTTTTGCAAAAAGAAATACAGATTATATGAACTCACTTGTAATAGTGTTGTTCTTTATGATATTTGCCGTTGTTATTTTCTTCGTAGTGTATGAGGAAAGTGGACAGAGAAGAATACCAGTTCAATATGCTAAGCGTGTTGTTGGTAGAAAGGTTTATGGAGGCCAAGCAACACATATTCCTTTCAAGATTAATCCATCTGGTGTTATTCCAATAATATTTGCTTCCGCTTTGATAGCGATACCAAGCCAAGTGGCAAGTGTTACTCGTACTATGGAATGGGGATGGCTTGATGCGATACTCAGATTTTTCTCTTATGGTAATTGGGCATACATAATTTTGTATTCTCTACTTGTAATATTTTTTGCTTACATGTATACTTCTGTTCAGTTTAATCCTAATGATATAGCTGAGAATTTAAAGAAGAGTGGTGGATTTATTCCGGGTTATAGGCCTGGTACTCAGACAGCCGATTATTTAAAAGGTGTATTATCTAGAGTGACTATAGGTGGTTCATTCTTTTTGGCTGCGATAGCAATTTTTCCAGATTTAATGACAAAGATACCGGTGTTTACGGCTTTTAGAGGTTCGCAATCATCTTTGGTATATCTGATGGGCGGTACGTCTATGCTGATCAGTGTAAGTGTTGCAGTTGAGTTAATTAAGCAAATAGAGTCACATCTACAGATGCATAATTATGATGGCTTTTTGAAAAAGAGCGGTAAGGCTCGGAGATAATTTATAATGTCAGAAAAAGAAAGTATTGAGATTGAGGGAAAGGTAAAAGAACATCTACCAAATGCTATGTTTAAGGTAGAATTAGAGAATGGTCATACGATATTGGCTCATATATCGGGTAAAATGAGAATGAATTTTATTAGAATATTACCTGGTGATAGAGTTACGGTGGAATTGTCTCCTTATAATTTGACCAAAGGACGCATTATTTATAGATATAAGTAGTTGGAGAATAAAATGAAAGTAAGAAGTTCGGTTAAAAAACGCTGTAATGATTGTCAAATAGTCAAGCGTAAGGGTATAGTAAGGGTTATATGCAAAAAAAACCCACGCCATAAGCAAAAACAAAAGTAAGGAGCAGTGATAAATGGCACGTATAATGGGAATTGAATTACCAAATAATAAGCGTATAGAGATTGCTTTAACTGCTATATACGGTATTGGTAGGTCTATTGCACATACAATTTGTAATAAAGCTAATATTGATTATTCTGTTAAAGCTAAAGATTTAACGGATCTCCAGATAACAGCTTTGCGTGATGCGATTGAAGCAACGACTAAGGTTGAAGGTGATCTCCGAACAGAGATACATATGAATATTAAACGTCTTAAAGATATTAAGGCTTATAGGGGTATTCGGCATATAAGAAGATTGCCAACAAGAGGTCAGCGTACACATACTAACTCTAGAAATGCTAGGGGTGGTGGGGCTAGAAAATCTATCGCAGGCAAGAAAAAAGCACCTGGTAAAAAATAATTAAATAAGGAGAATATCTTTGTCTACTTCAAAAGGTAAAAAAACGATAAAAGAAAAAAAGGTAAAAAAGGATCGTAAAGTAGAAGCTTTTGGGCTTGTTCATATTAAAGCTACCTTTAATAATACTATAACAACGATTACAGATAAAAATGGAAATACAATATCTTGGGCTAGTGGTGGTTTTGACGGAGAATTTAAGAGTTCTAGAAAGTCAACTCCATTTGCTGCGCAGGTCGCTACTGAAAAGGCTGCCAAGAAGGCGTATGCAATGGGAATGCGTGAGGTAGAAGTTTTGGTAAAAGGGCCTGGTATGGGTCGTGAAAGTGCAATAAGAGCAGTTGAAGGTGGTGGTCTTAAAGTTAGAATGGTAAAGGATGTTACTCCTATGCCACATAATGGTTGTAGACCTAAAAAAAGAAGAAGAGTTTAAATTTAAAAGTATAATTATTTTAGAGGATTATTATCTATGGCAAGATATAGAGATGCTGTTTGCAGGCTTTGTAGAAGAGAAAGAGTGAAACTTATGCTAAAAGGGGAGCGTTGTCTTACAGCTAAGTGTCCTATTATTAAAAAAAGGGATGTTCCTGGTCCTCAAAGTAGAAAGAGGAAGCAGTTAAGTGAACACGGAGTACAGCTGCGTGAAAAACAAAAAGTAAAAAGATTTTATGGAATATTAGAAAAACAATTTAGATTGTACTATCATGAGGCTACAAGATTAAAAGGTGTTGCAGGTGATAACCTCCTACGTCTTCTTGAAATACGCCTTGATAATGTTGTTTATAGATTAGGCTTTGGAAAAAGTAGAGCTCAAGCTAGACAATTTGTCTCACATGGTCATATCGCTGTAAATGGAAGAAAATTGACTATACCATCTTATAAAGTTAAAGTTGGTGATGAAATAACATTGACAGAGCAAGGTAAAAATATTGGTAATGTTAAAGAAATCGCAGAAGCACTTAAAAACGAATATATACCAGAGTGGTTAGACCTTGATGTTTCTAACAAGAAAGGTAAAGTAGTGTCATTACCTTTGAGAGAGCATGTTGAATACCCTATAAATGAGCAGCTAATCATTGAACATTATTCTAGATAAATATATGATAGAAAAAAAGAGGAATAATTCATGGCATTGAAAGATATATTAGAGTCTACAAAGAAACCCCATAATGTAACATTTGAGGCAAAAGATGTTACTAATAATTATGGTAAGTTTATTGCCCAACCATTTGAACGTGGTTATGCTACAACAATAGGGAATGCACTTAGACGGGTACTTCTGTCTTCTATTCCTGGTTATGCTATTAGTGTTGTTAGGATAGAAGGTGTTACAAATGAATTTGAAAATCTAGACGGAATGAAAGAAGATACAATTCTTATGCTAATGCATTTAAAAAGTATTGTAGTCTCTTTACCAGAAGAACTTGAAGTTAAAGAAATACATGTAAAAAAGACGGGACCATGTGTTATTACCGCAAAAGATATAGCAGATATTGATAGCGAAATAACTATTTATAATCCAGATCATTATATAGCTACTCTTTCAGAGGGCTGTATTTTGGAGATGGATATTCAAATTGATGCAGGATATGGTTATGTCCCATCAGAAATGAGTGCCGATTTAATACAAGATATAAATATAATTAGCCTTGATACGGTATATTCTCCTATAATTGGAGTGAAGTTTGATGTTGAAGATATCCGCATTGGACAGCGTATTGATTATGGAAAGCTTATATTTGAAATAGAGACGGACGGTTCTATTTCTCCTGAAAAATCTTTGTCATATGCTGCAAAAATATTAAGAGATAATTTATTTGCATTCCTGGCCCCAGAAGAGGCAGATAGTGCAAGTAATGTTGTAAAAGAAAGTAGTAAAGATAATGAATTAGACAAAATTAGAGATTTGCATGTAGAAGAAGTTGAATTTTCTGTTCGTACTGCAAATTTTCTTACTAGTGTAGACTTAAAAACACTTGATAAAGTTGCTGTAAAGACAGAAACTGATTTACTTAGACTCCCTGGTGCCAATGAGATGATTGTTGGAGAAATTAAAAGTAAGTTAGAGCAGTATGGTGCTAAACTTGGTATGAAAAATAATTAATGTTTGAGGATGAGAAAAAATGAGACATAGAGTTACAACTAAAAAATTAAATAGAACGAGTGCACATAGAAAAGCGATGATTAGTAATATGCTTGTTTCATTGGTTAAACATGAAAAAATTACAACTACAAAAGAGAAAGCTAAACTATTAAAACAATGTGCTGATAGCATGATACATAAAGCTAAAACTGACACTGTACATAGTAGACGTGTTGTAGCTAAATATTTGAAAGATCCCAAGGCTCTTTCAAAATTATTTAATGATATAGCACCACGCTATAAAGAAAGAAATGGTGGTTATGTAAGAAAACTTTTGTCATACAAAAGATATGGTGATAATGCTGATATGTGTGTAATTATGCTTTGTGTTGCTGATGTTACTTCTGACAAAAAAAATTAAATAAGTGTATTTTGGACTACTTTTATAGTGTTTTATTTATATTAGTAATGCTATAAAATATAGATCGATGAATCTTTTAATTCATTTCCGTTTGATAGGTATAAAAAATTGTTCTTAAATAAAGTTTTTTTAATCTCTTGTCAGACTATAATTAATAATATATAAATTTCGAGGTCAATATGAAAGAAGACTCTCAATCTAGGGTTAAAGTGAGAAAAAGGGTATTGCATGTATCTAAAAAATCTGTTAACTCAAAAACACCAATAAAGTCTAATAGAGAAGAAAAAGCTATTTTTAAAAATGAAAATAGTTTGGAAGAAAATACTTATAATGGAATAACAACCACAGAGGCAATAGATAAAGATACTATTAATGATATACTTCATGTTAGCCAACTTAGTCAATTAACTTTGGATGGACTTATTTCTATTGGTGTTAAATATGGTATTGCCTATGAAGGCAGCATCAAAAGACAAGACCTTATGCATGCTATTTTACGTAGCCAGATTTCAAATGGTGGTAAAATTATAGCTGATGGTACATTAGAAATATTACCTGATGGATATGGATTTTTGCGTTCAAAGATGTCGAACTATCTACCTGGTTCAGATGATATATATATATCGCCATCACAGATAAGGCTTTTTGCTCTCAGAACAGGCGACCTTGTATCTGGTGAAGTACGCCCACCAAAAGATAATGAACGATTTTTTGCTCTACTTAGAATAGATACTGTAAATGAAGATACTGCTGATAATTCATTTAAACGACCGGTATTTGAAAGCCTCACACCAATATTTCCAAATGAAAGAATGGATTTAGAATTCTCTCCTTCAAAAATTGCAACACGTGTTATAAATCTTGTTTCACCTATTGGTAAAGGTCAGCGTGGTTTAATTGTTGCCCCGCCAAAAGCTGGAAAGACTATGATACTTCAAGAGATAGCCAATGCTATAAGCTCAAACTATTCCGATGTGAAATTATTTATTTTACTTATAGATGAACGTCCTGAAGAAGTTACAGATATGGCTCGTCATGTTCGTGCTGAAGTTATTGGCAGTACATTCGATGAACCGCCTGAGAAGCATGTACAGGTGTCTGAGATGGTGCTTGAAAAGGCAAAACGACTTGTAGAAAAAGGCCATGATGTTGTTATCATGCTCGATTCTATAACAAAACTCGCACGTGCTTATAACCTTGTTGTGCCTGCTAGTGGAAAAATATTGACAGGTGGTATCGATTCAAATGCACTTCATAAACCAAAGAGATTTTTTGGTGCTGCTCGAAATATTGAAGAGGGTGGCTCTCTAACTATTATTGCGACAGCCCTTGTCGATACAGGTAGTAGAATGGATGAGTATATATACGAGGAATTCAAGGGTACTGGTAATATGGAATTACACCTTGAAAGAAAACTTGCAAATAGAAGACTTTTCCCTGCTATCAATATAAATAATTCTTCGACAAGAAAAGAAGAAATGTTGCTTACTGAAGAAGAAATGAATAAGATGTGGGCATTTAGAAAATTCATACAGAATCAAATGGACGAAAGCGAAGTTATGGAACTTGTTATTGATAAAATGAATTCTACTAAAGATAATATGAGTTTCTTAAAGCTTATGAATGGCTAGGTACGGCGTACGCTTAAGTAGCACATTATAATATTGGTATAACATACAAATATATTTGACTTCCTCTGTCTACTAAATTATAAAGATGTCTATCATTTTAATTTGTTTATTTCTTTTTGACTTAGACCTGTATGTTTAGAAATTATATTAATATCAATGTTATCAGCTAACATACTTTTTACTATTTCAATATTTCTTTTTTTAATCATATCATAAGCATAATCTTTTTTTTCTTCTTCCAACATCGGTTTTAATTCTTCATAAGGCGTATAAGAAATATCTTCATGTATACTTTTCATAACATGCATTTCTTTATAGCTATAATAAATTGCTGTTTCGCTTGTTAGGCTTTTTGTAGAAATAATAATATGGTCGAGCAATGTTAGCCCCACAATACTTGCCATATGATAAACTTTATTTGTGAATAGAACATCTTCATCTGATGGAATAATCTCACTTACATCTGGATGATTATGAGCGAGTATAACCCTTTGGCAACTATGATTAATAGCAGTTTTAAATAAATCATGTGCTGTTAAATTTACAAAATTGCCACCACCCAAAGCGACTATATATGCACAAACTGTGTAGCCTTTATCATTCACACCGATAAGCCAAGCATGTTCTTTTTGCTCTAATTCTTTATCTTCACTTTTAAGTAGATTTACAAAGATACGATAATAGTTTTCTATCTTTTCTATTCTAACTCTTTCTTTTTTTATTTTTTTGATAGTATTAATTATCATCATATCTTCTACTTTTTTCTTTACCATAATGTTACCTTTTATGTTAGTAATATTTTCTTGTTGTTATAATTTTTATTATATATGATTTTTTATTCTTTTCTACTATTGTGGTGTTCTGTATAAAACGATATGTATATTTATACTAGTTTACATATTAGTTTATTTGTTTATAATACAGACGATAAATTAATATATGGTGTAATAAATACTTATGGATAAAAAAATACCGTTTTCTCCTCCAGATATAAATGAAGATGATATACAAAGTGTAGTTGAAACATTGCGTAGTGGCTGGATAACAACAGGCAAAAAATGTAAAGAATTTGAAACTCTGCTTAGAGAATTTACAAATACAAAAAATTGTAGCCTAATGTCAAGTGCAACTGCTGCTATGGAACTTGCTTTGAGGCTATATGATATAGGTGCTGGTGACGAGGTAATAACGACACCTTATACATATGCAGCAACGTCCAATGTGATACTACATACAGGGGCTAAGGCTGTATTCGTTGATACGATAAAAGATAGTTTTTCTATAGACCCAAATAAAATTGAAAATGCTATTACAGAAAAAACGCGTGCCATTATACCTGTAGATTTTGGTGGCTACCCTGTCGACTATGATGATATAAAATATATAGCCAATAAAAAATCTAATATTTTTAAACCAAATAGTGCCAGCAGTATTCAAAATAAATTAAACAGAGTGTTACTTATTCTTGATGCTGCTCATTCGTTGGGGGCAAAATATAATAATAATTTTATTGGTAGTGAACTCGATTTTTCAGCATTTTCATTTCACGCTGTCAAAAATCTGACAACGGCAGAGGGTGGTGCTTTAGTTTATAATGATATAGATTCTATAGATAGTAATATTATATATAAAGAATTAGCAAAGTGGATGTTGCATGGCCAAGACAAGTCCGCATTTGAAAAGACTGTGGGTAGCTATAAATATTCTATAGACCTTATAGGTTATAAATTTAATATGAGTGACATTCATGCTTCACTTGGGATAACGCAGCTACTTCGCTATGATAAAATGCTTGAAAAACGAAAGAGCATTTTTGATTTATATAATAGTATATTTTCACAATATGATGATTTTATAATCCCACCATTTAATGAGCATAGTAAAAAAAGCTCTTATCATCTATATCCTTTGCGTATTAAAAATTATGAAGAAAGTGATAGAGATTTGCTTATAGAAAAAATTGGAAAAAAGGGTGTATCACTGAATGTACATTTTATGCCTGTTCCTATGCATAAGGCTTATAGAAATTTAGGCTATGATATAAAAGATTATCCAAATGCTTATAATATGTATAAAAATGAAGTGAGCCTGCCTCTCTATAGTACATTAGATTTGGAAGATGCTTCGTATGTTGCAAAATCTATAGTTGACTATTGTCATAAAAATAAGTAGGCTATTATTGATGGACTATAAAGATTGTATCGATTATGTCTATTCTTTTATAAATTATTATAGTAGTAATACAGAAGAATTAAAAGATAAGTATTGCCAAAATCTTGAGCGGATGAAAATAATTCTTGATAATCTAGGTTATAAACAGACATTCAAAGTAGCTCATATTGCGGGTACAAAAGGCAAAGGCTCAACAACATTAGTATTATCAAAATTGCTCATCTCAAGTAATTACAATGTTGGCAGGATAGTATCCCCTCATCTAATTGATTTTAGAGAGCGTATTACAATAAATGATAAATGGATTGAAGAGAGTGATATTGTAGATATAGTTATAAAAATAAAATCTATAATTGTTAAGCAAAACATAATACCAACAACATTTGAAATTATAACTTCTATTGCTTTATATTATTTTTATTTACAAAAAGTTGACTATGCCTGTATAGAAGTAGGGCTTGGTGGTCGGCTTGATAGCACAAATATTGTAGAGCCTAGCATCACAATTATTACTTCAATTTCATATGACCATATGGATAGATTGGGCTATACATTAGAAAGTATTGCTCGTGAAAAATCTGGTATTATAAAAGATAATGTCCCATGTGTTTTGGCAAATCAGAATGAGGCAATTGTTAATGTTATAAGTGAAGTTGCAAAAGGAAAAAGTTCAAAGCTATATTTTTATAAAAAAGATTTTGATGCCTCCATGATAGAAAATAAAATAGACAATATAATATTTAACTATAGCGAAAAAAATAATTATAATATTGAAATACAAAGTGCTCTTGCTGGAAGTTACCAGGCAGAAAATATATCTATAGCATTTAAGGCATATCGTATACTGCTTGAAAATAAAATTAATATTCATATAGATAATATACTCAGAGAATTGAAGAATATAAAAATTAATGGCAGGCTTTCTGTACTGGCAAAAAATCCAGATATAATAGTAGATGGTGCTCATAATGCTTATTCAATAAATTGCTTGCTTGAAAATATAACAAAGTGGTATACTAATATTGTTTTGCTTTTTGTGCCGCTTAAAGATAAAGATATAAATGGAATGGCTCTTTCTATAAAGCATTATGAAAATTATATAGATAAAATTATCATAGCAAATTCTATATTTGTACATGGATTAAAAGAGACAGATGGTATGCTTTTGCATGAGCGAATGCTTTCATATGATATTAAAACAGAGTATTATAATGATTTTAAAACTGCTGCAAACTATGCTATAGAATACTCTAGGCAAAATAATTATGCCTTACTTATTACAGGTTCTCTTTATACTGCGAGTAGTTTTTTTGATTTATATAGTCAAAAAATGCAATAACTATATATATATTTAAATTGGTAGTAAAATAGTCTATTTTTTATTGTTTTTTTTTTCTTTTTGTTTTTGTTGTTGTTATTATTGTTGCGTTAGAAATTAAAAATATTACTTAGGAGAAAAACAATGACTAAAAAAATCGTATCGTTAGCGATCTTTTTGATTGCTTCATTTCAAATTCAGGCTCAAGACCAAAAAATGAGTGAGTCTATTATGGATGCCATGCATCAACCTATGATGGAAGTTCCATTCCAAAAAACAGATAATCCTGATTTAGATTATTTGGTAAATATGGTTCCTCATCATCAAGGTGCTATTGATTCTGCAGAACAAATTTTGAAGGTTAGTAAAAGTGCATCTGTAAAAAAACTTGCAAAGAATATTATCACTGCTCAAAAAAAAGAAATAGCAATGTTTAATAAAATCATAGCAAAATTACCAAAAACATCGGATTATGATAGTGCAAAAATAAAAACTTATATTTCTGATTCAGAAAAAGCAATGATGATGATGATGAAAGCAATGATGGCTGTTAAATTAACAGGAAATAATGATAAAGACTTTCTAGAAGGGATGATTATTCACCATCAAGGGGCAGTTGATGCATCAAATATTTTGCTTAAAATTTGTACAAATGACCAAACAAAAAATATCGCAAACACTATAATTCGCGATCAAAAAAAAGAAATTAGTGAAATGCAAAAAATGCTGAAATCTTTATAATTATAAAAAATTATTATTAAATACTGTAATTTAAAAGGCTTAATAAACTTTTTTTATTACAGTATTTTTTTATAATTTATGAGTGGCATTCAAGCCCATGCACATATCTTCCCATTTCTATATTAAATATCAATCTAGCAGCAATAGAGTAACTCCAAATAGAAGACCTTCCACTACTTATAAAAGGCAATGTAAGACCTGTTATAACAGTAACTTTTTTCCTTTTAAAGAAAATAATTGTTCTAAATAATTTCGAAATTTATACAGATTGATTATATTTTTATAATAGACTTTACAATGTTTGATTTGTCTTTTAAGCTTTCATCCATAGCATTTTGGATATCATTAAAATCAAATATATTTGTTACAATACTTTTTATATTTATTGAACCATGCTGAACAGCACTTATGCATAATGGATATATATGTCTATATCTAAAGACAGTTTTAAATGTTAGCTCTTTATTCAAAGCGATACTTATATTTATATCAGCATTTCCACTTTCAGGATATCCAACGAACACGATAGTAGAACCCATTTTGGCAAAATTGATTGATTGGTTCATCGCTATTTGCATTCCCGATGTTTCTATTGTAAGGTCAGAGCCTTTTCCATCAGTTAATTCTAATGTTCTTTCTACGACATTTTCTTTGGATGCATCAATTACTCCAGTAGCACCAATCTCTAATGCTTTATTAAGTCTGTTTTTTACGACATCTATGACATAAACTTTTGAGACACCACAAGATTTTAAAGATAGCATAGAACATAAACCTATACATCCTGCCCCTGTAATAAATGCTGTTTGTCCTATATGGGATCCCCTTGTCTAGCAGCATGCATTCCAACAGATAAAGGTTCAATTAAAGCACCTTCAAGTGTAGTTAGTTGTTCAGGAAGTTTGAAAGATAAATACTCAGGATGTGCCACATATTCTTGAAAGACACCATCAATAGGGGGGGGGCAAAAAATATTACATCTGGACATAAGTTATATTTACCATTTCTACAAAAATAGCAGTTCCCACAAGTTTTACCGGGTTCAAGTGCTATTTTGTCACCAACTTTTAAACTTTTGACATCTTTACCAATTTCGACAACAATACCTGCTGCTTCATGACCTAAAACAAAAGGTGGTTTCACTATATAATCGCCTATAGCACCAGTTTTATAATAATGTAAATCTGAACCACATATACCAACATATTCAATTTTTACTAAGACTTCGTCATCACAAGGTTTTGGTATATCCTTTTCTATTATCTTCATTTGTTCAATATCTGTCATAACAGCAACTTTCATTTTAGAATTTTTCATAAATACACCTTTTTAATAATATACTTTAACTTACACAAGCTACTTTAATAAAATATATGGCAAAAAAAAGCATAGTCAAGTTTTTTAGTATTTTTTAAATTGTACTTATAAATTTTTTAATATGTTTTAAGGCAGCTCCCAAATAAGTTGTTTTTAAATGGTATTTACATACATTTAGGTATTGAGCATTTTTCTCAATTTGGAACTATTGTTATATGACAAAATTCACCACTACGTATATTGTCTCCTTCATATAGTTTTCTATCAAATAGTATTGCACCGCCAATGCCATTACTCATAGAAAGATATATAGCGTTATTATTTAGTAAATTAAGTTTTGCAAATAGAGCAGCATTTACATCGTTTATAAAAATACATGGAAAGTTTATATATTTTCTAAAATCACCATATGGTACTTTTCCAAATCCCAAGACATGGGAAGAAGATATATATTTATTTGATTTATCAATAATACCCAGTATAGAAATGCCAACTCCAAGTATTATATATCTATCTACCTTAGATGCATCTATAAAAGTTTCTATGCTAATCGTAATGTTTTTAAAATATGAATCTTTATATTCAAATTTTTTTCTATTTTAATATGCTCTTTAATTTTTCCAATTAAATTGACAAGGCTACGTTGATATTATTTTTGGTTATATCTAATCTTAAAGCAAAGTGTGCATTTCTATTTACAGATAAAGATTGGGCTTTACATCCACCACTAGATTCTAATTCGCCAACTTTGTCTATGAGGTTTTATTTTAAAAGCTCATTTGTATTTTGTAATACAGTTGGTATATTCATTTTTAAAGCGTCTGCTATATTTTGTTTGGATAATTTATCATTTTTTAGAATATATATCAATATACTATTTTTATTTATTTTTTTATGTCTATGTTATTACTTCTATTATATAGCTGGATATATTTTTATATTGTGAAATTAAACCCCATGCACATATCTTCGGATTTCTATATTAAATATTAATCCAACAGCAATAGAGAAAGTCCAAATGGAAGAGCCCCCACTACTAATAAAAGGCAATGTAAGACCTGTTACAGGCATCATTCCTAATACCATACCTATATTTATGACGATATGGAATAAAAACATAGTTGCAATACCAGAAACCATTATAGATCCTAGTCTATCCTTTGAGCGGTACGCTATAATGCAGGCTGAGATAAGGATTATAGCATATGCTAGTAATACTAGACTACTACCAAGGAATCCCCATTCTTCACTTATATTTGAAAAGATAAAGTCATTGACCTGTTGCGGTATAAAATTTAATTGAGATTGACTTCCTTGAAGAAAGCCTTTGCCAAAGAAGCCACCACTACCAACCGCTATTAATGCTTGAATAATATTATATCCAGATGACAGCCTTTTTAAATCGGGATTTATAAAAACGAGTAGCCTTTGTTTTTGATAATCATGAAGTCCTTTATCAAGTACAATGGCAGAAACCATGCCTAAAAATAGAACAAAAAATATGAATGTTATAAATGCTATACGTGAATTGTTCATATAAAAATTTATTATAAAAAGAAGTAGTGATATAAAAAAGAACATGCCAGCAAGGTATGCTATATATGAACTATGAGAGAAAAAAGCGAACAATATATTATCTACAGATTCTGATATACGAGAATGCTCTAAAAACATTGGTATTGAAAGCCCAATAATACCAATAAAAGCAATCGATATTAAATATTTAAGTTGTGCACCTGCTACAAATAACATTGTTAATACTATTGCAATATAAACCAAAGTCGTTCCCAAATCAGGTTGCATAAGTATTAAACCCATAGGTATGCCAGCTATTACAAATGACAAAAACAAATATTTAAACGATTTAATTTTATCGCCTATATCATTAAGATATCCTGCTAAAATAACAATAAGTGCTATCTTACCAAACTCTGATGGCTGTACAACACCAAATAGCCAACGATTACTACCATTTATAGTTTTTCCAAAGAAGGGTAGTAATACTAGTATTAATGATATAACCATAGGGATATATAGCATCATTTTATGTTCTGCTATTTTTGTATAATTTATAAATACAGTAAGCCCCATAATAATAAGACCAGTAGAACAAAAAAATATATATTTTAAAAATAACCAATTTAAATTTTCTGCATCAGCATTATATGTACTTGAATATATAGCAGTAGCACCTGTGACCATAAGAAATAATATACATATTAATATTTTGAAATCAAAGATAAAAAGTCTTCTATTTTTTTTATTTTCTGACATAATTTATTATTATATCCTTATGTTTTTTATAATATCATTAAAATCGTCAATCTCAATTATACTCTAGTAAATTATAATTTTAGTATTTATAATTAGTTTTGAGTTTCTAACTTTTGAGCTTCTAATTTCTGAGCTTCTAACTTCTGAGCTTCTAACTTCTGAGCTTCTAACTTTTCTTGAGCTTTTTGTATTTGTAGATTCTGCAATGCCCTTTGCTCTCTACCTCTTTGTCTAATTGTGTTCATACGACTATATATAGAATCCCTAACATCTACAGGGTCTTCTTCAAGAAATATTGACCTTAACATAGCAGTCGCAATAGGGGCAGCATTTAGTCCACCACCACCACGGTGTTCAAGTAAAACAGTAACCGCTATAATTTCATCATTTGGTCCATCGCTATATGGCGCAAATGCTGTAGTCCATGAATGGTCACGTCCTTGGTCATTTTCTGTAGTTCCAGTTTTTGCTGCTATTCGTAAATTTGGAGACCATGCCCCTGTTCTTGCAGTTCCACTCTCAACAACTAAACGCATCCCTTTTTTTACAATACGGTATATGTATGGATCTATTTGGGTGTCATTTACTAGTATGCCATCATTATTAAGAATAATTTCATCTGTTTGAGAGCTTCTTATTTCCTTTACAACATGTGGTTTATATAGTGTCCCTTCATTTACGATAGTAGAAGTCATATTATGTAAAGCGATAGGTGTTACATTTATATAGCCCTGTCCCATAACATATTGTATAGTATCTCCATCCCACCAGTATTCACCGATACGTCTTCGTTTCCAATCTGCCGAAGGTATTGTACTCAGTTTTTCACCGGGCAAATCTACACCTGTGTAATCCCCAATGCCTAATATTTCAGAATATTTTTTTAAGAAGTTAGGACCAACTTCATAACCAAGCTCATAAAAATATGTATTACAAGAATATTGTATTGCTTTATATATATTTAGACTCCCATGTCTGCCTGTACATCGATAAAATCTATTTTCTAATAACATACCACCATTACAATATTTATATGTTTTGCTATTTATTTTGCCCTCATGTAATGCCCCTACAGCACTTACAAGTTTAAATGTAGAACCAGGTGCATATCTACCTCGTATTGCTTTATTCCAAAATGGGTGATTGGGGTCATTTATAAGCTTAGAGTATTCATTCTTGTTTATTCCACCAATAAATATATTAGGGTCATACCAAGGGGAACTCACCATAGCTAGTATTTCACCAGTAGCGGGTCTTGATACTATAATAGTACCATTTATATCTCTAAGTAAATTTTCTGCATCGCGTTGTATTTTTGAATCTATAGTAAGTATAAGTTTTTTGCCCGGCACAGGATTTCCAGAGGCTGGTGTTAAAACTTGTTGTACTCGACTTCTTGAATCTACTATCCATTGAACATATCCATCTATACCTCGAAGCTCTTTATCATAAAATAGTTCAACACCCTCTTTACCAACAAGACTGTCATGTCTATAGCCTTCTTCTCTTTTTGCTTCATATTCATCAGGGGATATATTACCGACATATCCAAGTACATGTGTCATTGTATCGCCTAATGGATATCGTCTTATTGCCTTACTGCCATAATAAACACCGGGATATAAATGTGAATTTTCTGCCAAAAATGATATTTCTTTCATAGTTATATCGTCTGTAATTTCAATAGTTTCATAACTATAATTACCAACTTTTTTGACAGCATTTTTTATATAACCCAAGTCTAGTGAAAACTCTTTTGCTACTCGATGTAAAAGCTCTTCCCTTTCAAAGTAATTTTTTGGCAGATATACGGGAATAATACTTAATGTATAGGTTTTTATATTCTCTACAACAGGGATACCATTTCTGTCATAGACCTCTCCACGGAATGCCGTTACAGGGACAATTTGTTCTTTATTATTTCTTGCAAGTTTATCATAATATTGATTTCTTATTATCTGTAAATAAAATAGTCTAATAGTAAATATTGAAATAGCCAATGAAACAGCTATAATCAGTACTATTATTTTCTTTTTGATGGACATATCATCATTTGATTTATTGTCCTTTTTATTTAATTCTAAATAACTCATTTTTTATTCTTCTAATCGAAATATATTTTTATATTATATAATATCGTTTATTTTAATGTAAATCAACATATATATATTATTTTTTATCTTATTTATTCAAAACCGAGTATATAGTATAAGTGTAAAATAAATAGGAATCTAAATTAAAAATTATGTTTATTTTAAGATTTTTTTTGATAGTACCAGTTAGCATCTTCAAGCATTTGCCATGCTTTGTTTGGTGTCAATCCTCTGCTTGTTTCTGTGTTGCTCGATGTATCCCTAGGGTTTGAGCCATACTCTGCATACAATTGATTTATACCAGCAAGCAATGACATCTGTATAGACTCATGGGCATTCATAGAAAGACTAGGTTTTACTATTATATTTGTAGCAGCGGCTATTTTTGTAAGCTCTAATGCATTTATAGAATTGATATTTGCTAATGGTGTATTTGCCACAGTTGTTCTACGCATTACTGCCATCGCTTTAATATTAAGTTCTTTTGCTCTAAGTATCTCGACAGCAATTTCATCATAGCTATGCTCAGAGCCGATAGGTTCTATACAGTAGTATAAGTCAAGGTCTGATTTTGAGATTAGTTCTATAGTTTGCTCTCTAACAGATTTATCAATAAGTGTATCTATTCCCTCTCTAAGCCTGTTTATATGATATATACCATTGATACCAATTTTAAGTAATTTATTTGCGATATCAATATCAAAATCGCCTATATTTGCGATAAGATGCACTTCTTTTGGTATAGCATTTCTAACTTCTGTTGCTATTTCTATAAACATTTCAATAGGGTAATCGCCCGTTGCCATTAAAAATATATTATTTATATTTGAGCTAGTTAGAGATTTGCTTTCATTAATTACTTCTTCTTTTGTTTTTTTGAATTGCTTATCTAATATATAATGTCCTATTCCCATAGAGCAAAATTTGCAGTCTTTTGAACAAGGCTCTGCATTTATGCCTATTTGTGCAAAAACATATCCATGATTACCGAAGGTATCTCTACTTAGTTTATTGGATAGCTCTAAAAGTTTATAAAATTCTTTGCTGTTATTTTCTATGGAAAGTAAAGATGATATTTCTTCTAATGTTGGACTTTTATTTGTACTGTATATTTTTTCTATAAGTTCTATTTTATTCATGAGTATACTCTTTAATGTAAGAATGGCTTTCTAAATATAAGTATATGTAAATTGAATATTTATAATTGTATAAATTTATTATATTATATAACTATTTTATGATATGACTATTTTATGATATGACTATTTTATGATATGACTATTT
>CAMRBQ010000008.1 GCA_947040495.1 uncultured Spirochaetia bacterium
TATGACATCATAGCATAGACAGAAGATTGCCTTAGCAGATATATTTACTATAATATTTTCCACAAAATCCCTCTACCATTGTACATAAAAACCTTATGTTGATAATATAACATTACTAACATAAGGCAGTATAGTCAAAAAATATTGACAAGTCAATACATTAAATTAAAAAATCAACAGAAGCTCAATATATTTAAAAAATACAAAAAAACTTGATAAATCAAAAATTATAGACTATACTTTTATTATAATCAATCATTACCAACATACTTTAATTCAGATAAAATGAGTGTTGCGAAGTTTAAAATTACATAGTATAGTAAAAATCATTGCAAAATATTAAAAGCAAAAAGGTATATTTGTGAAGAATAAAATGAATGTTTCTGCTATTCGAAGAGGAAATCAAGAAATGATTTTAAGAGAATTGCATATGGTAGATAAAACTTCTCGTACAGAATTGGCTAATAAATTGAATTTGAGCAAACCCGCAATTTCTGATAATTTGGTATCTTTGCTTAAATGTGGAATCATTAAAGAAGCGGGAGAAGAGAAGCCTACACAAAATGGAGGAAGGCGTCTTCAAATACTCAAGTTTAATCATCAATATTGTTATATCATAGCCATTGATTTAAATTATAAGGTCCCAATTTTTGTATTAAGCGATTTGAAAAATAATATAAAGCATGAATTTGAAATTAAAGTTTCTGATATGGTAAATGAAGAAGTACAAATATCTATTATTGAACATGGAATTCACTTATTATTAAATGCAGGTGGTGTTAGTAAAAAAGAAGTGTTTTGTATTGCTATCGCAAGCCCTGGAGTTTTTGATGAGGATGGAAAATTAGTTTCTAGTAATCCACGATTTACAGGCATAGATTGGAATAAATTTAATTTTAAAGAAAGGTTAACTAAAGTTTTTGGGATTAAAATTATTATAATGAATGATATTAATGCAGCTGGTTTAGGTGAATGGTTGAGCGAACCTCAAACGCAAAACTTTCTTTTAATTAGCTGTGGTAATGGCATAGGATCTAGCTTAATTCTTGATGGAATGTTATATGAAGGTAGAAATAAAACTGTCGGAGAAATTTATAATTATGTGGATATGCAAAAAAGCAAAAATGGTAAAACCTTAGAAGAAAATATCTGTATACAATCTTTAATTGAAAAATGTAAAAAAAGCATGATAAATGGTTCCAAAACATGCATAAAACTTGAAGAAAATGAATCTCTAGATTTTGAAACTATTAGTCTAGCATATATGCAAGAAGATAAAATGGTTTGTAATATTGTGAAAGAAATTTGTGATGAATTATGCATAATGATTTGTAATTATGTAAATTTTATCCCAGTAGAAAAAGTTATATTATGCGGAGACTATGTAATATTTGGAGAGATGTTTAAACAACGATTTGAACATAAATTTTCAAAGTATTGTCATACTGCCCCTAAAATTGTAGTATCATCTGCTGACAAACATAATGGTATTTATGGCGTATTGTCAAGAGCAAGGGATTTACTATTTAAAGAAATTGTTGCATCGTAAATTAGATTTTAATTTCATAAGTTTGAATTAAGATAAATAAAAGAAGGTCTAAAAGAGCTTTATGTTGGTGGAAGCACAGGAAAGAATAAAAGAATAAATGAATAATGATTATTTTATTAGAATTTCATACATAATATTAATGGGCATTGGATTTCCTATTATGAGATTTATGAGTATACATTTTGAAACTTTAAATAATAATGCTGTAAGATTTATTTCAGGAGGGATATTATTTATTTTAATTTGCTTATTTAAATTCAGAGCAGAATTTAAAAAAATTTTAAAAGAACCCATTTTAATTTTTAAATTATTATTGTTATCTATATTTATGACTGGGAATATGTATTTTTTTATAAATGGATTAAAAAACACCTCAGCATTAACTGGAAGTCTATTCGTGATTTTAGCTATGCCTCTGGCTATAGTTATGGCATCTATTTTTTACAGGGATGAAAGGAAAATAATAAAAAAGAAAAATTTTTACTTGGGAAGTTTTTTAGCAATTATGGGTTCTTTAATTTTTATTTTTTATGGAAATGAAAATAGTAATAATACTGATTTTTTAAAAGGCTCAATGTTTTTAGGAACTGCTATTTTCATCCAATCTATTCAAAACTTATTAGTAAAAAATGTTGCCAAAAAATTACATGCAATTATTATTAGTGCTTCTACTGCTACTTTATCTGGAATGATTTATCTTATTTTAGCTACTCATACAAGAACAATAATTCAATTAAAAGAAGTTGGAACTGGTTTATTGATAGGTCTTGGTCTTGCAGGCATTTATGGTATGTTAACAGGTATGTTAATGGCATTTTATATCGTTCAAAAACAAGGTATTATCGTGTTTAATCTTATTCAATTAATAATTCCTTTGTCAACTGCTGTTGTTGGATATTTTGCACTTGGAGAAAAAATAAATTTTCATCAAGGAATAGGTGCTCTTATTGTTATTGGTGGAAGTATTATTGCTTTAAAAAAGTTAGAGAGGGTGAAAAATAATGTATAAAGTTGGAATCATAGGATTAGGTCAAATAGCATACCATATAGATAAAACAAAAATAACAAGTATATGTGATATTAACTATGATTTAGTAGAAGAAATAAAAAAAGATTGTGATATTTCTAAAGGTTATATTAATTATGAAAAAATGCTAGAAGAAAATAATTTTGATATTATAAGTATTTGCCCCCCTATCCAAACTCATTTTGATATTATAAAAAAATGTATCGAAACTGGAGTTAAAGCAATATTTTGTGAAAAGACTATTTCCTATTCTTTAGAAGAAGCCAATCAAATAATAGAATTACGTAAAAAAAATAACGTTGTTTTAGGAGTAAATTATATTTTACGTTGGGATAATTTAAACAAAGAAATAAAAGAACTAATTGATACTGGAGTAATTGGAAAAATATATACGATTGTTGGTTATGGTGCTACGGCATTGCATACAAGTACAAGTCATCTTATTGATTTGATGGTTTACTTTAGTAATAATGCTACTCCTTTGTAGATTGTGGGAGAGAAACAAGAAGATTTTATTAGAATTGTGCATGGAGAAAAGGATTATGGAGGAATAGGGACTATAAAGTTTAGTACAGGAGTAATAGCTTTTATAAAAGGAACTAGTCTCTCACCTTTTAAATATATGCTTGAATTGGATATTTTTGGAGAAAATGGTAGAATCAAGTTATACGATAATGGTTTAAGTTATAATTTATATCAATATTCTAAAGAAATTAATACAATTGGTTCGAATTATGAAGGTTTAAAATTAATAAAAACTAAAACTAAAGACACCGAGAATGAGAGAATGATTGAAGCTATTTTAGATATTATCAATTGTATGGAAAATGGTGGGCAACCACTTGCAAATGCTGAAACTTCAATAATTTCTATAAAAATTATTGAAGGAATAAAAACGTCTAGTAATATGTACTAACTTTATAATAAAGAGGAATTATTTTATTATCTATTTTCAAAGATGTTATAATTAAAATTTCAAGGAGTTTCTTATGTCAGATTTAAACAAATACAAAAATGTATTTCCAGCTTTCTATGCTTGTTATGATGATCAGGGTAATGTTTCGGGAGAACGTATCCAACAATTAGTAAATTTTTATATCGAAGAAGGTGTCAAAGGGCTTTATGTTGGAGGCAGTTCGGGAGAATGTATCTATCAAACGTTAGATGAAAGAAAGTGCGTTTTAGAAAATGTTATGAAAGCTGCCAAAGGTAAATTAACTATTATTGCCCATATAGGTGCACCCAATACTAGAGATAGCGTGCTTCTTGCCTTGCATGCAAAAGAGCACGGTGTTGATGCTTTGTCTTCTATTCCACCTATTTATTTCCCGCTATCTGATTCTTCAGTAGAGTCCTATTGGACAGAAATGGCAACAGCAACAGATTTAGATTTCTTTATCTATAATATCCCTCAACTAACAAATTATAATCTCTCAACTACAGTTTATCAAAACCTTCTCAAACTACCTCAAGTAATTGGTGTCAAAAATTCTTCTATGCCTGTATTAGATATTATGCTTAGAAAAATGCAGGCTACAAAAGAAGTGATTGTCTTTAATGGTCCTGATGAACAATATCTTGGTGGGCGTATTATGGGAGCCGATGGAGGAATAGGTGGAACTTATGGTGTTATGCCTAAGCTTTTCTTGAAATTAGAAGAATTATATACAAAAAGAGAATTAGAAAAAGCACAAGAATTACAACAAAAAATCAATGAAATTATTGGATGTTTAACAAGTTTTTCAGCTCATATGTATTCTGTTGTAAAAGCTATTCTTAAACTAAAAGGCATTAATGTAGGAACAGGTCGTCCACCTCTTAAATCTGTAGAACCACAAGATATTGATAAAATAAAAGAAGTAAGCAACCTTATTGATGAAACAATGAAAACATTTTGTAATGAGATATAGGAGTAAATAAAAATGGTATATACAAATATTAATTCTATACAAATTAAAGAATACTCTGGAATATTAAAAAAATCTTTAGAATATATGCTTGCCAATCAAAAATTATTTGAAACACAAGAAGCAGGAAAATATGAGGTAGACCCTAGTTTTTTCTATATGATACAAGAGTATTCTTCTAAAGAAGAGGCCGTTTGGGAATCTCATAAAAAGTATTTAGATATTCAGTTTATTATTAGCGGTGAAGAAATAATAGAAGTCTCTGATATTAATCATGTAAAATCCATAGGTAATTATGATGATGAAAAAGATTTTTGTGCATTTGAAGGAGAAACTCAATTAACTGTTACAATGAATCCTGGAGACCTCACAATATTTTATCCAGAAGATGTACATAAACCGGGATTAAAAACGAAAAAAGGTTCTATACCAGTTAGAAAATGTTTGTTTAAAATTAAAATTTAAATAATTAAAATTCAAATAATACCTCCTAACTCTATAGTATGGGGGTATTATTTATTAAAAATACGCCAGTGAGGTATTTATGCAAATTTTTGAACATAGTTTTAATGCTCAAAAAGAGCTTAAACGAAATATTACAGTACGAATAGCATTACCTGATAACTATTCAAAAGATGAAACAATTCCTTTTATGCTTTTTCATGACGCACAAAATTTTTTCGATGTTTGGCAAGCACCAGAAACAAAAACTGGTACTTTAACAATGCTAGATAATCTTTTTAAAGAAGGATTACAGCCTTTTGCTCTAGTTGGTATTGATACTTGGCAGGATAGAACATATTTAGAGCGTTTCACAGATTTTTCTCCATGGCAATCTAGCTCACTCTTTCAATATATTCCAGGCTGGACAGATGTCGCAGTATCTTCTGCGGGAGGAAGGGGTGATATTTATGCTGATTTTATTATACAAGATATTATTCCCTCTATAGAAAAAAAATATTCCATAGGTGGAAGTGCAAAAATGAGAGGTATAGGTGGTTCTTCTATGGCAGCAATGGCAAGTATTTATATAGGAACAAAATATAATACTATTTTTTCTCGTTTTGGATTTATGTCTCCTGCTTTATGGTGCTTCAAAGATGAATTCACACAATACATTTCTACAATTGAACCTTTTAAAAAATATGATCGTATTTATATGGATATAGGAAGAAAAGAAACAAGTGATGTCACTTATAAAGATTTTGAAAAAATATATTTAGAAGGTGCTGATATAATTTATCAATTGCTTAAAGAAAAATCTCAAAACATTCTTTACTATATTGAGGAAGAAGGAGAACATAATATGCTTTCTATAAGAAGACGACTTCCTATGATGTTTCGTTATTTATGGGAATAATCTTGTAAGCAATATTGTAAAATAGCGAGGCTTTTTTCGCATTACAATTATAGCATTAGGAAAGACCATATAGTTATAATAAAAGTCAATTTTTAAATTAAATATAGTGTATAATTTTTTGCAGCAAATATTAGAATTTCACTTAACAAGAATTAATAGAATGCTTATTGCAAAATATTGCCCGATTCCATTCTAAGTGTTCTATTTGCATATTCCGCGATAGAATGAGAATGAGTAACTATTATAAGAGTAGCATTTCTTTCTTTTGTAAGCGTCCATAAAATCTCTTGTATTAAAACAGCATTTTTTTTGTCGAGATTCCCAGTAGGCTCATCGGCTAATATTATTTCTGGCTCATTAATTAAAGCACGAGCAATGGCAACCCTCTGTGCCTCCCCTCCTGATAATTCACCTATCTTATGATTTATCCTATCTGCTATACCCACCCTCTCGAGCAAATAAGTAGATTTTTCTTTAGCCAATTTTTTATCATATTTATTTATTAAAAACGGTATCATCACATTTTCAAGTGCTGTAAATTCATTTAAGAGATTATGAAATTGGAAAATATATCCTATCATCGTATTTCTAAATATAGCAAGTTCAGTCTCTTTCATCTTATGTATTTTTTTATCTCTAATGTCAATACTACCATTTGTAGCATCATCAATGCCACCAATAATATTTAACAAAGTAGTTTTACCACTACCACTTTCACCCATAATCGAAACTATTTCATTTTTATATATACTTAAATTAATAGCATTAAGGACTCTAACTGTAGGAGGACCCTTATATGTTTTGTCCAATTTTTTTATATCTATAATAATTTTTTTATTTTCATTCATAAATTATAACCATATATATTTACTCATAACGCAATACCAAAGCAGGTTTATATTTGGTTGCCATATAAGCGGGCACTATAGCAAATATAACAGACAACAAAAATGATGAAACTGCCACAAGGATTATTTGACTAGGATATAGTATCGTAGGCAATCCGCCACTTATATAATAAATATCTTCTGGGAAAAACTCTGGTATATGTGGAATTAGAATAGTGTCACTAAAAATACTAGGAAGAAAAAATATAATATTCACAAAAAATTGCAGTACAATTCTAACTATTTCCAAAACCTCATTTACATGGATAGCCAAAAATATCCCCGACAATACCCCAAGTATCGTACCAATTAAACCTATGATTGTGCCCTCGAGGAAAAATATCTTTGCAATATTTGAAGGACGCATTCCAAGTGTTTTTATAATAGCAATATCACGCCTCTTATCTTTAACAAAAATTATCTGTGTTGATGCAATATTAAGCGATGCCACTAAAATAATAAAAAACAATATTAATGTAAGCATGGTTTTTTCTGTACGCAGGGCATTGAAAAAATTCCTATCAAATAACATCCAAGGCATAACATTATATTGTTTATCTGTTTGCTGATTCAAATCCATAGCAATTCTATCAGCCTTATAAAAATCATCAAGTTTTATAGCAACACCACTTACAGCACCACTATAGCCCGCCATTTCTCTCGCCAAATGAAGTGAAGTTATAATAACTTTGCTATCATATTCATAGTAGCCCGTTTTATAAATACCCGATATAGTAAGCGTTTTTTTTGAAGGCTTAAATCCAACCTCAAATGAACCAGCCGCTGTAATAACATCAATAGTATCGCCTATTTGAAGGGCATAATTATGTGCCATTTCACTGCCTATAACAACATTTGAATATGAGCTACTCAGGTCAGCCGAGCCTTCTACAAAATCAAAGTATTTTATATAATCTTTATCTCTAGTAAAAACTTGCTCATCCAATGCCATAACATTAATAAGCATTGTAAATGTATAAGTACGCATAATAGCAGGCATCGCGATATATTCATGCACGCTTGTAACACTTTTGCCAGTTTTTGCAATATCCATTATTTCCTTATAATCATAAAGAGGCTCATCACCATATGCAGACACATTTATATGAGCACGCATACCAAGTATTTTATCTCTAATATCCTCTTGAAAGCCATTCATAACCGAAAGTACAGTTATCATAACCATGTTGCCAACTAAAATACCAAATATACATAAAAAGGTGATAACAGATACAAAAGAAACTTTACGTTTAGCCATTAAATATCTAAGACCAAGCATAAGTTCTAGTCGCATCAGCTATCACCTTTGTTACTTTTTATAATTATCGAACAATAGAGATTCTTAAACAGTTATCTGAATAATATCTTCTGGAATCTCTTCTTCTCTACTATCCTCTCTTTCGTAAATATCACCAATCTTGTTTTTAAATACTTTTATAGTACTGTAAGGTTTTATCCCTGTTCCAGCTGGGATGAGATGCCCTATAATAACATTCTCTTTTAATCCCTGTAAAGTATCTACTTTGCTCTTTATCGCAGCATTTGTAAGAACCTTTGTTGTCTCTTGGAAACTCGCAGAAGATATAAAACTCTCTGTATTCAAAGCAGCCTTAGTAAGACCGAGTAATACAGTAGTACATTTTGCAGGAGAACCACCAGCGTCCATATAACGTTGATTTTCTTGAGCATATTCATATCTATCAACATATTGACCAACAATATATTTTGTATCCCCAGGAGATGTAACTTCAACACGACGTAACATCTGTCTAATAATTAGAGCAAAATGTTTATCATTAATAGGTACACCCTGCAATCTATAAACTTCTTGTATTTCATCAAGTAAGTATTTTTGTAGCTCAATCTCACCTTTAATCTCAAGAATATCATGAGGATTTATTTTTCCCTCACATAATTGAGTACCACCTTTTACAACATCGCCATTTCTAACGAGAGAAAACTTACCCATAGGTATAAGATGCTTTTCAACATCACCAAACTCATTTATAATATGGACAACTTTTTTACCTTTAATATTACCCATAATCTCAATAGTACCACCAATACGGGCAACAATAGCAGGGTCTTTTGGTTTCTGTGCCTCAAGTAGCTCAGTAACACGTGGAAGTCCCCCAGTAATATCACGACTTTTTTGCTGCATACGTATAGTTTTTGCGATAACCTCTCCAGCATGTACCTTCGCACCATTCTCTACAGAGATATGAGCTCCATTTGGGATATCACTTTCAAATACATTTTCATCATCGCCAATAATAAGTATCTTAGGCTGTAGCTTTTCATCTTTAAATTCTTGAATAACCTTTGTTGTATTACCAGTGTTTTCATCTCGCTCTTCAACCATTGTACGACCAAGAACAATATCCTGATAACGAACAATACCAGATTTTTCTGCGATGATAGGCTCATTATAGGCATCAAAACGGGCAATAATAACATTAGAATCAATATACGTATGCGGGTCTACAAAGAATATAGAACCTACTTTTATCTGAATAGTATGGTCAGCACCTGTAAGGATAATATCATTACCATCCTCGGTAAATTTAACAGTAGAGAAATGTGTGGCTTTTATTTCATTGCCATCTTTATCGTATCCCAATACCTCTCCAATTAATATCTTATGTCCATGTGCGACCTTTACATCAGTAATATCATTCAAATTATATCTGGCATAAACACGACGAAGAACCATCATACCCTTTCGAGCAACAATACGAGCATTTGTATTTGGGTCTATAACATAATCTGGTAAATCTTCAATATATACAGGATAACTAATTTTAACTTCATTTTCTTCAACTGTTTTTGAAGCAGTACCACCAATGTGGAATGTACGCATTGTCAGCTGAGTACCAGGTTGTCCAATACTTTGAGCCGCAATGATACCAACAGATTCCCCAACAGCAACAAGATTACCAGTGGCAAGGTTTCTACCATAACATTTTTGACAAACACCAGTTCTACTATCACAAGTTAGAACATGACGGATATCAATTTCTTCAATACCCGCAAAATCTATCTTATCAGCAATATCATCTGTAATCTCAGTATTTGCCTCACAAATGATTTCACCTGTATTTCTATTAACAACACGCTGTCTTGTGAAGAATCCAATAATACGATTACGTAATGGCTCAATAATCTCATCACCACTTTTAATAGGAGCCATCTTCACAGCACGTGTAGTTTCACAATCTGGTTCAGAAACGACAACACCAATAGCAACATCAACAAGACGCCTTGTAAGATATCCCGCACTAGCCGTTTTTAAAGCAGTATCAGCAAGACCTTTACGTGCACCATGCGTTGAAATAAAGTATTCTTGAACAGTAAGCCCTTCTTTAAAGTTTGAAATAATAGGGAGCTCAATAATTTCACCAGAAGGTGTCGCCATAAGACCACGCATTCCAGCCAACTGCCTTATCTGCTGCTTACTACCACGGGCACCACTGTCTGCCATAATATATACAGGATTAAATCCATCTTGGTCTTCACGTAAATTATTCATCATCTCATCAGCTATTCTTTCATTTACAGATGTCCATAAATCGATAACCTTTTGACTACGCTCTTCATTAGTTATATAACCTTCCATATACTGATGATGTATACTTTCAACTTCTTTATTAGCCCTAGCAATTTCTTCTTTTTTCATTTCTGGAACAACAATATCGTCAAGAGATATAGTTGAACCAAACATTGTCGCACTTTTATATCCAAGTGCTTTAATATTATCAAGCATGACAACAGTTTGATAACTACCAAAACGAAGATAAATTAGATTAATAAACTGGGCGAGTGATTTACTATCAAAAGACCTATTCTGATATTCAAAATCTTCTGGAATAATCTCATTAAACATTACTCTACCAATAGATGTTTCAACTAGTTCTTCAATGCCATCTTTGGATTTCATAGCAACCCTTATTCTGGCTTGAAGTTCTACAATACCACTATCATAGGCTAAAAGTGCATCCTTACAAGAAGAAAATACTTTGTTTTCACCCTTTACCCCAGTACGTAATCTTGTTAGATAACTTATACCCAAAACTATATCCTGTGTAGGATTAACAATAGGTTCACCATTAGCAGGATTTAGCAAATTATGAGGGGCAAGCATAAGTGTCCAAGCCTCAATTTGGGCTTCAGCACTCAATGGAGTATGAACTGCCATCTGATCCCCGTCAAAGTCAGCATTATAAGCATGACATACAAGGGGATGTAGTTGTATAGCTTTGCCTTCGATTAAAACAGGTTCAAATGCCTGAATACCTAATCTATGTAATGTTGGAGCACGGTTCAATAATATAGGATGCTCTTTTACAATTTCATCAAGCACACCCCATACTTCAGCAGCTCCCTCTTCGACAAGGCGTTTGGCACTTTTTATATTATGAGCACTATTCATCTCAACAAGTTTTTTCATAATGAAAGGCTTGAATAACTCTATAGCCATTTTTTTTGGTAGCCCACATTGATGCATTTTCAATTTTGGTCCAGCAACAATAACAGAACGACCAGAATAGTCGACACGCTTACCGAGTAAGTTTTGTCTAAATCTACCTTGTTTTCCTTTAAGCATATCAGATAATGATTTTAAAGGACGATTGCCCGGCCCTTTTACAACTTTCTTACGTCTACTATTATCAAATAAAGCATCAACAGATTCTTGAAGCATTCTCTTTTCATTTCTAATGATAATATCTGGTGCTCTAAGCTGCAAAAGTCTTTTTAATCTTATATTTCTATTTATTACACGACGGTATAAATCATTTAAATCACTTGTAGCAAATCTACCGCCATCAAGTTGTACCATCGGGCGTAATTCTGGTGGTATTACAGGTATTGCATCCATAATCATCCACTCAGGCTTATTATTACTAACCATAAAGTCTTCAAATATTTCAAGGCGTTTACGTAGCCTTCTATCACTTTTTTGACCCTTTTTTATCATATCACTACGGAGCTTTTGTATTTCATCTTCCATATTAAGGTCTCTAAGCATATCTCTAATGCCTTCTGCCCCAATACTAATACGTATCTCTTCTTCATACTGATCTAAATAATCAAAATATTCTTCTTCGGTAAGTAAATCACCCTTAGCGAGTGTACTAGGACCTGGGTCTATAACTACATATCTTTCAAAATAAAGAACACTTCTGATGCTTGCCATAGACATATTCAAAAGCAAACCTATTCTTGAAGGGGTATTTCTATAATACCAAATATGTGCAACAGGGGCTGCAAGTTCGATATGCCCCATTCTCTCTCTACGAACCTTAAAATGTGTAACTTCTACACCACATTTATCACAAACTACACCCTTATATCTGATACTTTTGAACTTTCCACAATAACATTCATATTCTTTTGTAGTTCCAAATATCCTTTCACAAAATAAGCCCTCACGTTCAGGGCGTAATGTTCTATAATTAATAGTCTCTGGTTTTTTTACTTCGCCATAGCTCCAATCTCTAATGATATCAGCGCTTGCCAAACTTATTCTAAGTTGCTCAAAACTAGTATATTGCATATATCCACCTTTTTTATAATAAAAAAATTGTAGTTATCAGAAAAATATTTATTATTTAAAAATTTTGCTCGTCAATGGTTTTTTATTTTTCTGTCTAGCTTCTTTTTCTGTAGTTGGAAGCTGTACTCCTTGGTCATCATGAATTGTAAAGTTAAGTCCAAGCCCACGAAGTTCTTGCATCAAAACGTTAAAACTTTCTGGTATACCTGGTGTAGATACAATCTCACCTTTTACAATAGCTTCATATATCTTGGCACGACCAACCATATCATCTGATTTTACAGTTAAGAATTCTTGTAAAAGGTTCGCAGCACCATAAGCTTCAAGTGCCCATACCTCCATTTCTCCAAGCCTCTGTCCACCAAACTGTGCTTTACCACCCAAAGGCTGTTGTGTTACAAGAGAATAAGGACCTGTACTTCTAGCATGTACTTTATCTTCAACCAAGTGGTCAAGTTTTATCATGTACATATATCCAACAGATACCTTGCCTTTTAATGCCTCTCCCGTTCTTCCGTCAAATAATGTAACCTTTCCACCTTCAGGAATGCCCGCAGCTTCAACTGTCTTTTTAAGCATTTCCTCTTTAGGGCCTTCAAATACAGGACAAGCAAACTTCAATCCCATCTTATGTCCTGCCCAACCCAAAAGCATCTCAATAACCTGACCGATATTCATCCTTGAAGGAACACCAAGTGGATTAAGACATATATCTACAGGAGTACCATCAGGAAGATAAGGCATATCTTCTATATCCATAATTCTAGCGACAACCCCTTTGTTTCCATGTCGCCCAGCCATTTTATCGCCTTCTTGAATCTTGCTTTTTTTGGCTACAAATATTTTCACAACTTCTTCGACACCGGGTTTAAGCTCATCACCATTTTCACGGCTATAAACTCTAACATCAATAACAGTTCCACCTTTACCATGCGGCACTCTCAAAGATGTATCTTTTACATCACGTGCTTTCTCTCCAAATATAGAATGTAGCAATCTATATTCTGGTGTGATTTCAGTTTCACCTTTTGGTGTTATTTTACCAACAAGTATATCACCAGCACGAACCTTGGCACCAACCCTAACAATACCACGTTCATCAAGATTTCTAAAAGCATCTTCAGGAACATTTGGTATATCACGTGTAATATTTTCTCTATCAAGTTTTGTTTCACGTGCTTCAACTTCAAATTCTTCTATATGTATAGAAGTAAATACATCATCTTGAACGATTCTTCTACTTAATAATATCGCATCCTCAAAATTATAACCATCAAAAATCATAAATGCTGTAAGGACATTTCTACCAAGTGCTAAATCACCGCCATCTGTTGCAGGACCATCAGCTAATAAATCACCAGCATTTACATTATCGCCTTCATTGACAATAGGTATTTGATGGAAATTGGTATCCTGATTTGTTCTTTGATATTTTATAAGTTCATATACATCTTTATCATCTTTACTTTCAGGCTTACTTGGTTTTATAACAATAGTATTATGGGTAACTTTTGTAATAACACCAGCACGCTTTGCATGCACAGTTATGCCCATACCAGCCTGACATACCCTAGACTCTACACCAGTACCAACTATTGGTGCTTTTGGAAATAATAATGGTACACCCTGACGTTGCATATTACTACCCATCAAAGCACGGTTCGCATCATCATGCTCTAAGAAAGGTATAAGTGCACTAGAAAGTGAAACTATCTGTTGTGGAGAAACATCCATATATTGCACTTCGCTAGGCTCTGTATATGGAAATGCTGCTCTATAACGAGTAGGGATTAAACTATCTTTAAATTTACCATCTTTATCTATTTCGGCATTAGCATCTGCTATATGGAAACGCTCTTCATCATGAGCTGTTAAATATTCTATTTTATCAGTTACAGCACCATTTTCTACTTTACGATATGGAGTCTCTAAAAAACCATATCTATTCACACGAGAATACATGGCAAGTGAAACAATAAGACCAATATTCTGACCTTCTGGTGTTTCAATAGGACATACCTTACCATAATGAGTATGGTGAACATCCCTAACCTCAAAGCCCGCTCTATCACGAGATAAACCACCTGGCCCCAAAGCATTTAATCTTCTCTTATGTGTTATCTCAGAAAGTGGATTTGTTTGGTCCATAAACTGTGATAATTGACTTGTTCCAAAAAATTCTTTTATCGCTGCTTGAACAAGTTTGGTACTTATTAGAGATTGAGGAGTGATAGAATCTATTTGGTCTTGCATTTGCATTTGCATACGCTCTTTTGCCATTCTCTCTATCTTTGCAAAACCAGATTTAATCTGATTGGCAAGTAGCTCGCCTATCCCTCTAACACGTCTATTACCAAGATGGTCTATATCATCAACCATCTCTTCATTTATAAAAACTTTTATAAGGAAACGTATACTCTCAACAATATCTTTAACACGAAGTAATCTATTGCCTTCATCTTCGCTAAAATTTAATCTCTTATTTATTTTATACCTACCAACCTCACCCAAATCATAAAGTTTTGCATCAAAAAGTTGGTCATTAAAATATCTCACAACATTTTCAATCATGGCAGGTTCACCAGCACGAACAACGCTATGTATTTTTATACATGCATCTTGCTGATTTTCCGAAACATCTTTATCTAAAGTATTTATAATTGTTACATTATTTTTCAAATCTTCAAGGTCTAGCAAAACAATTTCTTTTAAATCAATATTGATAAGACGTTCAGCTATTGTATTATTTATAAGTTCACCCGGGCTAAGTATAATCTCTTCAGGGTTTTCAGTATCATATACAGTAAATAGAACACGCCTTCCTATAAGTTTTTCTTTTTTACCGTCATCATCTAATTTGGCAAGTTCAACTGTTTCTGTTTTATAAAAAAGCTGCAATATATCTTCAT
Source organism: uncultured Spirochaetia bacterium (assembly GCA_947040495.1). Classification (GTDB taxonomy): domain Bacteria; phylum Spirochaetota; class Brachyspiria; order Brachyspirales; family Brachyspiraceae; genus CAMRBQ01. Next base: position 15,194 of record CAMRBQ010000008.1, read on the forward strand.
TATTTTCGATACCAATCGCACGAAGGATAACAGTTACAGGCAATTTCTTTTTCCTGTCTATCCTTACATACATAATATCTTTTTTTGTATCAAGCTCAAATTCAAGCCAAGTGCCTCTATCTGGTATTATTTTACCGACATATATAGCATCTTTCTCGCTTCTATTAAATACAACACCAGGGGAACGATGTATTTGCGATACAACAACACGCTCAGCACCATTGACAATAAAAGTACCACGTGCTGTCATAGCAGGTATATCGCCAACAAAAATATCTTGTTCGATTATACGCTCTGGGTCTTTTACAATTATTTGTACTTTTATTTTGAAAGGATAGGCATAAGTTTTATCACGTCTACGTGCCTCTCTCTCTGTCATTTTAGGCTCGCCTATAGAATACGATATAAACTCTAATTGCATTTTTTCATTACTTGAAATAATAGGAAAAAGTGCTGTAATTACCTGCTGTAATCCTGCATTTTTTCTTTTTTCAGGCGGTGTTAATCTCTGCAAAAAAGCCTCATAAGAATCTTTCTGTATTGCAAGTAAATCAGGTGGTTCAAACAATGACGACGACTTAGAAAACGTAACACGACCATTCTCTATTTTGAAATCTTTGGAAAAAATTTCCCCTCTCTCTAGATGTATTTTATTATCCACAGTAATCCCTTCGTTATTTTCATTATACTGAGTGCTCATTATTTACAACCCCATATATATAAAATTAGAAAACTCTAAACCTTAGAATATGGAAGACGATAGAACCTACTATCCCCTTCCATACTAATTAAGTCTATAATCGTATGACACGACTTATATGTTATTTGTAAAAAATTATTTAACTTCAACCTTTCCGCCAGCCGTCTCAAGTTGTTTTTTGATTGCTTCGGCTTCTTCTTTATTAACGCCTTCTTTAATTGTAGAACCACCAGCTTCAACAGCATCTTTAGCTTCTTTTAATGATAAGCCAGTGATAGATTTCACTTCTTTAATAACGTTAATCTTTTTAGAATCATCAAAGCTAACAAGTACAACAGTAAATTCTGTTTTTTCTTCTTCAGCTGAAGCATCTCCGCCAGCCGGGGCTGCTGCTGCTGCCACTGCTACTGCTGCTGTTACATTAAATCTTTCTTTGATAGCTTCTACCAATTCATAAAGTTCAATAACTTTCATTTCTTCTATTTCTTTCAAAAAATCTTCTTTATTCATAGCCATAATTCTTATTCTCCTTGTTTTTTACATATGTTTTATGCAGGTTTTTTATCTTTTACCGCTTCAAGAATATAAGGCAGGTCTGATATAATACTTTGACCTGTCGATACAAAACTTGATATCGGTGCTTCCAATACAGTAACAAGCATTGAAAGTAATACTTCTTTTGAAGGTATCTTTGCTACTTTTTCTACATAAGAAGCTGATAATAAATCAGAATCCATGTAGCCGCCTTTTATTATTATTTTATTATTTTTTTTGGCAGCTTCACTTATAACCTTCGCTACTGATGGCATATCCTCATTAGCAAATATAATTGCTGTAGGCTCTATCAGCATATTCTCATCAATCTCTCGCCCATCTTCTTTAAGTGCTATATTGATAAGATTATTCTTAGTTATTCTCATAACACCATTGCTCTTGCCTATCTCCACACGGAGAGCAGCAATATCATTGGCTGTTATACCTCGATAATCTATAAATACAAGACCATTAGAGTTATCAATACACTCTTTTAAAACATGAACTTCTTCTATATTCTTTTTACTAGGCATATTTACCTCACCATAATCTATAATAATAAATATTTTATAACATTAGTATATTATTCATGGGAACACATAAATAATCATATAATGGATAAATATTTTATTAGCCTTTTACTTTTTTATGATCGACTTTAATACCAACACCCATAGTTGAAGTTACACCTATAGATTTGACATATTCACCTTTTAAATCGCTTGGCTTTTTCCTTATTATCTCATTGTAGAAAACCACAAAATTTTGAGACAATTTTTCAGCATCCATAGATGCCTTACCAATACCAATTCTAACAATCCCATTTTTATCAGCACGGAATTCTACTCGCCCGCCTTTAAAACTTTTAACAGCTGCTGCTATATCAGTAGTAACTGTTCCCGTTTTTGGGTTTGGCATAAGCCCTTTTCTACCAAGTATTTGACCAAGTTTACTGACTTCTTTCATTAAATCTGGAGTAGCAATAGCCACATCAAAATCAGTAAATCCGCCCTTAATACGCTCAATCAAATCAGCACCGCCAACAAAAGCTGCTCCAGCCTCTTTCGCCTCAGTTGCTTTCTCGCCCTGTGCAAACACCGCCACAATACGTTCTTTACCAAATGTATTAGGAAACGACAGAGTATCTCTTATCGTATGCTTTGGAAGAATATCAAGATCAATAGTAACTTCTACAGTCTCATCAAACTTCGCTTTAGCATTTTCCTTGGCAAGACTTACAGCCTCTTTAAAAGGATATAACTTACCTCTTTCAACATTTGATTGAATCGCCTTGTAACGCTTGCCGCCTAATTTTTTTCCTTTGGTTGCCATATTTTTGCATCCTTTTTACAAACGTTTTTTATTTTTCAATCTCCACACCCATAGCACGAGCCGAGCCCGCTATAACTTTTTTCGCAGCCTCTATATCATTTGCTGAAAGGTATTCTAATTTCTCTTTTGCAAGTTCCTCAAGCTGAACTTTCGTCATAGTAGCGACTTTAGTTTTGTTTGGTTCACTAGAGCCTTTTGCTAGACCAAGTTTTTGCTTAATCATAACCGAAGTAGGCGTCCCTTTAGTAACAAATGTATATGATTTATCTTCATAAACTGTGATAAGTGTGTTTAATAATTGACCCTTAAATTTCGCCGTTTTAGCATTAAAATCCTTTATAAATACAGGGATTTGAACCTGTTTTTGCCCAAGTGCTGGACCTAATGGTGGGGCTGGCGTTGCCTCTCCTGCAGGTATTCTCAATTTCAGTACTCCAACTATTCTTTTTGCCATTTTTTTTAAACCCTCTTAAATTATAATAATTCTAATTCTTTATACCTTAGAAACCTTGGTAAAGTCCATTTCCGCAGGCGTACTCCTACCAAAAATCTCTATAACAACAGTAACTTTACCTTTATCCGCATTTATATTATCTATCAAACCGACAAGCCCATTAAACGGACCATCAATAACTTTAACTTTCTCTCCGACTTCAAACTCAAGCCTAACGAGATCAGAAATATCACTTTTCTTTTTGTCACTATCTTTATCTTGAAAAATACGAGCAACATCACTATTAGTCAAAGCAGCAGGAACTATACGCCCCTCCTCTTTTGTCGTAGCATGACTACCAACAAAACTAGCTACACCACTTGTCTTTTGAACCAATGTCCATGCAGCATCATTCATAACCATTTTCACAAGTACATAACCCGGGTAAAACCGCTCTTCTTTTACGATTTTCTTCCCACCTCTTACAAGCTTTATTGTTTCAGATGGAATATATACCTCATTAACAAATTCAGTCATACCAGCTTCTAAAGCACGCTTTTCGATACGCTCTTTAACCTTATTCTCATAGCCAGACTGAGTATTAACTATATACCATTTATAATCCAAAGCACTATCAGAAGCGCCATCATTTTGGTTATCAATATCAGTTGTCATATTATCTTCCATAAAAAAATACAAATCCTTTCAAAAATCATCTATTGTAACGGTTTTTCCTAACATAACGTATCGCAAAAAACACTACAAACAAAAACACTATAACCAAAGCAACAACCAGAGTCATCTTAGACGAAAACAAAATAGCGACCAAATCACCTTCTAAAAGAATTCTTGTCAAGAAAGTAATAACATAATCTACAACGCCGAGCACCAAAGAAACAATAGCCAAAAGCGCTATAACAACAATTGTTTTCAAAAACACTTCATCACGCGTAGGCCATACACTCCGCTCAAAGAGCTCTTTCCATATTTCTTTTATAGAATCTAGCATCTTAATCTTTCTTTTCGCCATAAAACCATCCCTCTTTACAAAACATATTAAATCAGGTCAGACAGGAATCGAACCCGCAACACCCGGTTTTGGAGACCGGTACTCTACCAAATTGAGCTACTGACCCCTATTAAATAAAACTAACGAGCAACCTTTATCTCTTTATGAAGGGTATGCTTTTTGTCAAATTTACAATACTTTTGAAGCTCTATCTTCTCTGGAACATTCTGCTTGTTCTTTGTTGTTGTATAATTTTTTCTCTTACACTCAGTACATTGTAAATGTATAGTCTCTGTTTTTAACTTTGAAGTTGCCATAATTTATCTCCATATATAGAATAACTACATAATTATTTATTCGGAAAAAATGTACTATTAGAAGCAAATATAGTAACATTAGAGTTAATCATTATATTCTATTTTTTTCTTTTGTCAAGGGCAAAACAATAGAAAATTACACTACGTTAAGACGATATTATAAACGATATAATAGGAAAATAAAATATGCTAAATAATTATACTTTATAGACTATCTGTAGATTTTATATATTATAGATTGATTTATAAAATTGTTTGTTCTATACTATAATACTATAATAGAAATTAAAGGATGCAATTTCATGATAAAACTAACTTCTATGACAAATATTGGTAAAGAAATGGAAAAAAAACTTAAATCAATTGACATTTTCTCTGCAGAAGATTTAATACAAGTAGGTAGTAAAGAAGCTTTCTCTCGTTTGAAAAAGCGATATTCAAATATTTGTTTGGTTCACTTATATACACTTCAAGGGGCAATTGATAATATTGAACAAAATCAACTCTCATCTGAAGTCAAAAGCAGCTTGAAAATATTTAATGATAGCCTGAAATGAAAAACATATGCATATAACAACAGTATTGATATTTTTCCGAGAGTTATTTTATTATTTATAATAAAGGAAATATTTTATGAACAAAAAGATTATTGAAGTGGTTACATTCCAAGTTAAAAACGATGTATCCGAAGAACAACTTTTGAAACTATCTCATGCTTTTGAGCTGGCATTAAAATGTGAGGCTCGTGGATTCATAAAACGCTCACTCACAAAACATTGCACACAAGATAATAAGTGGGTAGAATTAATTTGGTGGAACTCTATGGAAGATGCACAGGCAGCATTAGAAAAGATGCCGCCAACAATTGAATTCCAAGAGTATTCTTCCGCATTAGAAGAAGAAGGGTCTGAAATATTCTATCTAGAAGAAAAGGGATAAAAGCATACAATATTAATGGCTAAACTCCAAAATATAATGCCTAATCGCCTCATCAGGATAAACATCTTTCTCATCGCCATATAATATAGCACTCATTATATCAGCCTGAGCCTTACAAACCATAGAGTTATAATAACAATCTTTTTGAGAATAATCAGCATAACCCGCGCCCGCCTCGCCACGCTCATGCCATTTCTTAGCTTCTCTAAGCATTTTTTCATATTCACTTTAGCTAGAAGTATTTTCAAAATATTTATCAATTTTATCATAATCAATAAATCTTACAATTTTTTCGCCAAACTCAAATAGATATTCGGGCTACTCATCCAATGCATTGAACTCTTTGTATAATTATGAATTTTTACATTTTCCCAATCATCCGTATCCGCTTTATCAGGGTGCGTTTTTGAGATTAAAAAATTATTATAAGTGTTCTTGTGTTCATCTTTTATTATAAAATTAGTTTGCCCTCTATCAGCAGTTTTTCTAATGTCATCCAAAGGCAGAGGTATGCCGCCTGATGTAACATTATCCATTTTATAATAAAAGCCTTGGCTAGTTTTCGCCCAAGCAGGCTCAAGTGCTTTTGGTGTAATAGGGGTTGCATATCTAGGCCTATCTTTATCATAATAATTAAACGCATTATCGTGATTATATTCATGAGATTTCTTGAAATTTGCTTTATTATCTAGTTGCCAATTTATTCCATCAGTTGTCGACCAAATATCATCATATTTATGTCTTGTATAGCTAGTCCATCTACCACCACAATCTGGATGAATATGCATTCCATTATCAGCACCATCTGATATAAAAAGCCTATCTCCATCTTTTGACAAACTGACATCAAATGACTGATTGCCATGATCAGTTCTTTCTCCCCATTCAGGTGTTATTATTTCCCAATTGCCATTTACCGTTCCATCTTTATTTTTATGTATTCTTTTATATGTCGTCTCTGTTAAAGAATATGGACCCACACTGGCAGATCTACTACCTAAAGGCTTCTTTTCATTAAAATATTCAGTTCACTTAACACATAGTAGTAGTCTTTAAAAATATTATATTAGCACTCATAGTAAGTCCAAGCCTTTTTTGCCAACTGTCGCTTTCGCCACCAGCTGCAACAGGCTTTGGTAAATACATTAAAATTTCTTCCTTGAGAGAGAGGTGGATTAGACATATAACTTTATTTTATTTTTACTAAATTATCTGTATATACATATCTATAAATAGATTTTATTAAGTCTGTGTATGGATATTTTTCACCATACTCTTCGGAGCGTGCATAACTAGTTGTATCTCCATATGCTATATGTCCATTAGAACTAGATGTTTGATGATACCATATTTTGTTCTCTTCAATTATTAGATTATCATTATTATAAAAATACCATAAGTTATTATTCATATTTTGATCTATTATTGAAATATCTTTTTCATCATTGAGCCTTATTAAAGACTTGCTCGACCTTTTATTTAATGTTTTTGTAGTTGGTTCATAGTGATAAATGTTGTCAACCAAGACATGCCATTTGCCTTGATATATAAAGCGTTTGCAAAATCCTCCAAATACTACATTATCAGTGGGCATGTACTGGCTCTATATCAATATATATATTTATATTAGGTATAAAATAAAGTAATACAAATATATGTCAAGAAGAAAGCATCATCAATTTTATATCTTCAAATATATACAATTGACTTTAATATGCTATAATCTTCAAATAAAATTTAATCGATAAAATAATAATTTATGATACTCTCAGTAGATTTTGGAAGAAAAAGAACAGGTACTTCTATACTTGACTATGAAATAGAAATATCATCCTTAAATAAACCCATAGAAGAAAGCAATATTGATACTGTTGTATTTAAGATTCCCTATCCAACAAAGGCATGGTAAGCAAAAATATATATTTATATCAATATACATAAAGAAGGGTTAGTTTTAAAAAATAATATATTGGAGTTATAGATTAATATAGAATATTTTGATAAGATAGAATTGTATTTTAATAATAATTTTAAAAATATAGAAGCTATGGTAAAAAAGACATTATCTAAATCTGTTAAGCAAGTTGCAACAAAAGGGATTATGTACTCAGTAGAACCGTTTGAGAATGAGTTTCAATATGGTAAAAGAACATCAAAAAAAATATTGCCAGAAATTGCTCCTCTAGATGATTGCTACCAAGTGCATTTTGATGAACAAGACAGAATTATAGCAGTAGATATGGCATCAGAATTTTTATCTAAACCTAATAAAATATAAGAGGCGGATTAAATTGAAAGAATCTAATAAATGTTATACATATTTCAAGATAACAGGAAAATTTAAACCAGATGATATTTCAGATATATTGAAGCTAACACCAACAAAACAATGGAATATTGATGATACTCGAAAAAATAACACAAGATATGATTTTTCACTATGGGAATTTGGTAGATGTGATACTTATGATGTCTTTGTAGAAAAACAAATGATGAAAACAATTAAACCACTTACTAGTAAAATAAACGAATTATGCAAGATCAAAGAAATGTATGATGCCTATTTTACATTAGAAATTGTCCCATCACTTTATGTGGGGGAAATAAATCCTTGCCTTGCACCAAATAAAGATGTCATAAAGTTTTGCTATGAGACGGATACGAATATAGATATTGATTTATATCTTTTTGATTCAACGAAGTAGAGTCTATTATAACTATTGTGCACAGCCCCAAAAATGACCTATGATGCATAAAATTCACTTTGTTTTTAATGACTAAATTCATATATTATCGCTTGATTTACGGAATAGTTTGCTATATGGTATATAATAATTGTTACTTTAATAATTCTACCGCTCTTGATTTTTTCTTGTTCATATAAAAACTATATTTTACAAAAAGAGGCATATTATGGCAATAGATGGAGTTGGGATTATAGATAGTGATTGTGCTCATGATGTGTATAACCCAATAATGGAAATGTATCATTTAGGACAATCCATAGAAAGTATTAGAAACAACATGGATGCATTTAAACCCAATTTTATATACAGCCAATTGGAACATGAGATATTTATCACAACATATGCTTTGGCTATGTGGGAAATTGGCGGTCTTACAAATGAACAATTAGAGAAAGTAAAATGCATTGTATCTAAAGGGGTGAGTAAACTATGGAATGAAATAGACAAAAATGAGCAAGCAGACCGTCAAAAAATTCTTAATAAATTCCTCAAAAAAATAGAATAGCCTAATCTCAAGATAAAGAAGCGAAAAAATTATAAAAAAAAGATAGATTTATTTTTCAATGCTGAAGAAGTGTATATTATCCAATTTGAAGAAAATAAGACATATGGAGCGGTTATTCTCATCATGACATTTCAAGAAGATAGGACGCTCTATTATGGATTTGCTGAAATAATATTACGTTCAAAAACAAAACCAACATTAGAAGATATTTTACAATGTAGCATCCATGCAAGAATCAATATTGGATTTGACAGCATAAGAATAGTGAGCCACAAAAATCTATCAACATATAAGCAAAAATTTGAAAAAATAGGTGCCTTAAAAATTAAAGATATTAACCGTAAATTTGGTACCCAAGACGGTGCAACATATAACACATTTGAAAAGTTCTGCGATATGTGGAATGATAATGGCGGGCGAAGAAACAAGAAAAAAATTCGTGAATTAAAGGCTTTATTAGAATAGCTATTAATTAATTATTCGGGCATAAAAAACAAGCATTGCAGGCAACACCTCAAAATCTTAAACAAAACTAATCCATAATAAATTTTATATCTTTAAATATATACAATTGACTTAAATATGCTATAATCTTCAAATAAAATTTAATCGATAAAATAATAATTTATGATACTCTCAGTAGATTTTGGAAGAAAAAGAACAGGCACTGCTATACTTGACTATGAAGTAAAAATACCATTCCCACATAAACTCATAGAAGAAACTAATGCTCGCAAAATAAAACGACAACTAATGGACATCATAAAAGAAAGCAATATTGATACTGTTGTATTTGGGCTACCACTATCTGACAAAGGCGAGGAAAGCCTATGGTGTTTAGAGATAAGACAATTTGCAGAGTGGCTAACAAAGAGTGTTAATGTAAATATTATATTTGTCAATGAATATGCAACCTCAAAAGAAGCAGATACTATACTTAAAGGAAAAAAGAAGAGTGTAAAAAAAACTAGTAGAGATTTAATTGCAGCCGTTTTAATCCTTGAAACTTTTATATATTTAGAAGAATTGGAAAAAAGCAAAAACAACTATAACGAAAACACTTAAGAATTATAGGTAATCTGTCGATATTTTCTTATAATCTCATTATATTAAAGTATATTAGAGTGCAATAAAATGTATAAATTTATTTGGAATGATAATGTTATATAAACAAATAAACGTCCTTATAATAGACGATTCTAAAACAATATGTAATTCTATAAAGCATATAATAGAACAAAATGAAATGATAAAAGTAGTCGATTTTGCCCATGATGGAAAAGATGGCTATAAAAAAATAGTAGAACATAAACCAGATATCATAATATTAGATATAAATATGCCTGTAATGGATGGGCTTTCACTTCTACAATTTTTGCGAAGGCAAGATGTTTGGGTGAAATCTATAATACTAAGTAGCCTAACAACATCGGGAAGTAGAACAACTATAAAAGCATTAAATTTAGGTGCGTTAGATTTTGTACATAAACCAGAAACAGGCTTCAATAGTATAGCTGACGAATTAATAGATAAAATTATAAAACTATCTACTATAAATACATCGAGTATAAGTAAATATATTTCTCCAATGACAGAAGATGAAATTGATTTTGAAAAAACAGCTATATATAAAGATTTAGCCAATATACAAAAAGATAATAATAAAAATGAGAGCAAAAAATCAGCATTAGACAGAAGTTTATATGCAAAACCAACAAATGTAAGTAGCATAGAATATCTAAAAAATAAAATACCAGATGATTTTATAAAACCAAAACTTATAGTAATCGGTGTATCAACAGGCGGACCTAAGGCTTTGCATATGATTATCCCTACTATACCAAAGACATTTCCATTACCAATACTTATAGCACAACATATGCCAGAAGGCTTCACATTGCAATTGGCATCTTCTATTAATAATATCTCTGAAGTAGAAGTAAAAGAAGCAGTCAATGGAGAAATCATTAAAGCGGGCACAGTATATATAGCACCAGGTAGAAGGCAAATGGGCATTGAAGTTAGTACACTTAGGGACATATCAATAAATGTCACTGAAAATATTCATGGGCTAGACCAAGCACCATCTATAAACTACCTATTTGATTCTGTAGAAAAGAATATCGCATCTTCTGCAATAGCTGTTTTAATGACAGGGATGGGCTCAGATGGCGCAAAATCACTTTTAAAACTACATCAAAAACATGCCCTCACCATAGCCCAAGATAAAGAAAGCTCTACTGTATTTGGAATGCCGCGTGTTGCTATTGAACTCGGTGCTGCCAAAGTTGTATTAAAATTAGAAGATATCATACCTTTTATACAAGAGGTTCTAAAAAAAGTTAGATGATAAAGAATACTACAAAAAATTTTATAATATCTTTTGCCTGCACCATTTTATGTTTTTCTATATCATGCTCTTCTAATGAAATGAATATACAAAAAAAATTATTTAAATTTGAACAAAAACTTACATCTATTATCAAAAGTCATGATACAGTTGAGTTTTTCAATATATTTCTAGAAGCAAGCGATACAAATGAAGAAGAGTTATCTTCATTAAAAGATATGTCTTTTATATATGAGTTTAAACCAGAATATATAAAAAGGTCGATAGAAAAAAAGACTGCCATATATGGCAGGATATTTTCAAGCAATGAAAAATCAATAGCCTCGTTCTTGCCAAATGATGGAAACTATGATGTAGATATCACAATGCGTTCATATAAAGATAATTATATAGCAGATATAAAATATGGTACTATCGATGACTATAAAGAAGTATATTCGATAGAATTTGTTTTAATATATAATAAAGGCGAATGGAAAATACTTACAATAAACTTTTTTGAGATATAATTATGCGTTTACGTCTATATTTATTTATAATTTTACTAATATCAATGCTACTATTTAATTCATGCATAAAAGATAGATATTCTATGAGAAAGGATATGCTATTAGTATTTTATGGCAAGATGCATCATGCTCTGATAAAAGATAATAAAAAATGGTTTGAAAAAAACTTTTATGAAAACAAAGTAGAAAAAATAAATAAAGATATACTATTTAAAAATGATGATAGCTTGAAAAACTTTGTCATTAAAGATAGTAATAAAGAACATTCTATAACATTTAAATATAGCTCTGGTTTTGATAGCTTGTCTAGCCATTTAGGGGCAGCTGCTATAATAATACGCAACAACAAATTTCCCGAAAAATATTATTATATAAGATTATTTTATGATGATAAACAAAAAAACTGGTTTATAGACGAGATTCTTTAAGCCCACTATAATTATATTAAAAAAATCACTTTATAGTCTTTTTTAAGTATTCTAAGAAATCATTGTCCACGCATATCTGCTTGCCAATATCATCAGATATTTTAGCAACAGGTCTATCATTAACCTGCTCAAGTTTTATAACAATATTAAGTGGATTTAGAATAGGCGAAAAATCATTTGTGAGATGAGTTCCAATACCAAAAGATATTCTAGCCTTTTTATTAAATGTTTTATATATATTAAACGCCTTTTCAAAATCAAGACTATCACTATAAAGTAGCATTTTGGTTCTTGGGTCTATACGTAAATCTTTATAATGCTCTAATATTTTATGACCCCATACAATAGGATCGCCTGAATCATGGCGTACACCATCATATAACTTCGCAAAATAAAGATCAAAATCATTTATAAACTTATCACTGCCTAGAGTATCTGTCAAAGCAATACCCAAATCTCCACGATATTCATTTACCCATGATTGAAGCATGTATTTTTGGCTCTCAGCAAGCTGCACCCCGGGTAAAGCCTGCCCTATTTGATAGTATTCATGGGCATTCGTACCAACAGAAAGTATATCATGTTTTTTGGCAAAGTAGACATTGCTTGTGCCCATAAAAATGCCGTCATCTATATTTTCATACAATATGCTAACAACTCTATCATGCCAAGTATGAGAAAAACGCCTTCTTGTACCAAAATCTGAAAACTTAAATCCAAAAAACTCTAAATCGCAATCTCCTACTTCTTTTTTCACATAGTCATTATAAAAATTATTTATGTTTTTTATTTTTTCTTTTAATTTATTTTCACCATGCTCATATATTTTTTCGATATCAACTTTAATATTTTTTATAGAATGCTTATAATATACCTCACTAACAATCGCAAGTATAGGTATTTCCCAAAGTATAGTTTGATACCAAGGACCTTCTATTTTTATAATAAGCTGCCCTTTATCAAATACTATATTTATATGCTCTAGCAGTGGTCTATATAATTTAAGGAATTCTATATAATCTTTTTTTATGAATCTTAAAGAAGCAATGTAGTTTAACTCATCTTCTGTAAATCTTAATTTACAAAAAGCATCTACATGATAACAAAAATCATCATGCATTTCCATAGTCCAATCTAACACTTTTCTGCTTTTAAAAACATACTTAACCCATACATCAGAAAATTGTCTTAAAGCACATTGCTGCATTGTAAACTTATATAAGTCAGTATCGAGCAATGATGTTATAATTGCCTTGTTCATCACTATAATCACACCCTATAATTATAAAATTATATTGAAAGTATAACAAGTAAAATTATTATAGCAAGTCAAATACAATATTTAATACTTTATTAATTAAAACTAAGCTCATATCCAAACTCATGTTGTATACTTTATATAGTTTTTTTTTATTAATCTTAAATTATACTTAGATTAATTAATTTATAGTTTAGCTATACTGGGGGCGATGTGAACAATCAATTAGATTTATTAATTTCATATTTATTAGAAGAAAGAAAAGAAACTATGATATTAAGCAAAAATGATGAAGAAAATTTTAAGCTATTTCGTACATTAATAAATATAAGAAAACCTATTCATATGGAAGATAGTTTTTTGAAAATCCAAGATACATTTTTAAAAAATGAACTACAAAAAAAAGGTATTACAAAATTAGAAGACCTAGAGCCAATAGCCAAAAATATATATCTTTGGCAAGGCGATATTACTACATTAGAGATTGATGCTATTGTAAACTCATCTGATGAAACGCTTTTAGGCTGTTTTTATCCTTGTCATGATTGTGTAAATAATGCCATACATACATATGCGGGCATACAGCTACGCCTTAAATGTAAAAATATCATGGATAAGCAAGGACATCTTGAATCTGTGGGCGGTGCTAAGGTTACCAATTCTTATAATCTAGCATCAGAGTATATAATACATACTGTTGGGCCTAATATAGAAGATAAACTTTATGATGATGATATAGAAGAACTTAAAATATGCTATAAATCTTGCCTCAATATATCTAAAAATTATGAAATAAAAAATATCGCATTCCCATGTATAAGTACAGGAGACAGCCGTTTCCCAAATACAATAGCCTCTGAGATAGCTATAAAAGAAGTGCTCTCATTCCAAAAGAAAAATGATATAAATGTAGTATTTAATGTATTTAATAATGAAGACTATAAAATATATTCTGATTTGCTACAATCTATATAAAAAAATTTATACATTAATATAATTATAAAGATAAATCATTTGACAAAATATTTTTTTTAATATAAAAAATAGACATATGTTAATATTAGGTATAGACACTTCCTGCGATGATACATCTATCTCTATTGTAGAGAATGGCAAAAATGTAATTATATCATTACTAAGCTCGCAAACAGATATACATAAAAAATATAGCGGTGTAGTCCCAGAGCTTGCTGCAAGGGCACATCTTGAAATAATTTTATATTTAGTTGATGAAGCATTAAAGTCATCAAGCCTATCCCTACGAAATATTGATGCCATCGCTGTCACAAATAGACCGGGTCTTATAGGCTCTCTACTTGTTGGTGTCGGGCTTGCTAAGGGATTATCATTTGCTACACAAAAGCCTATCATACCAGTAGAGCATATAGCCTCTCATATATATTCTGTACATCTTACAAATGAATTAGCATTTCCATATATAGCACTTGTTGTATCAGGTGGTCATACAATTATAACAAAGGTTTTAGATAATGGTATATATGAAATAATTGGCACAACATTAGATGATGCTGTTGGCGAGGCTTATGATAAAATAGCCAAACATTTAAATCTTGGTTATCCCGGTGGTCCTGTGATAGATAGACTTGCAAAGAATGGTGAGGATAATGCAATAGAATATCCTATAATTTTATTATCTGCCGAAAATAAATATAATTTTTCATATAGTGGATTAAAGACAGCCGCTATATATCATACAGATAAATATATCAAAAAAGGCAAAATTGCTACAAATGAAAATATTGCCTTGGCATTTCAAAAAAGTGCTATAGAGCCTTTATATCAAAAGGTACTACTCTATTCAAAAGAATCTCATATAAATAAAGTATCAATCTCCGGTGGTGTTGCTGCCAATAGTTATCTTAGAGAAAAATTTTCAAACTCATCAGATTTTGAATGCTGTATGCCAGAATTAAAATACACAACAGATAATGCTGCAATGGTTGCAGGTCTTGGATACCATTTATTTGACAAGCATAAAACTTTTGATTATAGTTTTGATTGCTTTTCTCGTGTGCTAAAAAAATATAAAAAGTAAACATATTATATTTTATATTTATTGCACAACATCTATCTTAGTAGCAATTGTAAATTTATTGAATTAAGTCTATAATAAAAATAA
Source organism: uncultured Spirochaetia bacterium (assembly GCA_947040495.1). Taxonomy (GTDB): domain Bacteria; phylum Spirochaetota; class Brachyspiria; order Brachyspirales; family Brachyspiraceae; genus CAMRBQ01. Next base: position 30,395 of record CAMRBQ010000008.1, read on the forward strand.
TAATTTTTAAGAGGTATTAAAAAAATGGCAAAGGATTCATCATTTGATATTGTATCAGAAGTCGACATGCAAGTAATAGACGACTGTATCAATGTAACAAAAAAAGAAATATCAAATAGGTTTGACCTTAAATCTTTAGATATAGTATTAGATTTTAACAGAGAAGAAAAAACTATAACTATATCAACAACTGATGATTTTTCTCTAAGTCAAGTCAAAGAAGTTTTATTTCAAAAGATGATCAAAAGAGAACTTAGTATGAAATGTCTTACCGTAAAGAAAAAAGAACAGGCAACAGGCGGTACTGTAAGAGAAATCAATGATATAGTAAATGGAATAGACAAAGAACTTGCTAAAACTATAACAAAAGACATACGAAATATGAAACTAAGAGTTACAGCCTCTATACAAGAAGAAAAGATACGAGTTGCTGGGTCAAAAAGAGATGACTTACAAGAAGTTATTAATATGATAAAAGAAAAAGACTATACCATCCCTTTACAATTTATAAATTATAGATAGTAATTAAATATTAATATAATACCTAAGGATATATAATATGACTATTGTACTAGGTGCTGACCATGGTGGTTTTCAATTAAAAGAAAAAGTAAAAGAACATCTTTCAAAAAATAATATTGATATTATTGATGTGGGTGCATACAACGAAGATAGCGTTGATTATCCTGATATAGCAATGCAACTGGCAAAGACATTTGAAGAAAAAAAATGTGATTATATATTTGCTTTTTGTGGAACAGGTATCGGTATATCAATAGCACTTAACAAAATAGAAAATATATATGCTGCTTTGATATATAATAAAGAAACAGCAATACTAGCAAAAGAGCATAATAATGCTAATGCCATAGTTATGGGTGGTAGACAATTATCTACAGAGACTGCCATAGAAATGGTGGATGCTTTTCTAGCAGCAAATGTACTAGACGAACAGCATGCTAGAAGACGGAAAAAGATTGGTTACTAATTATGAATCATAATACAAGCAATACCAACAAAATGCCAATACTTGCTATTAGAAGCCTTGAGAATGAACGTATTAAAATTGAAAAAATAGAAGATTATTATAAAGCATTTTTACATCTCCTCAAAACCGAAGATACTATTTTGCATAACAAAGAACATTGTTGGATTATGGGTGTCGATGAATATGGATATTCTAATTGCATTTATATTGTAGCACTTGGTGGCTCTAATATGGTTGATGCCTCAGCGACTGATATTTTTCAGCTTGCTTTGATTAAGAGTTCCAAAAGTGTGATACTTGCTCATAATCATACGCATGATGGTATATTAAACCCATCCGAAGAAGATATACTATTTACGAATAGGGTTTATCATATGGCAAGAATTATCGGGCTTGTTCTTCATGACCATATAATTTTTTCGAGCAAAAGCCTTGTAAGCGAAATCCCATTTTACTATAGTTTTCATGAAAAAAATATGATGGGATTTTTTGAACAAGATATTAGCTATAGAGCTGTTGAAGATGTTCGCCATATTTTGGATGCTGAAAAAGAAGATTATGCTGAAAGTCAAATTCTCAATTTAATAAAGGCGATGATTCTTAAAAATATTAATATAGATGACATTGCTGAAATGACAAAACTTAGTAAAAAAAAGATAAAAAAAATAAAAGATAGTTTAACTAAGCCCCTTTAAACACTGACTTAAGTTGCACTATTTAATGCAATTTAAAATATAAATATATTTATGCATTAGACAAACTAATAATATATGCAACTAAAACCCACCGCGGTGGCTAGCGTATCTTTAGGGAAGCAAGACTGATGATAGCGAGTATTATCCCCACTATATAAAATCTCACCACAACTTGAGTTTCTTTCCAGCCTTTCATTTCAAAATGATGATGAAGCGGTGACATTAAAAAAACACGCTTTTTGAAAAGTTTGTATGAAGCAACTTGTATGATAACACTACCCGCCTCAGCCACATAAACACCCGCTATCAAAATAAGAAGCAACTCATGTTTTAGAAATAAAGCAACTATACCAAGTACGCCGCCTAATGAAAGACTGCCCACATCGCCCATAAATACTTCAGCAGGATGTGCATTATACCAAAGAAATCCAAGTGAAGCTCCTATTAATGCCCCAAGAAAAACAGTCATCTCACCTGCATTATTAATATATGGAATTTTTAAATATGCTGATATAAATGAATGCCCTGATACATATGAAATTAAAGCCAATGCTATTGACATAATTATAAGAAGCCCTATCGCAAGACCGTCAAGGCCGTCAGCTAAATTTACAGCATTACTCATACTTATAACAACAAACATAGCAAATGGTACATAAAGCAAATGTAGATTTATTGATAGCATCCCAAAAAAAGGTACAAATATATGCGATGTATCTATACTACTAGCACGTACTCCTTCAAACATACCATTAGTAGCATTTGGTGTTAAGAGCATCATAAAAATTGAATTATCATAGGCATATAAATATATACCAACAATACCACCTATAATTGCTTGAATAAATATCTTATACCAACCATTCAATCCCTTTGTATTTTTTTTTACAACTTTTAAATAATCATCCAAAAAACCAACAATCCCCAAAGCAAGTAAAGATATTATTAGTAAAATTATTTTTGCGTCATCAAGTCTACCCCATAACAAAATACTAAACAAAATAGAAAATATTATAAAAACACCACCCATTGTAGGTGTGCCTTGCTTTACACGATGAGTGGAAGGTCCATCATTTCTTATAATTTGCCCGAAGCTTAATTTCTTTAAAAATCTTATTACAAAAGGACCAATTAAAAGTGTTAGTATCAAAGCCGTACCAACAGCACCGGCCGTCCTAAATGTTATATATCTAAATATATTGAAAGCCGAAAAATATTCCCTTAATGGAAATAAAAAATAATATAACATTATAAATCCCTTTATTATCAAAAATAATATTTAATTATAAACTACAAAAATTCTCTATAAATTTCAATCCAACATTAGAGCTTTTTTCAGGATGAAATTGTACGCCATATACATTATCTTGATATACAGATGATGTAAAACCATAACCATAATCTGTAGTGCTTAGAATATATCTATCAGCAACATTTATATGATAGCTATGAACAAAATAAAACATACTATTATTTTCAATGCCCTTAAATAATGGACAGGTGCTATCGGTAACAGCAACATTATTCCAACCAATATGTGGTATTTTCAAATTAATAGAACTATCAAATTTATTCACACTACTGCCTTTAATTATATCAAGCCCTTGATATTCCCCATCTTCATAACTAATTGAAGCAAGTAGCTGCATCCCCAAACATATCCCAAGAATAGGCTTGTTTGTTGCTATTTCATTTTTTATAATCTCATCAAGATTATTTTTTTTTAACAACGCTATAGCATCACAAAATGCTCCAACACCAGGTAGTATTAAATGTGAGGCATTTTTTATATCGCTTTCATTGTTACTGACAATAACATCCTTACCAATATATTTACAAGATTTTTCTACACTTCTTATATTGCCCACACCATAATCTACAATAACCACCATAAGACTATATTCCCTTTACTTGTTTTTAATCCCCTCACAATTGCTACCATTTATAATTAGAATAGTATTTTTTTCAAGTGTATAAAGATTAAAACGTATATATTTTGCCTTTTCGCTTTTATCTAATTGCCCTATTATCTTAAACGCTTCTTCTAATACCCTCGCAGCCTCTTGAGCCCTTAGGAAATTTGCTTTCACTATAGAATACATATCTACTCTAATATTTTCGCCATCTACTACATTTTTAATACCAACATCGCTATCACTTTGCCGAGATTGCAACAAATCAATCTCTATCCCTGATAAAAAACACTCTATACTATGACGCATTTTTTTAAAATCATAAAACAACTGTGTATCATCATATTCAAAACGTAGAATATCTTCTAGTACACGGATCGCCTCTCGAAGTCTATTAATATTTGCATCTATAGTACGGTACATAATTTTGACATTGTATATTAATTAATATAGAGTTGCAAGTTCTTTGAAAATTGTTATTGTTGAAAGATACTATAATATTTTTAAATTATTCACCAAGCTTAAAACCTATGCCAAGATTAAATCCAAATGTAGCCCATTCTGTTGTAAGAAATCTAAAGGGTTTTTCTGGAGAGAATTGAGCTTTCCTTAGTGGGTATAAGGTAGCATATACTTCGGGTAGAAGATAAACAAGATCACCTGTCTTAATAACACCGCCAAATGAAAAATATACCCCGAAAACAGACATAGATTTTTGAGGGACTTCTATATAATTAAGAGATTCGTCTACAGTATACTGTTTTCCAACACCATTAACAGCCAAACTAAAAGCAGGGCCTACCCCAAACCAAACAGGACCAACATAAAATTTGAAGAAAGGATTTATGTCTACATAATGCATAAGTGTTTTTTTACCACCAACTGATTCAACTATAGAATCATAAACATCTGGTTGTGTTTCATGTACACCTGCAAATACAACATTATATAAACTATATGTTAGATTAAGCTGTATACCAAAATTTCTAAAAAATGGCATCTCTAAAAGCAAGCCGCCTCTAAAAGATATCCCTTCTAAATATGTGACACCTAATGTAACACCAGCCTTTGGACCTAATTCGAAAAAAGACCTGTTCTTTTTTATTTTATATTGACTAGATTTTTCAGACTTTTCATTTCCTGAAATATTTGGATCTAATCTATCTTCAAAATCATTTGGATATGGTTTGACATAGCTATCTCTATCATATATATAATCCTGTGCAAAAACAGTATTAGAAAGTATAAGAGATACAGAAAATATAAATATCAATGCCATTTTTTTCATAAGTAAATATATCCAAATAAATACAAGTTCACTATTATAATCGGCTCTTTAATATATAATATGAAATTAAATCTATATAAATAATATATAATATAGATTATATTAAAATTACAAAAAAAAACAACTTAATATTTATTTTCGCTATATCAACATTAAAATATAAGAACAATTACACTAAAAATGTACTGATAAACACTCTTCGATAGAATCTTTTTTTAAATCATTTAAAATATCATGAGTTTCATATGCTTTTATGCTAGAATCTTCGGTCTTATTTTTTTTATCGAGATACTGTATATCCGAGGCTAATATATATACTTTTTGTTTTTTTTCACCCAACTTAGAGAGATATGAGTCTTGCCTAAGCTGTCCTGTCAATAATATATGCCTTCCCTTTCTAAGATGTAATGCAAATTTATCTGCCAAATACCCCCATGCTACAACATTAAAAAATGACACCTCATTTTTGAAGCCTTTATTTGTATAATAATATCTATTATTCGCTATAGAAAATTTACAAAGCGATTTCCCCTTCTCTGTTTTTATTATAGCAGGATCCATAGTTAACCTGCCCTCTATGATTAGAATATTTGTATTTGCTGACATAAAACTACCCTCTCAATAATATTTTTTCTATTACAAATATATGTTAAACAAATAAAATATAATAATCTTCATAGATAAATTAATTTTTTTAATAATATATTAAATTTAAAGATAGATATTCAGATTAAGAAAGTACATGCTTTTATCCGAAAATAAATATATAAAAAATAATAGTTTTATTTATTAATAAAGCCATTGAGATATATTAAAATAAATTAGGGAAAATATTATGATTATAAAAAACTACTGCTATATAATAATAAGCATTCTACTATCGACTTCTATACTATTTGGTCAATCCAAAAGAGAAAATGGACTACTAGACAATTTTTTGACAGCATCAAAAGAAGGAGATATTAAAACTGTAAGGGATTTAATAAATAATGAAAATATTAACCTCTTTATAAATGAAGGCAATAATAATGGACAAACAGCCTTAATGCTAGCCTCTATGGAAGGCAATATAAAAATAGTAAATCTACTTTTATATGCAAAGGCGAATACAGATACCACTTCAAATAATGGCATGACAGCATTAATGTATGCTATAAATAATGGATATATTGATATAGCAAGGTCTCTTCTATCACAAAATGCAAATCCAAATATACGTATAGATAGTGGTCCTACTGCACTTATTCAAGCTAGCGGTAGAGGATACTATTCTATAGTTGAAATGTTACTAAATGTTGGGGCGAATCCACAGATGTATGGTCGATATATAAAAGATGAAGACAATATTTTTTATGATGTAACACCGCTTATGATAGCCTCATACAATAATCATTTTTTTATCTGCGATTTACTTATGGGAAATGGGGCATTGCTAGAGCCTTTAAATGAATATGGGGATAATGCACTTTTATATGCTGTCGGTATGGAAAATAATGAGGTTGCATTAAAATTAATAGATAATAATATTAATATCGATATAATAGGCACTTTTCAATCTTATAAAAATATAACACCACTTGCCCTGTCTTCTGCATTAGGCAATTATGAAATCAACCAAAAACTACTAACACTTACAACGGATATCGATAAAAAAATGTTTGAAGGCAAAACAGCATTAATATGGGCTATAATAGGGAACAATTTTGATATTGTAAAATCTATACTAGAAAAAAATCCAAATATAAATGCAAAAGATAGTAGTGGGAAAACCTCTTTAATGTATGCTTCAGAGATTGGCAATGTAAAAATAGTTAATCTTTTAATTGAAAATAATGCAACAATAGATATACTAGATAATATGTCTAGAACTGCTCTCTCTTATGCGATGGAATATGGCAACACTGATGTTGTGAGAATATTAAGTGAAAAAACATTAGAGATGAAAAGTATAAATAAAAAATAATATTAGGTTTAAAATTATGAAATTTTTTGTATCCGATGATGTATTTAAAAAACTGCCTGAAGTTTGTTTTGCTCTAATTGCTGCAAAGGGTATTGATAATAAAAATATAAATGATGATATTAAAAGCATACTCGATAATCAAATTTCAAAAACGCATGAATATTTTAAAGATAAAAATATAAAAGAATATAACAATATTGCTTGTTATAGAGAGGCTTTTCAAATCCTTAATATAAACCCAAATAAATTTATGTGTTCTATAGAGGCACTCGTTAGCCGCGTTGTAAAAAAGAACTCGCTGCCTAGCATTAATTCTATTGTAGATTTAGTTAATATAATATCTTTGAAATATACCTTGCCTATGGGCGCTCATGATATACTACCTTTTAGCGATGATATTTGTATAAGATTTTCAAAAGACAGCGACATATTTTCGCCTATTGGCGAGGATGAAGTAGAATATATGCCAAGTGATGAATTAGTTTATGCCTCTTCCAATCATATTCTAACTAGGCGATGGATATGGCGACAAAGCGAAATAGATAAAATAACAGAAAAATCTTCATCAATATTATTCCCTATTGACGGATTTAAAAATAAAAATTATGCTGAACTTCTCAAAGCAAAAGATGAACTCGAAAGTAATATAAAAAAATATTTTAATGTGGAAACTATAAGTACAATATTAGACAAAGATAATAGAGAGTTTGATATTTCACTTTAATTTATAATGTTAAATAGAAATTGATTTCCCGTTATAGATTTTCTTCATAAAAATCTAAAAATATCTCTACAAAATCATCGCCAACAACAGGCTGCCCATCTATCACAGCACTTGCAACATAAAACTCATCACTATAAGAAGGTATAAATTGGTCGCCATACTTTTGCTTGAATTCTTCATCACCTATTAGTATAAAAGTTACACCATAATGCGAACCATCATAATCGGCTTCAATAATAACCAAAGGCATATTATTACCACTTCTATAAGCAGTATATTCAACATTTTTAAATACAACTTCAAACATATCATAAACTGTAGTATCAGGATAATCATTCAATGAGGCGTTTTGTACCACTTCTATATATTGTAATGAACTTGCAAGGTCTAAAGTCCCATCTGTCGCAGTCTCTGTTTCTTTCTCTTCATCTTTATTAACGCCTATTAGAGAACCTAGTTTATCTATAGCTTGATGAGCACCCACTCTAATCACAGTTTTAACCGCCACTACAAGAAGTATCATCAAAATAAAAGACAAAATAGGGGCTATAAAGCGGGATACAACTTTGTTTTTTGTTTTATTAGTAGTGTTTTGAACATTGCCAAGACCGCTCATATCTTGTTTAATTGTAGCACCGCAGCCATCACAAAATCTAGCATTATCCATAATCTGTTTCCCACATTTTTTACAAACCATTATAATTACCCCAATATCTATACATTTATAAGAAGCCGATTCTATACAATCTATAAGAAATGTCAATATTTTAATAAAATAAATTATACGGTAATAGAAGTAAAAAGTATTAAGGGACTTCTATTTGATTTATTATTTTTGTAATAATCGCATCACTTGTTATACTTTCAGCTTCAGCCTCATAGCTAAGTGATATTCTATGGCGGAGTGTTCGATGTAAAATTGAGCGAATATCATCAGGCATCACAAAACCACGGCCATTTAATATAGCATTAGCTTGTGCACCTTTTGTAATATATATACCCGCACGAGGCGATGCCCCATATTCAATAAAATCTTCAGGTAGTTTATATTTAGCCATATTACGTGTGGCATCCACTATATTTACAATATAATCGATAAGCCTATCTTCGATATAAACATCATGCACATATTTTCTTATTGTCTTTATATTTTCTAATGCACAAACAGGATTTATGGTATTACGTTCTGAAGATATATTTCTTTTTATAATCTCAGTCTCTTCTTCCTTTGAAGGATAGTTTACAATTACTTTTAGCATAAATCTATCAACTTGTGCCTCAGGCAATGGATATGTACCCTCTTGCTCTATTGGGTTTTGTGTTGCGAGCACCAAAAATACATCGGGCAAACTATGAGTGGTATCACCTATTGTAACTTGATGCTCTTGCATGGCTTCAAGCAATGCCGATTGTACTTTGGCAGGGCTTCTATTTATCTCATCAGCTAATATTATATTTGCAAATATAGGGCCTTTTTTTGGCGTGAACGAACTTGTTTTCATATCATATATTTCAGTTCCAATAATATCAGCAGGCAATAAATCTGGTGTAAATTGTAGCCTTTTAAATGAAGCCTCTATAGCATTAGATAAAGAGCTTATAGTTAAAGTTTTAGCAAGACCTGGCACCCCTTCAAGTAAAACATGCCCATCGCACATAAGACCTATAAGCAGGCTATCTATCATACTACCTTGAGCGACAATCACCTTAGAAAGCTCTTGTTTTATATTATCAAAAACTACTTTTTCTTTTTTTATTTCTTCTGTTAATTCTGTAACATTAGCTGAGTTTATATCCATAGTTTATAAAAACCTTTTTAAATTTTTCTCTAGTTTAATTTTATTTAGACAGTATAATCATAATTATTTTTTTGTCAAACCATCGCAGATAGTACTTACCACAGAAATCATACAACGATTTAATAACAACTTCAGTAAGCAAATAACACTATGTCAATCATAACAGTAGCAAAAATTATTTTCTATATTATAATCAACTCATTAAAATCATATTCAATGAGTTAATGTAGTTATTCTAAATTATAAAAATTTATTTTAGCAAGAGAGTTATTATGCAAAAAGATGATTTATGTAATAAGGCTTATGATTTCTATTATGAAGGCAATGACGAGAAAGCATTAAAATATTTTAATAAAGCTATAGAGTTAGACAAAGAAGATAGCGTTCTTTATTTTGGGAAATTTTTATGTTTAAAACAACTTTCTCATGATGATGAAGCTATACAATGCCTTAGTAAAGTAGATATAAAAAGTATTGAAAAAACAATAGAAGAAGTTTTAGATATTCAAGAATATTTTAATTGTGGTGATTATGAAGGGGCACTATTTGTTTGCAATATAAAACTAATTCTTTATCCTGATGATATAGAATATTATCATATAAAGTCTTATATTTTATTTGAGCTTGAAAAATATGAAGAGGCTATAAATGTATGTAATGAAATATTTTGATAAACTTATTAAACTAAGTTCTATTTTTGGCAGAGATGCATATTATTATAAATCTGAAATTTCACATAAAATGGGGAAAAATGAAGAGGGTCTAAAAAATATTGACAAAGTAATTGAATTAGATTCTAATTATGCATCCGCCCATATTTTAAAAGAGGCCTTAATTAAAAGTATAGATGATTAATTAGCATAACCAAAGATTTTCTCTATGAGATATAATACTATGTTAGACAAATTCTATAATGTGCAACTTAAGCCACAGCCAGTGCTAGGAATAACTTTTTATAATGGCACTAATGCTTTCTACTTTTTCATTTAATAAAGCATCATTTTTTGCCTCGACAACAAGCCTAAGATATGGCTCTGTATTACTCATTCTTATATTAAACCAATAGTCGGCAAACTCGATACGATATCCATCAAAGTCGTATATTTTCGAGGGCTTTTCATCACCACTTGTAAATACTTCTTTAACTTTTTCCATAGCCTCAACTTTATTTTCAATACGAAAATTTAATTCACCACTATTAGAATATAAAGTAATACTATCTAAAAATTCTGATAATTTTTTGCCTTGCTTTTTCAAATCATCAATAATATTCAAACATAATATCGCAGCAAGTATAGCAGAATCACAATTAAAGAATTCTTTGAAATAATAATGTCCCGCAAGCTCCCCACCAAATATAGCATTTATTTCAGGAAGCTTCGCCTTAGCAAAGACATGCCCCACTTTCCATATATGTGGAATACCGCCATTTTTTTCAACAAATTCATAAACAGATTTAGATGAACGTATATCCATTAATATATTCATCGACTTTTCTTTTTCCAAATAATGTTTGGCAATAACAGCTATCATCATATCGGGTGGCACGAAACGGGCTTTGTCATCGATAAATATTACTCTATCAGCATCGCCATCAAATATAACACCAATATCACTACCATTTTTCTTTACAAGTTCTTTTAATTGCTCACAATTTTTTTCATCGAGAGGATTAGGCTCATGGGCAGGGAATGTGCCATCAAGGAAGTCATTTATATAATGAACTTCTTTGCCACTGCCTATATGTGTAGAAAATATATCCTTGATAAATAGATTAGCCATACCATTAGAATTATCACATGATATATTCAAATCCCAAGTTTTTGCAAAATTAGATTGGAATGCAATATATTCTTTGCTCTTGTCAAAGTCAATTATTTTTCCTTTAGTAGCACATTCTGGTATAGATTTATTTTCATTTACCATTTTTTCAAGTTGAGCAAGACCAGTATCATAACCAACAGGTTTTGCAAGTTCCCTTGAAATTTTCATACCATTGTATTCTTTTGAATTATGGCTTGCTGTAATTTGAACAGAGCCATCAAAACCAAAACTTGCTGTAGCATAATAAACATATGGGGTTGTTGCAAGTCCTAAATTATAAACATCACAACCAGAATCTGTTATCCCTTTTGAAAGGCTTTCAAATACTTCATCAGAAGATAGTCTTATATCTCTACCAATAAGTATTTTTTTTGCTTCAAGTAGTATAGGCAAATATCGACCAACTTTATAAGCTAGTTCTTTATCAAAACCTTTCTCATTATAAATACCTCTAATATCATATGCTTTAAATACTGACATAATAAAATAACCCTTTTTTTTATTTTTATAAAAACCTAACTTATGTTACAGCTTACTATTTTTATTTTTTCTATTATCTATCATTTGTATGATAGTCATTGTTTTTTCATGCAAATTATTTGTGCAATCAGAAAAATACTGTCTTTGCTCATCATTTTCAAACTCTTTACGATGAAGCATATCAGCGATATTAAGAGCAGCAAGTGTAAGTACCATCTTATCATTAAAATATGGATTAGCTTCTTTGATTAATTTGACTGTCTCATCAATATAGCCTGAAATATTTTCTAAGTATTCTTTACTTACATCTGTAATCTTCAAAGATATATCTTGATCAAATATTTTCACAGATACAAAATTGTTTTCTACAAATTCATTATTTGAACCATCTTGGTTTTGTTCTATATTTTCTATATTTTCATTTTCCATAAGTTGTCATAATATATTTTTATTTTATTTTGTTTCATCATCAAAAAGAAAATCATTTGTATCATCTTCATTTAAAATATACTCATCTTCTAAATATGAATCTTCAGTACTTGACACATCATGATTTTCGCTAGAAATTTCCTTATCCCAGTTATCATCTCTTGCCAAAGAAAATGGATCTTCATTCTCATCAACATCAATTATATCACTTGAATTTGAATTCTCTATTCTATGTTTTTGATTATTATCAACTACATTTTGTTCATTATGTTTTTGATTATTATCAACTACATTTTGTTCATTATGTTTGTGGTTATTATCCACTGCATTGTGTTCATTATGTTTTTGATTATTTTGGTTTTCTATTTTTTTTTCAGACGTATTTATATCATTATTTGTACTTAGAGCATTCGCTAAATTGTTTTTCATAGCAATCTCTATACCATTTATAATATTTTGTAATCTATCATGATTCACAGCGCTTACAAAGGCAGTTTTTTCATCCTCTACCTTTTTATTCACATCTTTCAAAGCATCAATTTCTTTTTCTTTTTCATCTAATATCTTTTGCAGATTTTCAATTCTATCAACAAGTTCCACTATCTGATCTTCAAAATATACTATAATCTCTTTAGTTTTGTTTTCAATTCTATCCAAGTCGCTCTCTAATACTTTTATTTCATCGCAGGACATCTATTAAACTCCCATTTATCTATCGAAGAATAGTATAATAAAAACTTTACTATGTCAACTTCTAATAGTAGAGATTTTTTATAATTGACTTTTATTATAATTTCATTACAATAAGCCAGAAAGTTGGTGAAAAAATATGCTAAATACATTTGAAAATAAACTAAAAAATATATGGTTTAGATACACTTTAATAGCCGCTATAGTTACAATGTTTATGACGAACTGCTTGTTTACCCTATTGGGTAGCGGTTTGTACATAAGAGATTTTCAGATATATGTAAATGTTGCTCAATCTATGGATAGCGGACTTGTTTTATATAAAAATGCAATTGATACAAAAAATATGGGGTTTTTCTTTTTCGTTTTTGGAATATACAAAATCTATAAATTATTTTTTACAGATATGTCTTACTTTTACGTATTTACAAATATTGTATTATATTTGATTTATATAATAACAGCATTTTTAAGTTATAATATTGTCTACTCTTTGTATAAAAAACACGTGCAATCTTTTTGTTATTCTATTTTTACTATTTTATTTTTTGCTTTAATTCATCATGCTTGGTTTTTAAATCAACCACAATTCTCACTTGTTTTTGCTTTAATATTAACTTTACTCATAATACAAAAAGAAGAAAATTTTAACTTCAAAGACTATTTTATTTATGGAATTATCTTAGGAATAACTGTTTCAACAGCCAGTCCATATATAGGACTAACATTAATAATCCCTATTTTGGCATATAAAGACGATAAAAATATTTTATCTATAATTAAAAAATCTATTATCGCTTTCATTGGTTTCTTACTACCATTAGTTCCATTCTTTATATATTTTTTAAAAAATGATGCTCTATCAGACTGGTGGTATATAAATTTCACATTTGCAGCTTCATATAATATCAACGATGGTAGTATAGTTCAATTTTTTGGCATTTATCCAATAGAGGCATTTTTAGGTACTATTATGACCCATGGTAAGAACATGGGAAAATACCCTATAGGAATATTTACATTTTTTGTCTATGGAGTATGGATATATTTAATTAAAATAAAAGCAATAAAGCATATAAAAACAATAAGTAAACCTAAACAAATCTTACTCATAATAGCTATACTTGCTTTTATATCAAGGCTTATACTTATTAGAAACTCCCCTTCATATCACCATTACTTCATTTCATTTATGATATATTTATTGCCGCTTTGTATAGAATTATATAATAAAGAAAAAAGAAACAACAGGCTTGAATATAATATTACGATTATGATGCTAATTATATCTACGTTTGCAATAATATTTCCAGTATACCTTGCTGGCAATAATGTAACTTATGATAAAAAGACAGCAGCTATAATTAAAAACAATACCGATAAAAAAACAGAATTTATAGTAATAAATTCTGGAAAATATTCTTTTTCAACCGATTGGAAATCTCTTTATTATAATTTTTATGATGATGATGTAGCTAGTATTATAAATAAATATAGCCCCGAGGTAGTATTTATTGTTCCATATAACTTAGAGAATAATCATTTTAAAGATGAATTCTTAAGATTGTATCAGTGGATTTCGGGAGAAATGTATATAAGAATTGATATGTTAGATACATGGAACTTAGAAAATTTAGAGATAGATGATGAAAATCCTATAAAACCATTGTTCAAATTGTAATAATAACATAATTCAAATATTGCTTATTTTAATCTAAATCTTCAGATAAACTATATGACTTTATACATATTTTTTCTCTTGGACATATACTACAACCATCTTTTGTTGGATGATAGTTGATAATTCCCTTAGAGATTTTATCGAATATAGGATTCAAACTGTCTCTCAAATTATCTAATAAAATATTTATTTTTTCTGTTTCATTATACTCTATAAAATAATCATTATTTTTTTCGCTTAATTGATTGTAGCCAATATATGCCATAGATATATTATTTTTTTCAAAATCAAATTTTTTATTATTTATAATATAATCTAGATAAAACATAAGCTGCGGATGCTCTGTATTGATTGCTTCTATATTATTTTTTGGTGGGAATTTTTTCACCTTAGGTTTATAATCTATAATCCTTATTCCATCTATATCTTTATATGAATTATCTTTATAGTGTAAATCTATCCTATCGATACGCCCATTTATTTTAATATTTATATCGCCATTATTATATATGCTATAATCATAAAAAGCCTCTTCAAAATATGAAGGTATATAAAGATGATTTTCAAAATCTGCCCTTTGTCTCTCTTTGTTAATAAATATATTCATCTTATAATCTAGTTCTTCTTTTATTGATTGTATATCAAATTTGCTTTCATCTATTAATAGATACTTTTCATCTATAGTATTGTTTATAGTATTAGTAAGTATTTTATTATATTCGCTTGCGTCTTTTATTTTAAAAATATTATGATTAAATTTTTCTTTGATAGACTTTAAAAAATTATGAAAAACTTCATGATAAATTATACCAATATCAGAATAGTTAATACCAATCTCATTTATTTTTAATTGTTCATCTCTAAATAATTTTATATGCAAAAAATATTGCGGGCATATTATTATATTTAATATATCTGTAACAGACAAGCCCTTGTCCAAAAAATATTTTATTAGAAACAAAGCCTCTTCTTCTTTTGGAACTTCTAAAATATCGCTGCCCCTTTTTTTTATGGAGCTTATAATATTTTTAATATCTAAATATGTATTTCTCAATATTATATTTTTATCATTGCTATCTTCATCTTTGTCATAAAAGAAAAAAGACATCATCGCATCATTATCATTTGTTGTGTCTTTCATTTTTTGTATATAATATTCTTGATATATTAAACCATACTCCACTAAATTATTAAAATTAAATTCTGCCAATGTTTTTTTATAAAAAATCTCTTCGATAAAACTATGTGCTAAATTTATACTACCATTTTCATCTTTATAAGGCAGCGATAAATATATAGAAGCATTTTTATGTATGGAAGATGATATGATATTTGCAATCAAAGCCATAGCCTCATATTGCGATTGGTCTTTACTTGCAAAAAGCGGATAGTCATATTTATTATTTATCTCTTCTCTTTTTTTATCATCTAAGAAAAAACTATTAGAGCCACGAGATAAAAAACTATTATCAAAACCAAATATAAAAATATATTCATAATCATGATAGCGAGTATCGTATAATGTAGATATTGTAATGCCACGTTCATTTTTATGATAAATCGGTATATATTCCTTTCGCATCATTTCATTGAGCATAGCAAAAAAGTTTAATTTTATACTTCCTCTCTCTGATACAGAAATGATATCATCATCAAAAGAGAGTTCATTTATTTTTTTGATAAAAAGAGCAAGGGCAATATTATCCCTTTGGTATATATTTTTTTTATAAGTAGAATCTATAATATCATCATCATCGCTATTATTATTTATCTCTATAGTTTTATCTATATTTACATATTCTAGCAACTCTAAATAATTTTTGCCTATATCCTTAAATGATTTCAAAGACATAAGAGCATATATTTTATCCAAAAAATTAATTAAACTTTCAGATATTTTTTCATGCTCATCATTATCTTTTGATTTATATGCTAGCCTTGCATGCAATTTTTGATAGTCCATACTAGGATATAAATGTAGTGCTGATTTATCATAAATAATTTTTCGTATATAACGATAGTCAATATTCTCTAGGCTTATATATGGAGAAGATAAAATATTTGCAAGCCTATTAATATCCACATCAACTGTAGTATCTTTATTAATTTTAATCACTGAAAATAGAGATGCAAGGATAACAATAATAGGGATATTCCATAATGGCTCCCCTCGCCTTTCAACAAAATCAATATTCATCTTACTACACATATCGATAACTCTTGTATGGTAGCATTCACTATTATCAAACATTATACATATCGAATATGATGGAACTTTTTTATCTTTTATAAGCGAGTACACATAAGAGCAAACATTTTTTATTTCATTTGAACTACCAAAACCCGCCATAAAATATATATTTTCATAATCAAGTTTTTTATCAGTATCATAATCTACAAATATAGATTTCATTATTTCATTATTATTTGTATTTTGAGATTTTATATTAAAATTAAAAATACTTGTGTCTACATATTCTGTATTATAACTGCTTTCAAAATGACGCAATATATCTTTACTATATGGCAAAACATGTTCTATATTTATATTATAGCCTCTACCTATGGCATCGAGCAAAATACTATAACGCATATTTATAATATCAAATCCATGAAGTATAATATTTTTATAAAATAGTTTTTCAGAGAATATATTATCACCTTTAGAAAGTTTCTCTATCAAAATATTATAAAACATATTCTCATCAATCATATTATTAGAATGCATTAAGTTCTTATAATAGCCTATTATTTCTATATACAATCTTGATATATCAGAATCTAGTAACTCATTGATTTCTTTTTGAGGCTTTATGCTATACACCAAAGATATCTCTTCATAAAATATATATAGCTCATTTACAAATTCATTTTTTGTAATAATGTTTTTAAATTTTATATTTTTATTTTCGCTTAAATATAATTTACAGGCTTCTTTGAGAATATATGTAGTTTCATAGACACCTATAATTTTGCTCTCTATAGAAATCTCACATACACTTAATAGCGTTCTATATAAATAATATATTGTTTTTATATTTGTAGTTTCGAGTATATCATTATTATTATATTCGTTAAATATTCTATCCCTCGAATAGGGCGTTGGTATAAGTACTAATGTATTGTTGTTAATCATTGTTACATATTATATTAAACTTTATTTAATTTTTATACAAGATTTCAATTTAGTTTCATAAGCGTTTCAATGTTATAAATATGAAAGTAGATAAAGTGCATATTATACTAAATATTGTTGCAAAAAACTATAAATAAGATTATATAGTATGTATAAATTAAGTATTGTACAGAAAAATAACTGGGGAATAACTTATCATGACCAAAAAAATAATGCTCAGTGGAATACAACCTACAGGCGAACTTCATATTGGTAACTATTTGGGCGCTATAAAAAACTGGGTATCATTATTTGAAAAATATTATGGCTATTTTATCGTAGTAGATTATCATGCTATAACAATCGAATATGATGTATCTGTGATGCAAAAACGAATTATAGAGGCTGCTATCGAATATCTAGCATGTGGGCTTACTCCCGATAAATGTAGTATATTCATTCAATCACATGTGCCCGCTCATACAGAACTCGCTTGGATATTTAATTCAGTTATACCCGTGGCAGAATTAGAGAGAATGACGCAGTATAAAGATAAATCAAAAAATAATGAAACTAACATTAATGCAGGACTGCTTACATATCCAGCCCTTATGGCTTCAGATATACTACTCTATCAACCCCATGCAGTACCAGTGGGTGAAGACCAAGCACAACATCTTGAACTAACAAGGATGATTGCAAGAAAGTTTAATGCTCGATATGGAGAATATTTTATAGAGCCAGATACAATTCATAGCAATGTCCCTAGAATATTAGGTCTTGATGGACAAAGAAAAATGAGTAAATCCCTACAAAATCATATATCTCTAAGAATGACAGATAAAGAAACAGAAACTGCTATTCTAAGAAAGGGTGTAACTGATTTAAATAGAAAATTAAAAACAGATAAAGGCAATCCTGATATATGCAATATGTATAAATGGCATACTATATTTTCAAGCGAGGATGAGCAAAAAGAATGTGCCCAATCTTGTAGAAATGCCTCAATAGGATGTGTCGATTGTAAACGTATATTAGTCAAAAATATAAATAATGAATTATCACCTATCAGAGAAAAAATAAATGAACTAGAAAATAATAAAGATTATGTTTATGATGTACTCTCTGACGGTGCTAAAAAAGCAAATGAAATTGCAAGTAGCATTCTTAACGGAGCAAAAGAAAAGATGGGACTTCTATCTCATCGAGAGTAGTTTTATATTATGAAAGTAATCAATGAAAAGGTATCAATACTTCTTCCCATTTATAATATGGGTTCAACAATTGAAGAACATGTAAGATTTCTTATAGATTCTATAAAAAAAATTATGCCTAATTATGAAATAATACTTTCAAACGATGGCAGTCACGATAACACACTTCCGATTATAAAAAAAATAGAAAAAAATTATGATAATATAATTGTTGTAAACACTGATATAAACCAAGGTAAAGGGCATGCATTAAAACGTGCCTTTGAATATTCTAGTGGGAGATATATTGTTTTTTGTGATGCGGATATGGAACTGCCCCCCTCTCAGTTATCTAATTTTTTTGACATAATGGAAAATGAAAAAGCAGATATAGTTATAGGCTCAAAGCGTCACCCATTATCTAGCTTGAAATATTCACGAATTAGAAGAACTATATCTTTTATCTATTTTATGTTTGTCAAGATTATGTTTAAGCTACCTATACGTGATACACAGACAGGCTTGAAATTATTCAAACGAGAGGCATTAGAGGGTGTATTTGCCCGTATATTAGTCAAAGCATTTGCATATGACCTCGAAGTATTAATCGCCGCATATACAAATGGATTCAAAATAGCACAAGCCCCTATAATATTAAATGCCAATAGGCATAATGGTTTTATCCATATTCATGTTTTATACAAAACTTTTATAGATACAATAGCTATATTTTATAGGCTTAGATTTCTAAAATTCTATAAACATCTTTTAAATGTTCGTAAAAGTGAACCACTTATAAGTATTATCATACCACTAAAAAAAATGAATGACTATATTATAGAATGTACTAGCTGGGTATTGAAACAAACCTATAGCAATTTTGAACTCATAATACTACCCGATGAATATAATGGCGAACTAAATAATAATGCTATGTTCTTAGATAAAAGAATAATTATAAAAGAAACTGGGAAAGAAAGCCCCGCTATTAAAAGGCATATAGGAACCACTATAGCAAAAGGTAATATATTTGCATTTATTGACGATGATACATACCCCGAAGTAAATTGGCTTCAAAATGCTATATCTACCTTCGACAATAAAAATATATCTGCTATAGGTGGAGTAGCTGTCACCGCACAAGATGATAGTTTTTTTCAAATGATTAGTGGGCTGGTATATGCAAATTTCATGACTTCTGCCAAACATACATTACGCTATAGCCCAAAATCCGTTCAATATGTAGACGATTATCCTAGCTGCAATTTTATTATAAAACGAGAATTATACTTTAAATCTGGTGGGTTTAACTCAAATTTTTACCCTGGTGAAGATACTATTTTATGTAATAATATCATAAAACTTGGAGAAAAAATATTATATACCCCCGATGTTTTGGTATATCATCATAGACGCAAACTGTTCTTCGCACATTTCAAACAAATCTCAGGATATGGTTGGCATAGAGGGCTCTTTGTAAAAAGAATCGGTGGCAACTCTCTAAAACTATCATATTTTATACCAAGCTTATTCGTAATATACATAATGTTTTTATTTACATTGCCATTATATTATCCAAGTATTATCTCTAATTTTGAAGGCAGCATATCAAACAATACTTTAAACATAATAAAGATACTACCATTCGTGCCTTTATTACTATATAATGCATTATTGCTTATATCATGGATATCTATACTTGCCCCTATAAAGGGCTTTTTCATGTGCATTGGTATATTTTTAACACATATAGTATATGGCTTTTCATTTATAAAGGGATTTTTTTCTAAAAACAAAGACTAAATATAATAGTCATGCCAAATATGACCAAAATATTTATATATTCAAATAATTAAAGTATTTTTTTTATATTTTATATAAAAAACTTGATATATGTAAAAAATTGCATACCATTAATGTATGTGAATAATAAATTTTTATGAGGAGTAATAATATGTCACGATTTATTTTGAACGAAACTAGCTATTTTGGAATAGGTATAAGAACTGAACTCGCCACAGAAATGAAAACTAGAAAATATAAAAAAGCATTACTTGTTAGCGACAAAGTTCTTACAGAATGCGGTGTTTTATCTAAAGTGAAAAAAGTCCTCGATGATAATAATATTGTATATTCTGAATTTTTGGATGCCAAGCAAAATCCAACAATCAAAAATTGTCATGATGGTATTGAGGCATTTAAATCTTCTGGAGCAGATTGTATTATTGCCGTTGGTGGTGGTTCTGTTATTGATGTTGCTAAGGCTATTGGTATAGTAATAAATAATCCAGAATTTCATGATATAAAATCACTTGAAGGTGTCGCCCCAACACATACAAAGTCTGTACCTATTATTGCTTTACCGACAACATGTGGAACCGCAGCAGAAGTAACTATAAATTATGTTATAATAGATGAAAGCGTAAATAGAAAAATGGTATGTGTAGACCCAAAGGATATACCACTTGTAGCCATTGTAGACCCTGAGCTTATGACATCGATGCCTAATGCCCTAATAGCAGCGACTGGAATGGATGCCCTTACACATGCTATTGAAGGATATATTACAAAAGGTGCACATCCTATTTCAGACATGTTTGAATTAAAATCTATTAATCTTATTGCAAAACATCTTCGAGGGGCAGTCAAAGATAAAAACATGATTGACCTTGAGGCTATGAGTATTGCACAATATGTTGCTGGAATGGGTTTCAGTAATGTTGGTCTTGGTATTGTACACTCTATGGCTCATCCACTCGGTGCTATTTTTGATATACCCCATGGTGTTGCCAATGCTATACTTTTACCTAATGTTATGGAATTTAACATGAGTTCATCTATAGACAAATATGCTGAGATTGCTTGTGCTATGGGCGAATATATTAGAGATATATCAAAAGAAGAAGCCGCAAAAATAGCTGTAGAAGCCGTCAGAAAACTTTCAAAAGATGTAGGTATACCACAATCATTAAAAGATATAAATATAAAAGAGAGTGATTTACCTAGATTGGCAAAAGATGCTCTCAAAGATGTATGTACTGGTGGAAACCCAAAAGATGTAAATGAAAATGATATACTAGAAATATACAAAAAAACATATTAGTTTATACTACTTGCCGTAGAAACACTGGCTGTAGCTTAAGTTGCATGTTGTAAAGCTATCTAAAATATAAATATATTTAAATGTTAGCATACATTACAATGTGTAACTTAAGCGTAGGCAGTACCAACTTAAGTGTACACAGTAGCTAGTTATTGTAGCTTTGTATAGGAGCGGGTATTCTTCCACCACGTTTGATGAAAGCCTTGCTTGAATTTGTATGAAGTTTTGCTATATAGCCATATCCCAAAAGCCCACCATAATCGACAAAATCACCAACTTTTTTGCCATGTACAGGGATTATCCTAACAGCAGTCGTTTTTCTATTTATAACACCTATAGCACATTCATCTGCAATAATGGCTGAAAGTGTCGAAGCCTCTGTATCGCCAGGGACAAAAATCATATCAAGACCAACAGAACATATAGCGGTTAATGCCTCAAGTTTATCAATAGTCATCGCATTATCACGAACAGCAGTAACCATTTTTTCATCTTCACTCACAGGAATAAATGCCCCCGAAAGTCCACCTACCCTACTACTTGCCATAATTCCACCCTTCTTTATAGCATCTGTAAGAATATATAATGCAGCCGTTGTTCCATGAGTTCCCGCCCTTTCAAGCCCCATGAGCTCCAATATTTCAGCAACACTATCGCCTCGAGCAGTAGTTGGTGCAAGCGAAAGGTCTACAATATTAAATGGTATCCCCATAGCATTGGCAACCTCATGCCCAATAAGCTCCCCTGCACGGGTAATTTTAAATGATATTTTTTTTATCTCATTAGCAAGCGAAGTAAAATCAGCAACTTCCATTTTTTCTAATAGACCACGAACAACTCCAGGCCCACTAATTCCAACAGAGATACCACTATCTCCCTCAGATTCTCCAAAGAAAGAGCCTGCCATAAATGGATTATCACTGACAGCATTAGCAAAAGCAACAAATTTCGCACATCCAATAGAACCAACATCTCTTGTATTATATGATATATCTTTTATTACATCTCCAATTATAGCTATAGCATCCATATTTATACCGCTTTTTGTAGCAGCAACATTCACAGAAGAACAAAGCCTTTTCGTTTCGGTAAGTACAAGTGGAAGCGATTTTATTAGAGCAAGTTCATTATCGGTATAGTTTTTATCAACTATTGCAGAATATCCCCCAATAAAATCAACACCGCATTCAATAGAAGCTTCATCCAATGCCCTAGCAATTATTAAAAAATCTTCAGCACTCCTTATATTACACCCTTCAGTTATAGTAGATATAGGTGTCGTAGAAATACGTTTATTCGCCACGGGAATACCATATTTAAAACTTATTTTATCTACAGTTTCTTTGAGATTTTTGGCTTTATCTATAATTTTATTTTTAACTTTTTTGGCGACTACATTTATATCACTATCACAACAGTCCTTTAAATTAAGCCCCAATGTTACAGTACGTATATCAAGAGACTGTGTATCAATCATTTTTATCGTCTCTAAAATCTCATTTATATCTATACTCATTATATCTACCTGTATCTATCTTATATTTCAAATCATTTGCAGTATATATCATCAAAATAAAAAAAGGTAGCCTACAATAATATAGTCTACCTTATAAAAATTTTATAATTTTATTTTTTAGTTAGAAAGGCTTTGTTCCAAATCTATCCATAGGATTAATAATATCTGTTACACGAACACCGAAGTTTTCATCGATAACAACAACCTCGCCTTTAGCAATCAATTTACCATTAACCAATAAATCAACAGGCTCGCCAGCCAATTTTTGTAGTTTAATAATAGAACCTTCGCCTAGACTTAGAATATTTCTTATAGTCATAGTCGCACGCCCGAGTTCTACAGTAAGGCTCATGGTAACATCCATCAGTAGCCCGATATTACCAGTACCTTGAACATCTGCTGCTGCTGAAAGATTACCAAAATCGGCATGTTGTATGCCCACTTGTGGAGCACCTGATGAAGATGCACCGCCGCCTGCAGTATTTTGATTATTTGCTACAGGGCTTGACTTTGGATTAGTCATCGCAATTATAGAATTAATCATATTAGAATCAAAAGCAAATATAAATGGAGAATCTTCTATAGAATCTTCTATAGTCATCTTCGCCTCTACTATGGCAATTTTTCCGTCTATATTTATATCACTAACATCATTTACAACATGTGTGTCAGTTGGCATATTATTAAAATTTGATGCATATTTACTAGTTATGGCACTATTAGAAACCCCTGTCATCTGAGAGAAAGCTTCATTCAAAACTTCAGCGACCATATCTGTCAATTCAGTTTCTTCCTGTCCCATCATAAGAGTAGATATAGCTACAGCATCTTTTTCAGTAATATAATAATATGTATTACCTTGCAAAGCACCAGTGTAGCCCGCTTGTGATTCAACATATTTGCCACCACCAGTAAGCGATTTTTTTAATGCTTCAGAATCACCTATAGTCAAACCAGTAAAACTGATAGTAGCATTTTTAGTCGATATAGAGGATAAAGAAAATGACTGATTATCTGTGATAATTTTGGCTACTTCTATTAAATTTTTCTTTTGAGCATCTGTAATATCAGAACCACCAGATGATTCCAATTCTCCAAATGCCTGATTAGCTCCCTGTAACAAAGCTTCAATTTCGTCTTGTGATAATGCTCCGTCGCCCATTTTTTAATCCTCCTCTTTTAATAAATCTTCTTCGGTAATATCTGCCTCGCCTTCTATTAAATCAGTTATTTGAACAGCCATGTTATTACCTGATATACCTGGTCTACAAATAAATTTCTTTTTATTTCCAATTTTTAATGTAACAGTATCTGTTATCTTTGTATCAACTAACTTTACAACATCACCTTTTTTTAAGTTTACAATATTGTCAAGTGATGTAGTTATCTCGCCAAGTTCTGCCGACACCTCTACAAAAATATTTTGAAGTTTATCTTTAAATATTTTAAGGTTCTCACTAGTATTACCCCTTCTTACAGAAGCATACCAATATGTTGCCGAAAACTTAGATATAATAGGCTCTATTGTTATATAGGGAATACAAAAATTCATCATCCCCTCAACATCGGCAACTTTCGTTTCAAGTGTTATAAGAACAACCATGTCATTTGGATGCACCATCTGAGCAAACTGTGGATTTGTTTCTATAGAACCCAATCTCGGTCTTAGGTCTATTACATTATTCCATGCCTCTCGTAAATTACCCAATATCCTTACAATAATCCCTTCAATGACCGATATCTCAATATCAGTAAGCTCTCTATTAATGTTCTTGGCATTCTCACCTTGACCACCAAATAATCTATCAATAATTGTAAATGTAATGGAAGGATCTATCTCTAGTATAGCACTGCCCTTAAGTGGGTCCATACTAATTATGGCTAATGTACTAGGATTACTTACACTACGTATAAACTCTTCATATGTAAGCTGATCTACACTTGCAACGTGAACACCTACCAATGTTCTAAGCTGTGCTGACAAAGATGTTGTCGTAACACGAGCAAAGTTTTCATGCATCATCTGTAATGTTCTAATCTGGTCCTTTGAAAACTTATCGGGGCGTTTAAAATCGTACATCTTTATCTTACGATTTTCTACCTCAACTTTTTTTGTATCGATATTATCAATACTTTCACCCGAGGATATCGCATTTAAAAGAGCATCTATTTCACTTTGTGATAATACTTCTGTCATGTTTTACACAGCCTTCTTAATAACTTTGACTTTAAGATAAACAACTTCTAATTTACAATGAAATTATCAAATAAAACTTCGTCTATCTGACCATTTTTTAATTGATTATTTATTTCCCTTCTTATGTCCTCTTTCAAACGATTTTTTCCGTCTACAGTACGCACGACATCATATGGATAGGTACTTATAATATCAGCTACTCTATCACGTAAAATTAGATACCTTTCAGGTAACTCAGCCAACAAACCCTTAGGGTTTTCAGTATATGTTAGATTTAAAGTAACACGTACAAACCTTGGAGCATCCAAATCAGATGTAGTCTGACTAAACTCACCAAGCGAATAGTAATTCGGCGGCTCGCTTTTTACCATATCATCTGTAATGCCAGCAGCTACGGCGCCAGTTTTAGAAACACTTGTAGAAACAAAAACAGCCACAAAGCCTGCAACTAAAGCAACTACCACTATTAAAAGTACAGTTGTTAGTATTTTTACAATAGCTGGGCTTAATGTTAGCTTCTTCTTTTCCTTAGGTTTTCCTTCATCCTCTTCACCTTCTTCGTCTTCTAATTCATCTAAATTTTCATCTTCACCCATAATTTATCCTCACAATGTTAAAACAATATTTCTAAGTTTATCATTTGATTACAAAAAGTCAATATTTATGTTAACTAATAGTAAATAATAGATAACCTTAGAATTTTTATAAAATACTTGCTCTATATTTTTCGGTATTATCAATTTTAGCATTAGTATTTTTACAATTAAAACTATATTTTTTTATTATGTAAACAATATATAAATTTGCATAAAAATATAGCACTGGTATAATAAAGCAATGAGAAGAATATATCTAAGCAAATCATATATAATAAAACTATCTATAGTAATGATTATATATTTTATATTAAATATAGCCCCCCTGGTCGCTAAACAAAATAAACAAAACATTACACCTACTATAGAAATGCTTTCTTCTATAAACACAATGGAAGCATATATTGGACAATATATAAACTATCAGGTAACTATAAAAACAACAGGAAATATAAAATACGCTTTTAATGATATAAAATTCCTATATACAGAAGATGAAATGAGAATTATATCTTCAGAAACCAATATAAAAAACAAAAAAGACTATACGCAAACAATATACAAATATAAAATTGCATTTTATAATCATGGCATTTATGATATGCCTAGTTTTTCTATAGAACACTTTGAAAATGAAAAGCAAACAATTTTATCAAATACACAAATATATGTATCTATAAAACAATTTTCAGACGGGCAATATTTACCTACAATAAAAAATAATGAACATATAAATATACCTTGGTATGTATTTATTATAATAATAGCAATTATTATTTTTATAATTATAGGTATAATTCTAATACTATTTTTGATTAAAAAAAGAGATTCTTTAAATGTATTAAAAGTATATGAACCCGAAGATATAGAGGCATTAAAAGAATTAGGTATATTAGAAAATAAAATTGGATTAAACCAAATTTCACTTCTAGAATACTATTTTATACTAACACAAATATTTCGTAAATATCTTACAAGTAGATTTGAACTACCTATACTTGAAATGACTACAGATGATATTAGACGGCATATGTCATCGAGGATATTACCAAACTATAAAAATATTTTAATTTTTTTAAGTCACTCAGATTTTATAAAGTTTTCAAAGCTACAATCTGACAAAAAAAAATGTATGGATGATATGAGATTTTGTGAAGCATATATAAAAAAATATGGACGAAAAAAAGAAGAAGAAAAAGAAGGAGAAAATAATGAAAGTAAACATTCTAACAAAAAAAGGAACAAATAAAAAATCAAATACAGATTGTCTTTTGTTTGTATCTGAAGGGACACAGAGTAACCCTGTAATTATAGATTCTCAGGATTTCTATTCACATTACCTAGATGTAGATTCATCATTCTTGGCTGTAATGTCGGATGGAATGGGCGGAGATGCTTCGGCTACTATGGCTTCCAAAACAGTAGTTCAAGTATTTCAAGAGCATTTTCATAAATTAATAAACACAATAAGCGAACAAGAAATCATGTATACTATATCAGACTTGTTTGTACGTGTTGAACTTGCTATTGCCAAAGAAAGTAATGAAAACAAAGATTATATAGGGGCATCGGCAGGGCTTGCTGGGATTTTATATAATGAGGCTGTGGGATTTTTTGTTTTTAATTCAGGCGATGTCAGGGTATATAAAAAAGATATGGAAGGCGAAATTGCATCTATTACAAAAGACCATGTGTATAATGATGTAGTTGAAAACTTTGCAGGCGGTGGTGGTAGACATTATATATCTACAGTCGGGGCTATAAGGAAAATACCAACATATCATTTTATAGCAACACAAGGATTTTATGATAACGTTTCTAATCAAGATATAGAAAAAATATTAGAAAATAATGATAGCCAAATCGTTATAAATGAAATAAAAGATAAATCAGAGAACATGCCAAATAATTCTAGCATTATTCATATACTCTATTAATATTGAAATATTTAACCCTAATCTATTCCGTCAATGTTATGCTAAAGATACATCAATAAACAATATTAGGGAAAATTGTTTTTAATTCACTGTAAATTTCTTTTTGCATTTTTAATGTTTCATTGACAACAGATGAAAGATATTCTTGTTTTGAACAATAGACGTCAAACCCATTTGATAAATAGGAATACAAAATACCTCTCGAAGAATTAACAATTGCCCCTAATCCATCGGGATTAAAACAAGGCATAATATCTTTAACGCAAGCTCCTTGTGCCCCATATCCGGGAACCAAAAAAATACTTGAGGGCATAATTTTTCTTAATTTTATTGCATCTTCAGGATAAGTAGCCCCAACAACAGCACCTATAGATGAATAGCCTTTCTCGCCTATACACTTTTTAGCATTACTAAAAATATTATCAGCAATATTTTCAGAAATAGATTTTCCATTACTACTAACAACATCTTGTATTTCTCCAGAACTTGGATTAGATGTTTTAACAAGCACAAATATACCCTTCCCATTTATAACACATTCATTCATAAAAGGCATTAGACTTTCACTTCCTAAGTACGGACTAACTGTTAAAAAATCCACGTCAAATGAACTAATAAAAGAGCCGTCTAGCATTTCCACTTTACCTAAATGCCCGTCCGCATAGGCTTGTGCAGTATTACCAATATCATTGCGTTTAGCATCTTCAACCACAATTAAGCCCTTTGCTTTGGCATACATAACTGTTCTTTCAAATGCGATAACACCTTGTGAACCATATTTCTCATAAAAAGCCATTTGTGGTTTAACAGCAGGAGCTATATCACAAATACTATCTATAATATCTTTGTTATAATTATAAATCATTTCTGAAACTTGTTCAAACTTATTTGAAGATGAACGAACATCTATTTTGTAACATAGTGGTATCTTTTTTATGTCAGGGTCTAACCCTACTACTATAGGATTTTTTGTTTTAATAATTTTCTCAATAAGTTTATCTGAAGCATTTTGTTTCATAATTCAACCAATCATTTTGATAAAAATAGCAACTCGTAAATTCACATTATGAACAATACCTAGTAGAATTAGTAGAGCAGACAAAAATAGTTAAACTTTTTTCACAACTATTTTATTACCTTGAACTAAAATAACCTTAACTTCAATATCTTTATCTATAAATCCACCATCACTTATAGCATCATAACGTTTGCCATCTATCTCTATTATGCCCGCAGGCCTAAGCAATGTCGAAGTCTTACACACCCTATCTAAAATATGCTCATACGAAACACTCGAATGATATGTAGATGTATCATCAGCAAGGGCAATTTTTTTAAACACAGATGACTTTGGAAGAAAAGATAGAGAGGCAACAATAAGTACAGTTGTTACAATAACCGATGAAAGAACAACAGTTAAAGCAGTTTCTATATTGCTTATATCAAATGCCAAAAGTAGCCCAGCGATAATAGATATTATACCAAATATACCCGCTATACCAAAGCCCGGTATAACAAAAATTTCAAGCAGCAATAATAAAATACCAAGTGCAAATATGGCAGGGGCTATCCATGTAAATCCACCAACACTAAATTGTGCTATAAAATAAATTCCAAAACATATTACAGCAACAGCACCGGGGATGGCAAAGCCGGGTGTTCTTATTTCTAAATAAAGAGAAAACAAACCAAGTGCAAGTATGATAGAAAGAAATGCTGGGTTTAACATAAAACGTGTTAGAGTATCATATTTATTCTCTCTAATATTTATAATTTCTGCATCTTTTATATCTTGTAATTTTAATATATCAGAAATATTTTTTGCTGCCCCACTACTTATACCAAGTTCAATTGCCTCTTCCGAAGTGAGTGTAAGTAATGTTTTATTATCTAAATTTATTCCATCATCTTTTTTGGTCAAAACAATATTTTCATCAACCATAGCCTCAGCAATATTTGCATTATAGCCATTAGCCTCTGCCGCAGAACGCATCGCAGCCCTCATAGCACTGACTGTTTTTTCATCCGCTTTTTTTATTCCCTCTCCTGTCATAAGCACAGGCGTTACAGCACCGATAAGTGAACCATCTGCCATATAAATATTTTGAGCACTTAATGCTATCAAAGCACCCGCAGATATAGCATTTTTATTTATAAATACAACTGTAGGTATTTCACTATCTAATAATATATTTTTTATATTTAGGGCATCAGAAACTGCCCCCCCCGGTGTGTCTAGTTCTAATATTATTAAAGAGGCATTCTCTTCTTCAGCCTTTTCAAAAGCACGCCTAATATATCCAGAATACCAGCGGTCAACCTCTTTAAACTCTAGCTTATCTATAACAAATACTTTCTCTTGACCTAGCACATTAAATGAGATAGAAAAAAATATTAATAAACATAAAATAAAATATTGTCGTTTCATAAAAATTACATATCCACCTTTAATATATTTAACTTATAAAAAATAGGCATTTTTATATTAAAAATTCTTTTTAGTATAAACAAGATAAAGCCTATTGTTATACCAATAATAGCAAAACTAACACTAGATACACTCAATGAAAATAATATTTGCATAAAAGATAATAACACAAGAGGTATATATACATTAGATAAAAATGCTGTCATGAGAATAAAAAATGGGATTAAAAAATACCATTCACTGACAAAGAACATCTTTCCAGAAGTTGATAATAAAGACATATATGGAACCTGAAGTAAAGAAATATAATGAACTATTGAAATTATAGCAAATAACATAAAAGAAACCGAATATGCCCTGTCTTTTGGAACAAAATAACTAGCCATAGCAAATAGCAGAAAAAATGTTGGTATCAAAGGGTTGGTCGTAAATACAATGAGATAAAAAAGTATTATTTCTACGATAAAAAATGGTATCATAAGTAAACAATTTTTCTTTATCGATGAGAAACCAAATAATGTTGCAATCATAAACTTAGCTATTGGTGGATATTCGCTACCCTCTTTTAAGCGTTTAAAATAACCTATAATAAAAAGCGAAATAACATTTAAAAATAGATATGGTGGAAAAAGATGATATATAGAAAAAGCATCGCCTGTAGTAAAATTCATGTCATCAATATTTGCAAATCCTTTGTCCCCCTTAGTATCTACATTGAGCGTTATGTATTCCTCATGAGTAATATTTGTTATCGATACATTCGCTCCAACATAAAGTAAATGCACAATCGCTATACCCCTGCCTGCATTTTTTATTTCTATAGGGGCAGTAATAGTACCATTTTCATCAGTTGCTTCCATGAATGAAGTCGCATCATTTTCAAATATAAATATATCTGGGGTCGCAGAAACAAAACGTACAAGCCTATTAACAAGTGGTATATCACGCCTTAATATTGTCATTTCAAGTATATCTGTTGGTATACTATCATTAGTATTATTTTTTTTAGTAGCATTATTAGTTATAACTATGTTTTTTTCTTTTTCAAAAATATAAGTATACTCTGTTTGATTCTGAGCATATAGGCTAAACTGTAAAGCAAAAACAAATATAAAAAAATAAAATGCATTTCTCATGTACAAGCAATTCTCCAAATATTTAAAATTTTAATATTAATCTACATTAGGTAATTATATATAACAATTTTCTTTATGTAAAGGTTGTCCCATATTGTATTCTATAAAACCAAAATGATTATTTTAATAATGGAATGCTCTCATTAACTCTCATGGGAGATATTAAAAATCTCTTTATTTTTGTTAAAATAAATAACCAATAACTCATCTGTATATTCGCTGTTAAAACTTAAATCCATTATAAATGCTTGTTCATTTAATTTTTTATCTATATAACTTCCAAATCTTTTTATTAGTAAAAAGTCAGTCATTCTTTCAAGAGTAATATTCACAACATCTTGAGTACCAAGTAAATTTTTCAAAGTTTCAATATCAAATTCATCCCTATGAAATTCTAAAAAATAACAAAGGATATGCTCTTCAGAATCAGTAGCTGATTGCTCCGTTTTCTTCAAAAGCAATGCTTTTAAATATTTAATTGTATTTTCTTTTAATGCATCAATATCATCAAGAAATGTAGATACCAGTTCCATTGCTTGTGTACTTGCTGTCAAATCTTCTGTTACATCAAAATTAAAGGGCAATCCAAGTTCTCCCTCGCCAACCCAAATCTCTTCTCCCTTATTGTATGATACTTCAGGAAATTTCTTACTATTTAATAACATATCAGCCACTCCTTTTTTATAAAAATAATATATTAGTTTAATTTTAATTTTTCAGATATAGCATTCGTTATATCTATAGCGCCTTTTGGTCCAATAGTTGATAAAAATAATTTCCTATTAGAAAATATTGTATCTATCATATTATTTGTATCATCCAAATCAATTTTCATAATAGACTTATAAATTTTATGAAGTGGTATATGTTTTGAATAATAATACTCATGCTTTACATTTTTATTCATTAGAAAATCTGTACTCATTTTATTAAAAGCAAGTGTGCCTATTTGCATCTGCTTTGCTTCTTCCATTTCTGTTTTTGTAATTTTATTTTTTATAAGTATTTCTATTTCTTTATATACACTTTCAATTGTTTGTGCATAATAAGCGAGACTAGTTGAACCATGTATTTCAAATGTCCCTGTATTTACAAATGTTGAATTAGAACTATAAATATTATAACATAATCCTTGCTTTTCTCTTAGGTTTTGAAAAAGCCTTGATGATGAGCTACTACCAAGTACATCATTTATAATATTAATATTTGGATTATATTTATACCCAGCTTTAAATGTTGGTAACATCAAAGAAAAATACACCTGATTTAAATCAAGATTTTCACTAGACCTTGTAGCATAATTAAATGACAAATCATCCCATGTAGTTTTTTGCTTTTTCTTTAATTTTAATTTTGATAATTTTTTTCCCACAACGTCAAAATCAAAGTTCCCCGCTATTGATATTATAAAGTTAGATGCATTAAACTTTTCTTTATAATAGGAATACGTTTCATCCCTTTTTATATTTTTTATATTTTTTATAGTGCCCGCAATAGGCAAAGCCATACCAGTCCCTTTGTAAGCTTTTTCAAAAAATTGCTGTCCTATTCTCTCTTCAGGCATATCATTTGCCATTTTTATTTCTTCTATTATAACACGCTTTTCTCTTTCAACCTCTTCTTTATCAAAAACAGAATTATCTATTATATCTATTAATATATTAAATGCCCTATCTATTTCTGATGATATTATACTTATATAAAACGCTGTAAAATTTCTCGAAGTAAAGGCATTAAATATACCACCAACACCTTCTATCTCTTTTATAAGGCGATAGGCGTCTATTTTTTTTGTACCTTTAAATAACATATGCTCTATAAAATGTGTATAACCATTAGTCTCTTTTGATTCGTCAGCACTACCTGTTGTAAACCAAAAGCCTAATGTAACAGTATCAAGGGATGCTATTCTTTCAAGTAAAACACTACTGCCATTGGGTAAAATTATTTTTTTAAACACTATATATCCAGTTTTATTATTTAATTCTTGTTCTACTTATCGACATGAAAAAATATAAAATTATCATGCCATGAAATCATAGGGAAGTATTATGTATAATTAAGAACTTAGATTTAAAATAAATATTTAAATCTAATAGTGAATAGATATTTCTTCTATAAAATTACTACAGATTATATTTTTCTTTTCATTGCCTAGTTGTACTTTTGTAGTATATATATATTCTCTTTCAGTTATTTCTTCTGATAAAATATTACCTTGAGAATCAAT